>CAYGIG010000014.1:0-16445 GCA_964349875.1 uncultured Gammaproteobacteria bacterium | reverse complement strand
TCTTAAGCCTGAGAAAGATCGGGTCTGATCAGTCTCATATTAAAATAGAATTTAATAGTATTTCTGCCATTGGATTTAGATTAGCAGAAAAATCCGCCAATTTCCGACCTGGCGATTCTGTTGATATAATATTTACCCTCAACCTTAATGACTTTAATGGGAAGAAAAGTCTGCAGCTGATATTAATTGATTTAGCACCAACAGGTGATCAAAACATACAAAGAACTTGAATCAAAATTAAAAACTGCTTCACCAGAAGCAGATTTCGAGTTTGTCAAAAAGGCTTTTGATTTCGCATTTCTTGCGCACGATGGCCAAATGCGCGCCTCTGGAGATCCATATATAGTCCACCCTTTAAACGTGGCAGCTATTTTGATTGATTTCAATATGTACGACTCGACAGCTTTAGCTGCAGCCTTATTACACGATACTTTAGAAGACACCGCAGCAACCCCCACAGACTTAAAACGTGAATTTGGAGAAAAGGTAAACGAGCTTGTTGAAGGTGTAACGAATCTAAAAAGCATTCGGCTTACCTCAGATAAAGAAGAGTTTGTGGAAAACTTAAGAAAAATGTTTTTGGCTGCAACCAACGATATTAGAGTTGCGATTATTCGGTTAGCAGACAGAACGCACAACATGCAGACGTTAGAATTTTTACCTCCTCATAAGCAAGCACGAATTGCCAAAGAAACTTTGGAGGTTTTTGCGCCTCTTGCTGAACGGCTTGGTATTGGAGAAATGAAAGGTTTGCTTGAGGATCTAAGTTTTCCTTACCTTCACCCTACAGAGTATGCGCAAACGCTAAAAGTAGCAACGAGCAGATTTGCCAAACTCGATAAATCGCTTTCTGAAGCAGAACAGAAAATATCCGAAAATTTAAAACAAGAAAAAATAAAATTTAAAATCCAATCGCGCAAAAAACACATTTATTCTCTCTATCGAAAATTAAATCGTGATGAAATACAGGGGGATATCTCAAAAATTTACGACCTACTCGCAATGAGAATTATTGTCGATGATATTGAAAACTGTTACCGAGTTCTAGGTTTAGTGCACAAAACATACAGGCCCCTTCCGGGATATCTTAAAGATTATATTGCCAACCCTAAAAACAACGGATATCAATCGCTGCATACGGCAATCTTTGGGCCAAGTGGAAATATTATTGAAGTTCAGATACGGGATAGTGAAATGCATAAAGAGGCGGAACATGGAGTTGCATCTCACTGGCATTATTCAGAAAAAAAACATCATTCCACAGGGGAAGAGACTCAAAAAGGATTTGTTGCTGATGAAAGAAAAGTTGAAATAATGCGACGATTATCTTCCTGGCAAAATGAGGTCAAGTCAAACGAAGAACTTTTAGAAAGTTTAAAAATTGATTTGTTTTCTGAAAGAATTTTTATTTTTACTCCTGCCGGTGACGTGCAAGATCTTCCAGTTAATTCCACACCGGTTGATTTTGCTTATTCAGTACATACGACAATAGGAAATAACTGTATCGGCGCTTTGGTTAACGGCAAACAAGTTTCGTTAGATCACAAATTAAAAAGCCACGACGTTGTTGAGATTATAACAAGTAAATACGACAAAACCCCAAACATTGATTGGTTAGATTTTGTAGTTACCTCTCATGCTAGATCCCAGATCAGAAAATTGAACAGATAATCGTTTATACTAAAAAATATCCCAATCTGTAACTGTAAACTAAAATTTTGGGTTCAAAATTGTTTAATGAGAGTTGTTAACTTGAGTTAAAAGAGTTTACAAGTAATGATAGTCTGTTAAAATCACATCTATGACAATTCTAGAAGCATCCGCCAAAATAAACGAGTCAGTTACCATCTCAGCAAGAGTAGCGGTAGTTCGAGACCATGGAAAGCTAAAATTTCTTGACTTACTTGACCGTAGCGGGGTTATTCAAGTAGTTGTAAAAAACGGGGAGCAGATCTCTCCACAGGACACAATTCAGATCACTGGAACTATCAAATCTCGCCCTGATAACCTGATAAATACTGAAATAGAAACAGGAAAAGTTGAGTTATCCGCTGAAGAAATTATCATCCTAAGTCACTCTCAAGAACTTCCTTTTGACCTATCAGCTAAAGATTTAGATCTTGCAATCGACACCCTTCTTGATCATCGCCCGCTCACTTTGCGCAATCCCAAACAGAGAGATATATTTGTCGTTCAGTCAATAATCGCTGACACTTTTTCGACTACTTTAAGAAAACTTGGGTTCACACAAATTTTCACTCCAAAAATTGTTGCAACTGCCACTGAAGGCGGAGCCAATCTTTTTAAAGTTGATTACTTCGGCAGAAAGGCATACCTTGCCCAGAGTCCTCAGTTTTATAAACAAATTATGGCAGGGGTGTTTGACAGGGTTTACGAAATCGGTCCGGTTTTTAGAGCAGAAGAACATGACACTTCTCGCCACGTAAATGAATACACGAGTCTGGATTTGGAGATGGGTTACATTAACTCGTTTAGCGAAATAATGGAAATTGAAGAGAAATTTTTATTCGAACTAATCGATGAATTATCAGGAAAAGCCTCTCGTATTTTTTCAGATTTCAACGTCGAATTACCAAAACTTCCCAAAAAAATCCCTATTATTTCGCTCGCTGACGCCCAATTGCTGATAAAAAAAGAATTTGGACGCGACAATACCAGCGAACCGGATTTAGAGCCTCAAGACGAAAAAGACTTAAGTAGTTATTTTTTGAAAAATCATGATACAGATTTTGTTTTTGTTACCCGCTTTCCTACGTCAAAACGTCCTTTTTACGCTTATCCAAGCATCGACGACTCGACAGTTACAGACAGTTTTGATCTAATATACAGAGGGATTGAAGTTACAACTGGCGGACAAAGAATTCACGATTACGATCAACTAGTAGCCAAAATTAGGCAGAGGAATCTCGATCCGAAAAATTTCGAGAGTTATTTAGAGGCTTTTCGGTTTGGAATGCCGCCGCATGGAGGACTAGCAATCGGACTTGAAAGATTAACAGCAAAATTTTTAAATTTAGATAATGTCAAAAAAGCGACCCTCTTCCCGCGAGACCTTAAAAGGATCACGCCATAAATTTTCGTCCTTTTTAGCAGTTCTTGGCAAGAAATATCCTGCCTTGTTCTTTTTTGCGCTGGTTTTTGTTTTGCTTATAAATACCAAGTCACCAAATTATTATTCAGATAAGTTGTTTCAGAACTTGAAGAGTTTTACATCTCCGCAAACGATCAATACAAAGTTTTTAAGCTTACCAAGCTCGTATCCACAAAAAAACCAAAATTCTTCACTCTCTCCATTTACAACTTCAAAATCGCTTTTTGTCGTGGATCCAAATTCAAGTGTCATACTTTTTGCTCACAATCCAGACAGCAAACTGCTTCCAGCATCTACGACCAAACTCATGACGGCCCTCGTTGCGCTTGAGTCTTGCGTTCCGGATCAAGTTGCGATAGTCAAAAGAGCTCGTGTCGACGGGACAGTAATAGGCTTATCACAAGGTGAAAGAATTACTGTTCGCAATCTTCTTTTTGCCACTTTAATTTCTTCCGCAAACGACGCAGCCTTTGCACTAGCCGATAACTGTTCAGCTGATTATCAGACCTTCATTTATCGTATGAATGAAAGAGCCAAGGAGCTAAACATGAATGATACTAATTTTTCCAATCCAGCTGGACTTGATTCCCCCGATCTTTACTCAACTGCGGGAGATTTGGCAAAACTTGCCAAAGCTGCATTTCTTGAGTCTCCGATTATTGAACAGATTTCCAACACCAGAGCACTTGTAATGAATAATACATTAGCCGGCAAAACCTATTCACTTACCAATCTCAATGAATTACTTTTCAATGTACCAGGGGTAATAGCCGGTAAGACCGGAACCACAGATGGTGCCGGTCAGAATTTAGTCACATTAACCGACAGAAACGGCAGGGATCTAATTATTGTTCTATTAGGATCCCAAAATCGCTTTGAAGAGAGCAAGTTGTTTATTGAATGGGCTTATCAAAATTTCAGCTGGGTTGACTACTAGAAATAGTTATTTTAAATAAGTCGGGTATAGGAAATACAAGTTTTTCGTATCGTATCAAAAACCCCAAAAACAACACTGAATCTACTCAGTTTTTTCTAATTGCACTCCGCTTGGCTTCGGTTTTGCGGAATTATTCTGGCTCTCAGGAATAAACTGATCATCTTTTATTGCAGCTACGACAGCTAGAAAGCCATCCAAACTGTCAAAAACCACTACAGGTTGGAGATATTCTTCATCGAAGTCTGATAGATAATAAGCCAAGTAGACTTTTCTGATAAATACCGTTCCAGAAACAATTGGTGAGCTAACTACCTTACCTTCACCCATTTTTAACTGTGTGAATGCCTCTTCACTTGTTTTAAGTGGATAAAAAGAAAACGAGTCGGCATCAACCTGATTATATCTGTAATTTACTTGTGCAACAGATTCTTTACCCCTGTTTCCAGTTATTAGCAGTGAGACTAAACCATTTTCAGCTGCTTCTACGATTGGCAATTCATTTATATTTTTACGTCTAAAGCTTACCTGAACATAATTCGCTTCTGAGAGTGATTGTGCTTTTTTTAGTTGTGTAACCTCAACTTTGATGGGTGTAGTTGAAGTTTTATTTTCCTCAAAATCTTTTTTATACAAATCGTTAACCGACAACCAGTTTTTTGCAATTCTTATTGCTTCTTCGTTACCAGGAGGAGTCGTGGAAATATACTCTGGAGAAAATATTCTGTCAGATTCGATATTAAAATTTTTAGTTACTACGTTGTATGTCAAAGTCTTTCCTGAGGCATCGTCAATCCATTGGTACACAGAACCTTCTAATATTTGAGGCTCAGACACAAACCCCATTTTTTCTGCCGTAAGTTTTGCATTTTCTAAAGCCAATATCGCGGGTGTCTGGACAACAAGTTTAAATACTTTTTCATGTTCAGACAATGTGCCCAAGTCCCCTGAGACAGTTTCGATTTGAAAATTGATTTTACCTTCGTCAAAGGAGTTCTTTGATAGAAAATTAATTTTTGGGAGTTGTCCAAATTGGCTTAGCACAACCGCCTTGGCTTTTGAAGGAAAATATTTATTTTTTATAGAAATTCCGGCAACCAAACTTATAACCAATACGGCTATAGTCACTATTCCAATAACACCAAATACTCCTACCCTTTTAACTAAACTGGCAGTTTCAGTTAAGCTTGACATCTTTTATTGAGATTAAATCAAAAAATAATTATATCTTGTACAATACTCATTACAATATAAAGTATATAACAATCTAAGGGTACGACTATTATGAATGCAAAAGTTCGAGTTCGTAGCGCGCCGAGCCCGACGGGCACGCCGCATATTGGTTATGCCAGATCAGCTATTTTTAATTGGCTTTTTGCCAAGGCAAACAATGGCAAGTTTATTCTGCGCATCGAAGATACCGATCAAGCAAGACTTGTCCCTGGATCAGTTGAACAAATTGAAGCCATCCATCAATGGCTGGAAATTGAACCTGATGAAAGTACTTCTTTGGGGGGAGATTACGGGCCATACACCCAGAGCCAGCGTAAAGATATTTATGCTAAATACGCCAAAGAATTAACCGACAAAGGCTTTCTTTACCCACAAGACGGCGCTCTATTTTTCAAGGTCAAAACAAATATTGGTGAAACTAGTTGGGATGATTTGGTGCACGGTCATGTTGCCTTTCAAAATGATTCCTTTGGTGATTTTGTCGCTATCAAATCTGACGGATTTCCAACCTATCATTTCGCCAATGTAATCGACGATCACTTAATGGAAATATCTCACACCTTAAGAGGAGATGAATGGATTTCGTCCACACCAAAACATCTTCAAATTTACGAATCGCTTGGCTGGGAGCCGCCGCTAATTGGACACCTGCCACTAATTGTTGGTAATGATAAGGCGAAACTTAGCAAACGCCACGGTGCCAAATCGGCTTTAGAATATCGTGACGACGGTTATTTACCTGAAGCATTATTTAACTTCCTGGCGATATTGGGCTGGTCATCGAAGACAGATCAGGAAATCTTCACAAGAGAAGAATTAATAAAGGCCTTTGACATTAAAGGCATTAATCCGACCATGCCAGTTTTTAATCTGGATAAACTAAATTGGTATAACGGTCAATATATTCGCGCTCTGGATAATGATGATCTTGCACAAAAAATCATCGACGGAGGATTCGTAGACCCAAAAATTCCCAAAAATAGTATTACAAAAGTTATTCCTCTAGTGAAAGAAAGAATGGTCACTCTTCGCGATTTTGAAAAGTTCTCTAATTTTTTCTTTAGTAAATTTGTTCCAAATGAGAAGGATTTAATTGGTAAAAATGAAAAAGGCGCGATAAAAAAAATCCTCAGCGACGCTTTGGTAATCTTCTCCGAAATTGAAGGTTTTAAAGCAGACGATCTAGAGGGTGCTTTTAGAAGTTACGTCGAAAAAACCGAGCAAAAAGCCGGAATGGTTTTTATGGCACTTCGTGTGGCGGTTACCTCAAGCACGGCAACCCCTCCGCTATTCGAAACAATGGAAGTGTTAGGTAAAGACACTTGCATTGATAGAATTAAAATTAGTTTAAAAAATATTTAATGAAACCAGGACTGTTTATTTTAATACTGACACTTGCTGTTGTAGCCTTACTTACAACTGTTTTTAAATTAAACAGCAGTACACTCTCCGTACCTGCTAAAAATAATCAATCGCCCAGTTTAACTATCACGCCAGCTCCAAATATATTCGGCAGCGAAGTAAGTTTTCTGACGAACGATAAGTCAACAATATCTGCAACTATTTATACCCCCACTAATGTTCTGCCCCCTTATAAATCCTTAATTTTAATTCATCAATTCGACTCTGATAGATCAGATTGGTCAAATTTTATCCCGGTCTTGTTAAATAACGGGTATCGAGTCCTTGTGTATGACAACAGAGGAATGGGTGAGTCCATTTCAGCAGTGCCAAAAGAACCCTCCGATAAATATCTCGATTCTATGATGGGGGACCTGTCAGCTGCAGTTGAGTATATAAGAGAAACCGAAGGTATCGACAAAGAGCATATTGGTGTTCTTGGCGCTAGCATTGGTGCCAATATTGCATACGTCTATGCAGGATCTGATCAAAATTCTGTTTCAGCAACTGTCGCTATTTCACCATCAACTACAAAAGGTCCACTGCAGGGTAATAATATTCAAAATTTTCATCCTTCAAACATCTTTTTTGTTACTGACCAGTCAGACAGTTTGTCCTCCCAGACTTTTTTCTCTAAGTCGTCGAATCCAAAATCAATCAAAATTTATTCAGAATCCAAAGCTCACGGTGTTGAGTTATTAAAAAATACCCAAGCAGTTGGCGATATTTTGGCTTGGTTGAAAACAAATATTTAAAGATTTCTTAAAGACTGTTTTATAACTATTTTCACCTCTTTTGCGTTGTTCGATCGCATCAAGGCGATTCGACTGTCGCTGGCATTGTCAAAACCTTTGCAATACCATGCCAAGTGTTTTCTTACTGACAGAAAATTTAATTCAGGAGTCATTTCCTCAAAAGCCTCGCAGTGCTCAATTGCAATTTTTAGTTTGTCAGAGACTGACAATGGTGAGTTGTTAAATATTGCGGGATTACCAAACGCAGCGCGGCCAATCAAAACCCCGTCAGTTTGGTATTTTTTTATTTGCTTTAAAGCTTCCGGAATAGATTTAACGTCTCCATTTCCGAGTAAAGTTGTTTTCGTCTTTTTTGTAAGCTCAGCAGCTTTTGCAATTTCATCCCAATCGGCAGTTCCGCTATAAAGCTGTTTTAATGTCCTTCCGTGCAGAGAAATATTGGCCGGCTCGACGGATAATAAGTTTTCAATCCATTCGCGAGTCACTGGTTTTTCATATCCGATTCTGGTTTTAACCGAAACTGGTAGTTCGCGGCGAACAGGAATAATATTGTTTTTTATTACGAAATTTTTAACCCAGAGCGTAATAGTTTCAGGGAGTCCAACGTCTTCGATTTGTTTCCCGTCTGCCCAGTCATTAAGCCCCTTTTTTGAAGCAGTTACTATATCTCTTGCCAATTTTGGGGTTCTAATAAGTCCAGCGCCTCCGCCTTTCTTTGCCACATGCGGGTCTGGACAGCCCATATTAATATCAACACCATCAAATCCCATTTCAGCCAAAACAAAAACCGTTTTATAGAAATCATCAGGTGTTGATCCAAAAATCTGGCCGACCGTTGGAGTGTCCGATTTGTGATAAACAAATGCACTTAACAGCTTTTCTGCTCCGGCGCCAATTCCCTCAACAGAAGTAAATTCTGTAAAAAGAATATCCGGTCTGCTGTATTTGTCAGTAATGTACCTAAAAGCCGCATCAGTAACGCCATCCATCGGTGACAATGCAATTATCGGTTTATTCAGATTATCCCAAAATCCACGAGTCATTTTATTCATCTACCTAACCAAACAATTGTATTCTTTTTGAAGCTAAATATCAATATTACAGGATAGTTTGCGAAGCAAGCTATCATGCAGGACGTAGTGCAATTTTTGCTAAACAAAAATCGAGGCATAGCTTTTGCAAAAAGCGAGCACTCAACATTTATAAAATAACGAGCTATCCGAAGTTATGAATAAATGCGAGCGAGTAACTAGAAGTTGCCTGCGAACAGGTCATATATTTGATCCAGTACTAAAATGTTCCTAAATCGTATAATCTATAAATAGACGATAATTTGAAAATCACCTTTATATATTTGCCCATATAACAATGGATAACATTTTTTCACAACTCGCTGTCGCTCTAAGTCTTTCCTCATTAATTGGCTTTATTACCCTAAAACTTAAATTACCATTGGTTGTTGCGTACCTGTCGGCTGGGGTTCTTATCTCAATTTTAAGTTTAATTGATCCGACTCATTCTCCCGTGTTTGAGACATTGCCGGAGATCGGGATTGCTTTTGTGCTTTTTTTAATCGGCATGGAATTAGATTTAAGAGAAATAAAATCTCTTGGTATCCCGATATTTTTTTCCGCCTTAGGACAAATTATTATCAGTTCTCTTGCGGGATTTACCATTGCAAGCGCTTTAGGCTTTGACGCAGGGGTTAGTATGTATCTTGGGCTGGGATTAGCCTTTTCCTCAACCGTGGTTGTCGTCAAGATGCTTTTGGAAAAACGGGAATTAGCATCCTTGCATGGAAAACTTTCCATAGGAATACTTCTGATCGAAGATCTTGTGGCAATAGTTGTTTTGATGGTTATATCGATTAGTGATCAAACAGTGGGACTGGGTTTTCAGCAGAGTCTGCCAATTTTGATTTTGATTGCTAAAGCTCTTGGACTTTTTGCTCTTACATTTCTGCTCTCCCGATATGTTCTCGAAAAAATATTTGACGCGGTAGCCAAGTCGGTCGAACTTCTTTTTCTAACGGCCATTACTTGGTGTTTTGTTTTTACAACCGTCGCTGTTGTTTCAGGATTCTCAGTTGTAATTGGAGCTTTTTTGGCAGGAGTCGCGTTAGCCTCATCCCCGTATCATTTACAGATCCAAGGTAAAATTAAACCATTAAGGGATTTTTTCCTTACGCTGTTTTTTATCTACCTAGGGCTCCAGGCAAATATACTAAGCGTCATTGGATACTGGCCGACTATTGCCATTTTTACCTTTTTTGCAGTTGTGATAAAACCAATTCTTTATATGTTCCTTTTAGGAATTTTCGGTTTCAGAAAGCATACATTGTTTAAAACAGGACTCAATCTGTCGCAGGTTTCAGAATTCTCCCTGGTTGTATTGCTTGTCGGTGTTCAAGCAGGCCTAGTTTCGCAGGGGTCACTGTCAGTGATTGCGGCAGTTGCGATTTGTTCCATTATTGTCTCTTCGGTATTTATAACTAACTCAAGATTTATTTACAAAATTACAAAGCGGTTTGTCACAGTATTTGAACATCACTCAAAAGTTCATCTATTCGAAACCCAAATTTTACAGGATATGGAAAACCATGTTGTAGTAATCGGAGCGGACCAAGTGGGGGGACCAGTTGTTAATTATTTGCATAGACACAAAATATCGACTGTGGTTTTGGACTTTAATCCGCACATCGTTACTCAGTATCGAGAAAAAGGAGTAAATATTATTTATGGTGATGCCGGTGATCAGGAAATACTTGAGGGTCTCCAAATCAAAAAAGCCAGATTGGTTCTTTCGACAGCAAGTGACTTAACAGACAATGAAATGATTTTGTTAGAGGCCAAAAAATCAAAAAACCAAATCACTGTTGTGGTTCGCGCACACGACAAGGAACAAGCTCAAAAACTCAGAGACTTAGGGGCCGATTATGTAATTTTACCTGAACAAGTTTCTGGGGATTTTCTTCTCAATCAATTTAAGTCCCATTGGCCTCAGATCAAATTTCCGAAAGTTACATAGGCCCTTCGTCGTGTTCTGATTATAATAATTAATATGACAAAGATTTTTTTTCTAATAATTATTATTTTTATAATTGTTATTTTGGCAGTAGCTGCCTTTTTTTTAGTTATAAAAATTAATCAACCGCAAACAGATAAAATATCAGTTAGAGATAATGTGTCTAGCGAGCAGGAGTCAGAATCGCAAAACCCAGAAACGTCAAAGACCAAGCCAGCGATATCCTTTGACGACCAGAGTATATTTACAACCTTTGATAGTAAATTACAGATTGTTTATCCGTCTGTTTGGCAGCAAACAGCAGATTCTAAATTAGTTTTGGGAGAGCAATCAGATGTTATTGAGTCGGTAAATTTTTCAAGTGAAGCTCCTGAAAACAGCATTCAGACCTACATTAAAGTTTCACAACAATACGATGTGCCAGTTGAAGAGATATTAAAATGCGAGCAAGGGGATGGCGTATTATGTGAGCCGGTTCTAATCGAAAATGAGAAGTTTATGATTATTACAAAAAACGAAAATAACTCCACACTAATTTCCGCCATTTCTGTCAAAAATCGAAAAATCTATCAGCTCACTTTCTCTGTCCAAAATAGCTCGCAACAAAGTAGTAATATTGAGCTGGTTAAAAATATTATTTACTCTCTAAAGTTCTTTTAATTTTGCGTTAGCATAAGGCCAGAAGCAAAAGTAACTCTCACTTAGGTACCACTTTTACTATCAGGCTACCAAAATCGTCATCAAAATCAAAATCTTCAAGGTATAGTTAAAGTATGCTTCGAAACAAAATTATCAGACTTTTGTACAAGTTATTTGCCAAACCGATCTTTTTTCATTTTAATCCGGAATCTGTTCATAATTTTGTTACTAATTATGCAGAATTTATTGGAAATCACAAATTTTCAATTGCAGTCATTAAAAAAATATTTTCACAAAACAAAAAATATCCTACCCTTTCCCAAACAATTTCTGGAATTAATTTTGTCTCCCCAGTTGGACTAGCTGCTGGATTTGATTACGACGCCAAGCTTACCCAAATCTTGCCATCGCTCGGTTTTGGATTTGGATCAGTCGGCACGATTACAAATAGGGCATACGGCGGAAATCCTAAACCGATGTTAGGTCGTTTACCAAAATCAAAATCTTTAATGGTCAACAAAGGATTCAAAAATAATGGGGCTGTTACAGTTTCTAATAAACTCTCTCGTAAACAATTTGCATATCCCGTCGGCATAAGCATTGGGCGAACAAATGATCCAAGCCTAAATCAAGCCCAATCTATTTCAGATATTGTATCTGCGTTTAAAATATTTGAAGGTTCAGATGTTGTGCATAGTTACTACGAATTAAACATCAGCTGTCCGAATCTTTTTGGTGACATATCTTTTTACTTACCACACAAGCTTAATGATTTGCTGCTCTCCATTCAAAAACTTAAAATCCCAATACCGTTGTTTATCAAAATGCCGATTGAAAAAGATAACAAAACAGTTCTCGCATTGCTTAGTGTTATTAGTAAACACAAATTCGTAACAGGGGTCATTTTTGGCAATTTGCAAAAAAACCGAAAAGATCCAGCTCTAGATGCAGACGAGGTTGCCAAATTTACGACAGGCAACTTCAGCGGAAAACCAACATGGAACCGTTCTAATGAACTAATAAAAATAGCATACGAAAAATATGGAGATCAACTAATAATCATTGGATGCGGCGGAGTTTTTTCAGCCGAAGACGCTTATTACAAAATCACACTTGGAGCTTCGCTTGTTCAGTTAATTACCGGTCTGATTTTCGAGGGACCCCAGCTGGTGGCCGAAATCAATGAAGGGCTTGAAAAAATACTTCAAAAAAACGGATTTAAGCATATTTCTGAAGCGGTCGGCTCTGCAACACGTTAGGTTAAAACTAACTTTTCTTTTTGGACTCTGGTTAGTTTTTTGATTTCCCCCTCTCTTTTTAGCGCCATCGAACGATTTAAGCAATCTTCCTTATATATAAGCTCAACAGGCCGTCTAGTTTTTGTGTAATGCGCACCCGACCTTGAACCGTTATGGCTAAGAATTCTCTTGTCTAAATTATTGGTAATCCCAGTGTAGTAAGTTCCATCAGAACATCTAAGTATATATACAAAATACATTGAGTTACGACAATTATTTTCCTTGCCTTTTTGCACTATGAGTTAGCATTTCATTTTCCAACTTTTTAATATTATTGATTTTTAATATTTTATGGTCATAAGAAATTAGTCCCTTCCTTTTTAATATTTCTAGTTGCCGACTCGTTGTTTCCCTGTTAATACCAATAAGCAAACCAATATGCCGATGTGTCAGCGGTAGTTGAATTACTGTCAACCCGTCGTCTCTTTTTCCAAAATTTTTCGCACAAACTAAAAGGTTTGATATGACCTTGGTGTAAGCACTACCAAATTCTATCCCTTCAATTCGTTCAAATAATCCGCTTAGACGAAATAATATTTCGCTGGTTAACCAATACAGTATTTCGGGTTCACTCTTTAAAAAAACTAAGAACTGCTCTCTTGGTTTCCGAAATAGTTCAATAGGTGTAAACGCCTCAAAATATCTAGTGATCCGTTCATTGTTTATTGTCCATGGCAGCGGAAAAATATCACCAGGTTTAAAAATAGTTAAAGTTAACTCTTCACCATTTTCCGAAACTGCAAAATCCCTGACGTACCCGCTTTTAAGATAAAAAACCCCTCCAGGAACCTCTTCTGGCCTGAGAAAAATTTCACCACCCTAATATTTCAGTGGCTTAGGGTGGCTAAAAAATAAAAATACTTTTTGCTCTATACCCTTAAACATTTTGCGCCCAAAGTATACCAAAAATGTGATAGCTATCACTATTTGTGCGTGTCAATTATCACTGAATGAGACTAAGGCATATTGTATATTGCGCTTGGAATTAAGGTTAAGGAAGGAGGTTAATCAATTATGACTCATATGACTCACTCGCACACAATTCAATCCACAAATATAAGCATTACTGGTTTGGGATTAGCGCCGCGTTCAATTCACCTAAATTTACCGACTTTAATTCATCTAAAAACAATTGGTCAAATCATACAAAAGTTATTTAAGGACAGTATCATATATCAAATCTTCCTAATTTTAAGTACAAACCCTGACAAAATAGAAAGAAGAAGGGAGGTGGCAAATATATGAACAACGTATTAGTTCCAAGCTCTTTGTGGAGACTGCCGACCATATTTGAAGATTTGGAAGATGATTTGTTACCGGCAAGCACAACAATTAGCGGCCTCTCAATTTCCGATGACGACAATAATGTTTATGTTGAAGCAGCCGTACCCGGAATTGACCCGAAGAATGTCGAGGTTACTTTCGATAAAGGGGTCTTGACTATTACTGGCGAAAAAGAGGAGGAAGAAAGAAAGAAAAGATACTACCGCAAAGCATCAAGTTCTTTTTCTTATCGCGCGCTAGTTCCTGGTGAGATTGATTCCAATAAGGAACCGATTGCAGAGGCAAAAAATGGTGTGATGAAGGTGACATTTGCAAAAATCCCCGAGTCACAACCAAAAAAAATTGCCGTAAAGACAGTATAGTTTAGAGTAAATCGGCTGATGGTGGATTAAATCAAAATGGTAAATGGATGACTAGGAACGGTGAAAAATATGGACAACACACTTGAAAAAGTATTAAGAAAACTCGCAGGATTTGCCGATACTTCATCGGTGCTTACTATCTATTTAGGGACAGAAAACAAAAAGTCCGCGTCTCCATCTGTCATTTCTTCAACATTTAACTCTCTGGTCCGTCAAAATATAAAAAAAGAAGATCAGAAGGAATTCAAAAAAGATCTAGAGCGTATTAGTGAATATATTGAAACCGTTTATGATGGGCGTGGCACAAAAAGCCTAGTATTTTTTACCTCAGGGGAAAGATTGTGGGAGGTGCTTGAGTTTGATTTTTACCTGCCACCCTATTGTAAAGTTTCTTCCCTCCCTTATATTCAACCGATCACTGAGGCACTTGAGAGGCGCAAGCCATATTTGGTACTGCTCGCAGACAGAGAAAAAGCGCGACTTTTTACTGTCTCTTTTGGAAAGATAAAAAAACAAAAAGAAATATCTGATCCTCAGGTGCCCCAAAAAGTTAAACATGGTGACGACACTTGGGACCAGCAAGGCAAAATTATGCGTCACATTGAAGACCATTTACACAGGCATCTCAAACTAATCACTCAAGAGGTTTACGGGTTCGTCAAAGATTTTCCCGTTAAATTTATTATCGTCGGTGGCCATAAAGAGATAATTCCAAAAATCAAAAAAAATCTGACATACCCACTTAACAAAATTGTCCAAGGGGAGTTTATAATTGATCTTAATACCCCACTAAACGACATTTTCTTAAAAAGCAAAAAAATTGCGTCGCATATAAACGAAAAAAAATAATATGATAATCAAACTTATTTACACATTATTTATTGGAGTCCTATTTGCAGCACTTATTGGTTTTGGTATTGCAGCATTTTATCTCACACCCAAAGAACCCGAATACCCAATTGATTTAAAAATTGCGCGGCCGGAAGAGAAGGTCAATGAAGCAATTTTTTACCAATTAAAAACTCAACAAGAAAAATACGACCAAGAGATGAAAGTTTACACGGGCAAAATGGGAACTTATAACCGAAATGTTGCCTTGATTGCAATTATTGCCTCAATCATAACGCTGGTTGTCAGCCTAACCCTATTTCGTAAGATACTCCTTATTGCAGACGGCTTACTTTTGGGTGGTGTCTTAACATTGGGTTATAGCATCATTAGGAGCATCACCACTGGTGATGATAAATTTCGATTTATTATCGTTACAATCGGTTTTGTAATTGCACTTGTCCTTGGATATGTAAAATTTATTAAAGAACGGCCGGAGGCAAGTCGTTCTGGGCAGGGGAAAAAATAGAGCCAAAAAAACTCGCAATATTAGTTCGTTTGAATATTTTTTGCAGCAGTTACTAGTACTTGTTGTGTAAACGGCAGGGGAGTTAATTTTTCTTTTCCGACAATTATTTTTTGACTAAATATTTTGGTCAGTATGCCAATAGCAGCATAATTATCATTTGGAGTTGAGTCACGGTAATGGACATCAAGATCAGGCGCACTGTTTATCTCATTGATTGCGGTTACAATTTTGGTGTGAGGAGTCATAATATCCGGAGTGATATAGTCAATTCCTGCAAATCGTAACCCAAGTGCTTTTGCAGCCTTTGCAAAAAGCTGATTATTAATTTCTGGAACAAGATCTTTATCTATTCTTACTCGTTCTCCGCCTATATCCAAATTACATCCTAATTGAAGTGTAATAAGGACTCCCTCTGGATAAATTTTGGATAATTCGATTTTCTCTTTTTTCAGATAATCAAGATCTTTCGGTCGAAGAAATATCGCCGGTAGATTATTTTTCTCTCTTTGAATATTTTTTTGTTCAATCAGTTTAACGACAGTGCTTTTACCATTCCCTGTTACATTAGCGGCCAGTCGTTCAGTAATCGCAATGATTGTCCCATCGAGAACGGTGACCCGAAAATGCCTTCCGCGAATGTATTCCTCGATCATGATGCTGGAATTACCAACAAAAGCTTCCTCGACCGCACTATTTATTTGTGACACGCTCGACGGATTGACAGTTATTCCAATCGACAGTGAACCATTTATTGGTTTTATGACCACTAGTTTTTTATTCTCTAACTTTTCTAGGGCATAATCAGTGGCTTTTGAAACCTTTCTAAAAGTTTTGAAAGTCGGTGCCGGAATATCTCCGGCTTGGAGAAGAGTTGATGTTTTTACTTTATTGGATGAAAGACTTGAGCTAAGTTGGGAATTAACACTAAGTACATTGGAGCTAATATCAAGCTTGGTTGTTTCATTAAAAATTCGTACTAAACCGATTTTTTTATTAAGAATCGTATATTTTAGCCCCAGAGCATCTGCGGCATTGAGATAAAAATT
>CAYGIG010000013.1:0-18290 GCA_964349875.1 uncultured Gammaproteobacteria bacterium | reverse complement strand
ATATTAGGTAAGTCTATTGTAGATTTCAAAAAATGAAAAAAATAATATTTACATTTTTACTTACTATATATCTAGCCGTTCCTGTAGGTGTTTTGCGTGCTGAAACAGCAGAGCCGAATAATGCAAAATCAGTAATCCCCTCACCCAATAACCGTTTTGGGATACACCTCAATGAGCCGGAAAATGATATTGCGGATGCAAAAACTCTTGTTAACACTAATGGTGATTGGGGCTGGGTGGTTATGGTAATTAGGGCTAACGACCGCAAAAGCGAAAAATGGCAAAAAATATTTAACCGACTAAGAGAGGATCATTTGATTCCTGTCGTCAGAATAGCTGGCAAGCCTAATTCGGAAGGATACTGGGAACGGCCAAGTGATAGCGATGCCAATGAATGGGCGGATTTTTTGGATGACTTAATTTGGCCCTCTAGAACCAGGTTTGTCAGTATTTATAATGAACCTAATCATGCTCAAGAATGGGGAGGCTCTGTTGATCCTGCAGACTATGCAAATAGATTTGTTGAACAAGCCAAAAAACTTAAGGAAAAATCAAACGATTTTTTTATCTTAAACGGTGCGGTTGATGCGGCAACACCAAATGAAATGCCAGAATTTGCCTCATTTGAATATTTTGTTACCGAGGCAGTTAAGAGTAATAGTGAATTTTTAACTTTAATTGATGGTTGGGCGTCACACAGTTACCCAAATCCTGACTTTTCGGCATCGGTTACTAATACCGGGAAAGCCTCAGTTAAATCATATGTGTACGAAAAAGCATTTTTGGAATCACTGGGAGCAAAAATAGATTATGTTTTTGTAACCGAAACTGGCTGGAAGCACAGTGAGGGCGTGGAAAATGACCCTAGCAGATTAAGTTCCGAAGAGGTTGCAAGGCGCTACAAGATAGGATTTGAGACGGTTTGGACCGAGGACTATTTGGTAATGGTTGCGCCGTTTATTATTGATTACCCTGATAAACCTTTCGACAACTTTAGTTTTATTAACCCGAAAGTTTTAGGTGAAAGATCAGAAAGGTTTTTGCCAAATTTTGAAGTCATTAAAAATTTACCCAAAACAATAGGTCACGTATTTCAGGAAACTAAAGCAAAAATCTCGAGCATTAGTCTGAGGGGATTTTACAAGCATAATAGCGATTTTTCCGCTTTGATAGCGTTTAAAAATACCGGTCAAAGTATTTGGGTGGCCGGAAATGATGTTGTGCCAAGAGTTACCGGCGGAGAAAGGATTGAGGATTTAAAAATCCGCAAAGCCGATGAGAAAACTGAAGGGATAAATGCGCTTCAAACAGAGGCGTGGATTATCGAAGGTAAACTGCCGGATGATGGAGTTGTAACTCTGAACTTTTCTGCAGCTGATAAAAATCAAAATCTTTTGACTAGACAGGTGCCAATTTCTATTTATGTAGCTAGCGATTGGGAATATTTCTATTTGTCTGCTAGGGATATACTTTCGGGACTATTGTAAGTAAAATATGGCAGCTAATTCTTCGGGAACGTAGCTCAGTGGTAGAGCAGTCGCCTCTTAAGCGATTGGTCCAGGGTTCGAATCCCTGCGTTCCCACTCTGTGAGTTTTCTACTTTGTAGAAACAGATTTTTTTCAATGCCCTTTCTTGACCGCTCGAGTTCCCAGCGTGAACCTTCACTTAGTTTTTTGCTGGCTCTTTTTCCTTTTGAGGAAAAAACCATGCCCACTCAGCAAAAAAAATGTCTTCTAAAGGGCATTGGTTAACGGTGGGGTTCAAATTCCTGTATTCCTGCACTTAAGAATCCGTTTTATGCCCACATTCTATTTTCTTCCTTAAATCCTGTAACGTATTTATTACTTAACATACCGTAACTGTTTTTGGCGCATTCAAGGGAACTAATTATCGCCTTTACAGATAGAAATTCAGTATTAATTCTAAATATAACTTCCCTTGGTAGACTACTTTTGAAACCTTCTTTTGTAAAATGAATATGATATTTTGGATCCCAAACAACTTTTTTGATGTCTTCGGGTTTTTTAATAGAATCATAACTATTAGCTATTTTTTCTCTTGCGGGGAATACAACACTCCACCCTTTTCCGTTGATTGATTTTGTAAGATTTTTTTGGCTTATATAAGAAGTTAAAATACACCTTCCAAAAATCAAATCTGCAATTAATTCTTCTTCAAAAGGGAATATTGTATAGGGGGCAAAATTTGGAGTAAATTCCCCAAACATGAACAAGTTGGTCGTTGGTATAAAACCATTTTGCCCTTCAGTTGAAAAGGGAGGTTTTGGAAGAAAAGGCTTAATTTTTTGAAAATCTTTTTCAACACTCAACAGATTTTTTGAATATATACACGACACCCAAAGATACGGGCTTAATCTTTCTGAAAAAATACCCATTTTATCTAACTTTGCTTTTTTCGTAATCACTTTAACTGCTGATAAGAAGTTTTGAACACTGCCAGGGACAAGTAAAAAGTCAGCAGTGTCTTTTCCAATAGAAAACCTTTTGTTGTTCAAATTTTCCAAAAGAGAATCAAGTTGTTTCTTTTGTTCTCCTTTTGATTTACCTTTTGTTTTAATTTCGTCAATATATATCTTGTCCTTCGATACAATTGTTAAATCACCAAATCTTAGAAAATTAGTGAGATCATTCAGTATGACAAAGTGGTCAGAATTATTGACAATAAACTCCGCCTTTGACGCTTCTTGAATAAAACCTGGATTTAAATTTCCTGTATTGTGATGTTCCGCAATCTGTCTTAAAGATGCTCTATCAAAATTAAGAAATCTCCAAGCAATACCATCCATTATTTGCTTGTATGCCATTCGCTGCGCTTTATAAACCTCCCTAGAAAACCATTCCTTATTTTGACTTTTTCTGTCAGCGGTTTTTTTGAGATAAGTAATATTTTTTTCTATTTTAATTATTCTGGCAGCCATCTCCATTTCCAAATTAAACAAGTTTTTGTTGTTAATGTCTCTTTTTCTACTTCTCTTTAAAAGCTCAACAAAATCATCATAAATAGAATTATAGCTAGATGAGGATGCTATTTGGTTAATCTCCCCCGGAGTTAACCTTGAATCATGTATGGTTTGTATGTTCATGACTGGATTGTATCAATAAGATGCAATAAATGGTTCGTTCGTAGGAAATTTACCTATACTTTTATGACATTGTGTAATTAGGCAGAACAGGATCTGCATTCTTCAATGCATGGCTGCAAAACTTATTTGTTCAGAAAGTTACTGGAAGCTAGTATCTCCTCAAGATTCTTTTTATATTTTTTTATAACCGATACTTGTTTGTCAGGAAAATACAAAAATACTGCGGGAGCCTCATCGATTAAATATTTTTGAAACTCGTCGTATTTTTGCTCTCTTGCGGATTGAGCCATTGTCTGCCTTCCGTCCTCTAGAAGTTTATCAATGCGGACGTTTTTTAATTTACTTAGGTTAGTTTTTGTCTGTGTAGAGTGCCACAACGAATACTGGTCTGGATCGGTAGAGATTGTTTGAGCCCCGACTAAGACTTGAAAGTTTTCCGGTATGCCTCTGACGTTATTAATTTCGACCGTAAAACCACCCGCACGCCAATCGTTGGCAATTTCGGACGCGATGTCTTCATAGTCTCTAGTGGTGCTAATTGTTATTTTTTTCTCAATTGATTTATCTAAGTCTTTGAGCAGTTCCTCGGCTTTTTTCGAGTCGTGTTCGTATTTTTTAACATTGCCAGAGTATGCCCAAGAGGTGGAAGAGATTGGTCCTGTGGCAAGTTCTCCGTTTCGAATAAAATCTTTGTTTATTAAATACGTTAATGCCTGACGAACTTTTTTGTCCCCTGTAAGTTTGTCGTCTGTGTTGAAGAAAGCTGCAACTAGTCTTGTGGGTCTGACGAAGGAGATATTGCTGACATTCGGCCAGTTCTCGAAAGGATTTGGATTAAATGTTTCGGTTGATTTTACCTTACCTTGCTTGTAAGCCAAATAGGCTGACTCCCGATTAGGAAAAAATTCGATGACTATTCTTTTGAAGCGATTGTCGACCTTTGTAAAATGAAGCTCTTTGACTATTTCTTTAACCTCTTTTATTTCAGTAAGCTTGTATGGTCCGGTTCCTGCATATGTACCCTTTCGAAAGATCGGAGATGCTGCAACCGTTGGAAATGAGGCTAAAGGATCGTCGAGCTGATATTCAATTGTGTCATCACTAATAACTTTGCTATGAACTTTTGGAAAAAGATCGACAAAGTCTTCGATTTTTACTTTTTGACCATCTTGCCATAATACATTTTTGTCGATCTGAAAAGTAAATGTTTTTTTGTCGTCGCTAACCTTCCAAAATATCGCAATATCTGGCAAGACCTGTCCATTTTTATCAATTTTGGTCAGCCCCCTAGTAGCTAAAGATAATATTTCAGGCGGAACTTCTGTAATCTTGTAGCTTCCAACGACAGCGTGTGCATATATATCCTTGCCAATGATTAATGGTAATCCTTTGAATAGAAGCGCTAATACAGTGGAAATTAAGATTATAAACAACGCAATAAAGGCCGCGCGTTTAACTAAATATGCTCTAGTAATCCAGAACCAAAAACGAATTCGTCGCGAAATTGATTTTGTGTTAACTTTCACAAGTTTTTCTTGAAGTTGATGATTGCCTTTGAACTAATTAAGAATTAACAGTGCAACCGAAATGCCGAAAAGTATGACTGCGAAGACTATAGTTGCGTAGTATAAAATTTTCTCGACTCCCCTTCTTGATCTATAAAAATCGCCGCCGCCGCCAAAGGTGGAAGAAAGCCCTACTCCTTTGCTTTGGAGCAGCACTGAGATAATCAGCAGAATCGAATCAATAATTAATAAGATGTTAAGAATTTGTGTTAATGCCATAGGTTTTAGGTGATTATACCAAAGAAGGGGGTGTTTAAGAATTTAAATTAATTGCTGAACAACTTCTGCTAGCTTGTCCGGATCGTGATGAATTGAATAGTCAGTTTTGACTAGATCTCTGAAAATAAACTTTTTCGGTTTGGTCTTTGCGGCAACATAATGATATTTGAGATTATCGGGAATCGGAGAATCAAGATTGTTATTGATCAGATAGATACTGAATGGATCAAAGCCCAGATGTCTAATGACTGCCTTTTGGTAGTCTTCAGCACAATAATTAGGGGTTTCAAATGGTTTGTTCGTGACATTTATGATAAATATTTTTTTAGCCTTTGAATTTTTAATTGCCTTTGAAATATCAGGAATGATCAGAACAGGAAGTATGGAAGTGTAAAGGTCCCCCGGACCGGCAATTATTACATCAGCTGTTTTAATTGCTTCGATCGTTTTGTCCAGAGCGGGAGCATTTTTTGGGATCAAGTGCACTGATTCCAGTTCTCTTTTGCCATTGTAGTGACCAAGGTCAATGTTTTCTTCACCTGTGATTTTTTTACCCTCAGAGGTTTTTGCCCAGATAGAAACCATATTTTTGGTAGCCGGCAGGACAATACCTCTTGGAGAAAGAATTTCTGAAAGTTTCTCAAAAGCTAAATTAAAATCTCCGGTTATGTCTCGTAAGGCGACGATAACTAGATTGCCGAGTTTTTGTCCTTCAATTGAGGTATCGTGACCATATCTGTCACCTTTAAATCTGTACAGCAACATGTCCTTTACTGCTGATTCGTCAGCTGAAAGAGCTGCCAAACAGGTAATCAGATCGCCTGGAGGCTGAATGTCAAATGCGCGTCTTACACGGCCGGCAGAGCCACCATCATCAGCCATGGACACAATTGCCGTTAAATCAAGATTGAGATTGTTTTTGAGACCACGCAGAAGTTGTGCTGTACCAACACCGCCACCAATTGCTACGACCTTCTTTTTTTTGGGCGAAATTTCAAAAAAATCGCTAAGAAATTTTGATATCAGTTTCATATTTTCAATGCAAGACCCAACGAATCAGGCTTGCGGTGAAAGAGTATACCAAAGCCGCAGCAAGAATGGTAAGCATGAAGCCAAGATTGATCTCAGGGATAATATACCCGCTGATATTGGTCGCGGGCGAATAAAACGGTACAACTTTAAATAACGGGTAGAGCATTGCTAAAAAATAAAAGAATACCGAGGTTAGGATGAAGCTAAGCAGGCCGAAAAAAATAAAATTAACGGGAAGAAGAATGGTTTTGGCAATCGGGCGAATAAAATAATGAAGGACGAATAATCCGATAGAGATAATGATAAAACTCCGCTCTGCATCAACTAGTGAGATCGAGTTGACGATGGTAATTGTTACCCAGAAAGAGACTGCAACAGAAATGAGACTGCGAATAATTTTTTTCATCTACTAAACCTACTATGACACAATATTTCTTATTCGTTCAAATTGCTTTTTTTTACGGAGATTCCTGTGATAATTAATTGCAAAACGATGAGATTCGTCTCTAATTTGCTGAAGCAGTAAGAGTGCCGGAGAATTTCTATCCAGCATAATAGATGTCGGATTATTCGGAAGAAATATCTCTTCAAGACGCTTTGCCAGGCCGATGATTGGAATGTATATCTTATTTTCCTGTAGTACGGAATAGGCTGTTGAGACTTGACCTTTTCCTCCGTCGATAACAAACAGGTCCGGTAATGGCCATATATTTTTGAGTCTTCTCGATAGCATTTCCCGATGCATTGCAAAATCATCCGGAGTGTTTTTTGTTTTAATTTTGAACTTTCTATATTGACTCTTGTCTGGAGTGCCGTTGGTCATGACCACCATAGAACCGGTGGCGTTTGTGCCTTGGAAATTACTAATGTCGTAGCATTCGATTCGTGCGGGGGTTTTGGTCAGTCCAAGGACGGACTTTAATGTCCTTATTTTTTGTAGATTCAAATCGGATAAAAGATTGGGTGTTCGCAGATATTCATCAGGATATCTCACTTTTTGAGTCACATAGATCAGTCCCTCGATCTGATTTTTGATTATTAATGCTTTTTCAAACTCTTCCTTTTTACCGGCAGCTATCATTTCTTTATTCAAATCAGAAATTAGTTTTTTATATTTGCCTGAGAGAAACTTGACTAAAATTTTTAGATTTTTTCGATATATTAGTCTGTTTTCTTCGTTGCGATATGGGTCAGGACAAAGGCCAAGATGGACATATAGACATGGCTTTTTGTCTGCATTATGCGTACAAAACGGCAATACTCGTCTGATGTTTTTTAGAAAACTTGCGACTGTTTTGCTTGAGGGATACGGGCCAAAAATATAGTCACCTTTGGCAATTTTTTCCTTTGGCTTTCTCAGTGCCAAAACTTTAGGAACTTTCGAGGAAAGATCGATCTTAATATATATCGGACTTTTATCATCTTTAACCACGATGTTGAATTTTGGCAAATATTTTCTGATCAGATTTGCCTCAAGCAATAGCGATTCGACTTCGGTCTCGACTTCAATATATTCGATCTTGTGTATCTCAGTAACTAGTTTTTCGGTTTTGGGTAATAATTTTTCCGGCGGGCGGAAATAACTGCTGACGCGAGAGCGTAAATTGACGGATTTTCCTACATAGATGACTCCCCCATCTAAATTACGATAAATATAGACGCCTGGGGTTTGAGGAAGGGTCAAAAATTTGCTGCGGTCTATAATCTTTCCGCCGATCATTGTGTTTTATGGCAGGACTTGTTTAGCTGTATTATGATGTTTGATTCTGCGAATACTTACAATCATAAGTATTACTCCAGCGAGTAATATTATCAGATAAAGAGCGATTGGAGACATAAATATCGGTTTAATTGTAATTTGACCTTGAACGGTCTCATTTTGATAGATAATTTTGATGGGATATTTTTTTGATGTAAAAAAGTTAGAGTTGGTTAGTGAAAAATTGTAGGTGCGGGTCGAAAAAGCAGGAAGTGAAAAAACTTCAATAGTTTTTGATCCTACAATCGGAGCATCGGTCTCAATGGTAACTGCTTGACCAATTACAGATTTTTGCCCTAAGTTGGATAAAATAATTGAACCCTGGCCACTAGTTCCGGAAACAAAGTTATTCGGAAGATCAAGTTTTAGGTTGATCTTATATTCCTGCTGAGGAACCTCGCTTGCGAATTCGACCTTTACATCTTTTTGATCAAGAGCTGTTTTATAGCTTCCAGCGGGTAGCGGATATTCCGAGGAATAACCCTTTTGAACAAAGGTCACGTGATTAAAGTCCAGTTTAGTGTAGAAATCCAACCCTCCCGTTGTTGAACCCCAAGTAGGATCGATTTGAATCCAGCCTTTTTCTTCGTCATAAAATTCCGGCCAGGCATGAAGAATATCTGTGGTGCTTGAAGCCAATGAGAGCGGGCGAAGTCTGGAGTTTTGGGTGTTTGCGTATCCATTTACCTCTCTGGCTGGAATGCCTGCCATACGCGCAAAAGTAATAAATAAGTCTGTAAACTCCATACAAACACTATTGCTTGGGTTATCGAAAGCCGTTCTTGCTCCTTGTCTAATGATTGTGGCCTCGTCCAGACGTTTTTCATTATAGGTCAGATATGTGGTGACAAAATCATAAATATCTTTAGCGGTTTTTAGTGTCGTAGCTTTTTCTCTTAATATTGGGTCAGTAACATCCCAATATTTGTCGCTTTGTGTATATTTTTCTCTCTGAGTATCTGTTAGCTTGTTAATCGGAAAGTCCTTTGGTACATGCGTAACTTCAGCAAACCCCTGATAATTAACAATAATTTCTTTTGCGGGCATTAACTTAAATCTGGCAATATAATTGCCGTCATCGTCGACTGTTACATCTTCGGGTTTTGGCTCGATCTTGGTCGTGTAGATGCGCTGGTAGGCATTATCGGGAGGCAGTGCAATTTCAGAATACACATTTCTTAAATTGTCATTTTTTAGGTGATATGTAAGGTTTAGTTTATATATTTGTTTTTCGCCGAAAGAGCTAGAAACACCCTTTTCGGAAATTTGGGTGACATCAAACGAGTACACAGTCTTGGCAACCCCATTGATTATTATTTTTTCGGTCTTTATCGGCTCCGGATTGATAAAGGCAGGAGATCCAAATAAATCCGGAACAGCCATGTGTACGTTATATGTGCGTACTTCCTCTGTTTTGGCTAATTTAGGAATTGAAATTTCCCAAATAATTCCATTTTTGACGGTCAGCTCATTTGCGTCATAATTTAGCTTCCAATTAAGTTTTTTCCCCAGACCGACAACTCTTTGATTAAAGCTAACAGAAAGTTGAGTTTTGTTATTAACAAATTCCTGCTGAACGTCAAGCTTGCCTGACTGGTCGGAGCCTGAGATATTTTCCGGTTTGGTCTGGCCTAAAGATAAATTAAATTTTGTTGCATAGAATCTGCTGGTGTTGTTCTCGAGGGTAACGTTTTGACTGACTTTGGTCTTGCCGTTGGTATCGATGTCATAGACGACATCGTAGTCTGCCGAAAACTCGCCCTCGGCATGCGTATCAGGCACAAAATAAAAACTATAACCAATAAGGGCAATAAAAAGAATTGTTAATTGATAAAAACGTTTCAAGGTAGGGTATTTCTTCTAATAATAGCTAAAATTTGTCCGAAAAGGTAATGCTAGACAAGTTCGGACAAAAATTTAGCCGTAAATGATTGAGAATTTTTTGCTATGTCTTTTGGAGTGCCTTCAGCTACAACTGTTCCTCCACCCTCGCCACCTTCCGGCCCAAGGTCAATAATCCAGTCCGCGTTTTTGATAACATCGAGATTGTGTTCAATTACAACCACAGTATTACCCTGTTCAACCAGACGCATTAAGATACTTAGCAGTTTTTCTATATCAGCAAAATGTAGACCGGTGGTCGGTTCGTCGAGAATATATAACGTTTTGCCTGTGGATCGTTTTGAAAGTTCTGAGGCTAATTTTACCCTTTGAGCCTCACCGCCGGAGAGCGTCGGAGCGGGCTGTCCAAGCTTGATATAACCTAATCCGACATCCACGACGGTTATAAGTTTGTTCTTGATCGCAGGAATGTTACTGAAAAATTCAGATGCCTCTTCGACAGTCATATCCAAGACTTCAAAAATATTTTTGTCTTTGAAATGTACCTCTAATGCCTCTTCATTGTAGCGTTTACCCTCACAGACTTCGCAATCGACATAAACATCCGGCAAAAACTGCATTTCGATTTTAACTTGACCTTCGCCCTCACAAGCTTCACAGCGTCCTCCTTTAACATTAAAAGAAAACCTTCCGGCTTTATAACCGCGAATTTTGGCCTCGGTGGTTTGAGCAAACAGCTCTCTGGTAGGAGTAAAAATGCCCGTATAGGTTGCAGGGTTGGAACGAGGCGTACGTCCAATGGCCGACTGGTCGATCAAAATCACCTTATCCAAATTTTCTGTGCCCATAATAGTTGTGTGTGCACCAGGTCGCTCTTTGGCATGATAAAGCTGCTGAGCAAGACTTTTGTACAGAATGTCGTGAACTAGTGTGGATTTGCCTGAACCCGAAACACCAGTAAAGCAGACGAATTTTCCAAGCGGTATGGAAACATCAATTTTTTTAAGATTATGTTCAGCGGCTCCGATTATTGATAACTCCTTGCCCTCATGCGGATTAATTTTGGAAGATGGTTTGGTATTTATAGTTTTTTTGTTAGATAAATATTTGCCCGTTAATGATTTTGGGTCCTTAATTACAGCTTCGGGTGTGCCTTCGGAAACAATTTTTCCGCCGTGCTCTCCGGCACCCGGACCGAAGTCAAAAATATAGTCAGACTCAAGCATCATATCCCTGTCGTGCTCAACAACGAGAACAGAGTTGCCTAAGTCGCGAAGTTTTTTGAGTGTACCAATGAGCCTGACATTGTCTCTTTGGTGTAATCCGATCGATGGTTCGTCTAATACATAAAGAACTCCAGACAGCCCGGAGCCGATCTGTGATGCTAGCCTAATTCTTTGACCTTCTCCTCCTGCCAGCGTGGATGCGGTTCGTGAGAGAGAAAGATAATCTAGTCCAACATCGATCAAAAACTGCAGTCGGGAAATAATCTCTTTTAGTATTGGCTGTGATACTTGAACGTCTCTCGGGTTGCCTAAAAATGCTTTTTCCAAAGACCTCAACCAGTCCAATGCATCTCTTATCGACTTTTGGGATACTTGGTGAATATTTAAGCCCTCGATAGTGACTGACAGAGATTCTGGTTTAAGTCTGGTTCCTTCGCAGGTCGGACAAGTCAGGATCCGCATAAATTTTTCAATCTCACCTCTGATGTAGCCCGATTCTGTTTCTTTATAGCGTCGTTCAAGATTGGGGATGACACCTTCAAAAGTAGTCTGCCACCTTGCACTTTTGCCTAATCTATTCTCACCTTGAACATTAAAAATCATTTCAGATCCATAAAGTAAAAATCTTCGGTCTTTATCTGAAAGATCCTTGATCGGAATGTTAACTGAAAAGTGAATTTGTTTAGCGGCTTCCTCTAAAAGTCTGGAGAACCATGTTTCGTGTGTTGACAGCCGAGACCAAGGTAAAATTCCTCCTTCGGCAATTGTGAGATTGGGATTAAATACCAGCTCAGGCTCGACTTCGAGTTTGGTACCGATACCTGTACAAGTCGGACAAGCGCCGTGGGGAGAATTAAAAGAAAACGTTCGCGGTTCAATTTCTGATAGAGATATGTTGTCAAATGCACAGGCAAATTTTTCACTAAACAAATGGTCCTCGAGTTCTAAGGGGAAATCAGGTATTTCGAAGGCGGTATCGAGAATTTTGGCAACGATTAGATTTCCTTCGGCAAGTTTAAGCCCCGTTTCAACTGACTCAGAAAGCCGCTGTTTGTCTGCTACAGGCAGCACTAGCCTGTCGACGATAGCGTCGATCGAATGTTTGTTGGTTTTGATAAGCGTAAAATCGTCTTCAATATCCTGCACTTTTCCGTCTACTCTGACTCTGGTTATACCGCGTTTACGCAGATCCGTGAAAAGCTGTGAAAACTCTCCCTTTCTATCTCTTACAATTGGTGCAAGTATCAGTACTCTTGTTGGAACTTTTGACTTTGTATCGCCTAGTTTTTGGATCTCGGCGGTGATTTGGGCCGCGGATTGATGTTTGACTTCTCTGCCGCAGACTGGGCAGTGAGGATGGCCGACTCGAGCAAATAAAAGCCTAAGATAATCATAAACCTCTGTAATAGTCCCAACCGTGCTCCGAGGATTACGGGAGGTTGATTTTTGATCAATAGAAATAGCCGGCGACAGACCGTCGATTTGGTCTACATCAGGCTTGTCCATGATGCCTAAAAACTGTCTTGCATAGCTAGAAAGCGACTCGACATAGCGCCTTTGACCTTCTGCATAAATTGTGTCAAAAGCCAGCGAAGATTTACCTGAACCGGAAAGGCCTGTAAAAACCACAAGCTGATTTCTGGGAATTTTTACGGTGAGATTTTTGAGATTATGTTCACGGGCGCCATAAACCGAGATAAAATCCTGTGTATGAGCAGTTTTTTTCGGGTTATATTTGGTGTCTGCCATGAAGAGATATTTTAATACAACTTTTGAATTATTTCAAGGCTGTAGAGCTTGATTTGTTTATAGTCCTAACCTATAATAATTCCAAAATGACTAATAAAGCGGAAACCGTCGATGCAATAACAGTATCTGAAAACTTTGAAAGAGAGTTTGGTGACGTTTTTGGCATATCTGATGAGGAGAGGGAGCGGCTTAAAGAGTACGACGCTAGGCTGATGGAATTCCGGCCGCAGCTGATAACTTCATATCTATCACTTGACCGGCTTAATAAGGAAACAAGTGAACGGAACGATAAATTACATACTGTTTTGGACGATCTTCGTGAACAGTCTGATCTAATAACGATGGGACAAAACGCAAGTATTTTGTATCTTGTTGTCTTGGAGGTAGCAGCACAATCCGGATGGACGCAAGAACAGACGCAGGAAGTGTTCGAAAAACAATTAGAATTTAATAATGACGCGTCAAAAGTAACAAAAGGACTCAACAAAAAAAAACTAAAGTCACAACTGTTCGATAATCGAGATATAAAGGCGGCATATTTGCGTTTAGGAAAAAAAATTCCCTCCTGGTACAAACAGAGTCTGAATGACTGGCAGAATTTTATTTATAACGGATTTAGCCGTCAAGGTGAGATCCAAAAAAGTATTCTCTCGGGAATATCTACAGAAGTAATCGGCAGTATTGGTGGACCTTATCGAATCACCTCCGACCGAACTCTGCCTGACTGGATGATTGACCGGGCCGAGGGTGAATACCCCGAAAAAGAAATGGTTGAAAACGGTTTGATTGAGGATGAAAGATCAAAGCAAAAACTAGTTGATCAATTCCGATATGTTGATTCTAAAGTTGTCCACTCTACTGAGATAGCAATATCAAAAGGTAAAAAAGCGATCGGTAGAAACACATCAGTTTTTAGACAATTATTTCCTTCTGATAACTTAAGCTTGGCACAATTAGTACTTTTTTTGGCTGACACAGATGAGATGACTTACTACGATGTTGATCCGGAAAAAATCGAATCAATGACTCCTGCCCAAATCAATCATAAAGCGCTCAAAGATCAAGCCAAAGAGGATTGGTTTATTAGACGGTTTGCCCAGACTGCTGATATTTCAGTGGAAATGGTCCGGCTCTATTTAAGAAAAAAATTTGATGAGATTAAGTTTTTTGACGGTACTAACGAGGACAAAAGACTAAAACTAGCCGCACTTTTAAGTACTGCTAAATCAAATGCTCAAGTGCAAACTTTAAGACAGGTGGATAAGAAAACAGCGCAAAGACTAAACTTTGATATTTTGCCAATGCTGCAAGCCGTTGACGAGGACGGTATTAACCAAATGAGAGACTCATTTTTGGATAATCCGTTTGCTTTAAATAACGAACTAATTTCCCGATTATCTGACGAGATGGTCAATCGGCTGTGGTCAAACGGAACAGACAAAGAGCTAACTAGGATTAAAGAAGATTATAAAAAATTTGTTGTCAATTGGCTAAGGACTCATTGGAGAGAAGCTTACTCAGCGCTTTATTTTCGATTACATAAGGCTGGTCCTTTTGATATTGAACCGAAGTCAGAGCCTATAACTGAGGATATTACTGCAACTGGAGTTGATGAAGCTAGAGAGATCGAAACTGCTATTAACGAAGTCAAGATGGGCAGCCTGCTCGATTGGAGTGTTTGTTTTGACGTAAATAAAAACGGTGATTCCAAAATGGAACTATTAGAAGGAGACAGTCTTGAAGCACTAGAGGATAGACTTCAGGCGCTGTTACTTAAACATAGGATTAGTTGCTCTATTAAATTATCAAGCGTAGTCCACGCGCTGGAATGGGCAGCTACTTTACCACAGAACAAATTACAGTTGATGATTAGAGAAAATATTGAGGGCCGTGATTACTTAAAAATAAAACGAGGTAATGTCAGGTTATTTTTTCAAATTGACCCTAGAGAAAAAAGGCTGGTATTTTTTGTATATCAAAAACAGTCACTTAGTTATCGGTTTTAAAAAAAATGCGCTACATCAGAGTGTTTTAAACTCAAACATAGCGCAATGGACAAATTCACAGACCGCTACTCTCGCCTGTTTTGCCCATAACAGCCAATTTGTATCCGAAACGGGAGTGGGTGATTATAGTAGCAGTACTGCTGGTTCTATCCAGTTTACTTCGGATTCGACGGACATAAACCTTAATCTCGGAAGATGGAAGGGTCCTTCCTTTGTTACTCGATTGCCACTTTTCTTTGATGCTGATCGGATTTGGCGAAACCTTCGCCAGACTTTGAATGATTGAAAACTCGGTCGGCGTCAGGTGTATAGAAACACCTTCGCAGCTGACCACTTTTTGATCGTAGTCGATCACAAGATTACCAATCATTGTCTTTGAATCAAGGTAGTCCTCATTGTGATAACCGGAAGTAAAATACTCACAACCTGCTTTTCGATTGAGCCGCTTGACAAAAATGTCAATGACTTTTATGGCATCTTCGTCCTGCCATGGACCGTCTGGTGTGATTATGTCCAAAAGCTGAGAAGGACTAATGAACGTTTTCGTTCGTAGTGGGTATGTTTCGAGAAAACCCATTTCCGTCGACGTTACACTGAATGTATTCCCATCTGGGAGAACGACTAGGCCGCTGTCTTTGTTCAGTTCGAATTCTGGAATGAGTGCGGACGGATTCTTCAAGTTCCATTTTCCTTTTTTAATTTTTCAGGTGCCATGGTAAGGAGTTTCTCTGTTAAACATCGACTAGGTTCAACAAAGATTGACTTAAATTGTAGTCTAAAATTTAATTTTTGCAACCTATAGTTGTTTTTTAAGAAAACAGGAGTACAATATTTTTAGTGCAAAGTACGAATTTCGAGTCAGGCAGCCACGCGCCTGCAACTTGCATAAATGTACAAACCCCATTGCACTGTTAGCGAGGCGTAAGAAAAGTGGCAAAAAGACCGTCCAAACCTGGCCTAGGTCGACTTAATAATGTCGATGGAAGAAGAGGGATGTCTCACATAAACTCTCCGGAGGATGAGTGTGACCCGCAGATGCCTGTCGGATCGTACCTCAGAGTGCATAATGAGGATGGTCGCGACATGGAGCTCTTCATTGGCCGCGGAAGGGGCACGCTGAACTGTTCGTCGGCAGGTTATTACGACTAGCTGACGAAATGTGTGACGCTCGGGTAGACATAGCAATGTGTCTACCCTTTTTCATGAGTTTACAGTTTGATAATGTCGATTTGATTGCGAATTTCTATTGCTTTTTCAAAGTCCAGATCGCTTGCAGCTTCATGCATTTGATGCATTAGGAATTTAATAATTTTTGTTTTTTCGTCGGGTAAAATTACACCCGATTTGGCTTTTTTAATCGCACTTTCTATTACTTCGTCGAGTTTTGGGGATTCCGGCTCTTCCCCTATTCGATTTGAGAGTTTGTCGCGGACCTTTTTGGTTATCCCGATCGGTGTAATATTGTGGTCTTTGTTGTATTCAAGTTGGATATTGCGACGCCTGGTAACCTCATCTATCGCACCCTGCATCGAGTCGGTAGTTTTGTCTGCGTACATAATTACTCTCGCCTCAAGATGTCTGGCCGCCCGCCCCATTGTCTGAATAAGGGCAGTTTTGGAGCGTAAAAATCCTTCTTTGTCGGCATCTAAAATTGCCACAAGTGAAACCTCAGGAAGATCAAGTCCTTCCCTTAAAAGATTAATGCCGACAATACAGTCATATTTACCCAAACGAAGATCGTCTAAAATATCTGTTCTGTCTAAAGTTGTAATGTCGGAATGAAGGTAATTAACATTAATACTCTGTTCTTCGAGATATTTTGATAGATCTTCGGCCATTCTTTTTGTCAGAGTAGTTATTAGGACTCTTTGACCTTTTGTAACTCTTGATCTAACTTCAAAAATAAGATCATCGATTTGGCCTTCAGTTGGACGAATGTCTATTTCCGGGTCAACCAGTCCGGTTGGGCGAATGATCTGTTCAACAACTTTGCCGCCCGACAAGGAAATTTCGTATTCATTGGGAGTAGCAGAAACATAGACGGCTTGATTGATTTTACGGCTAAATTCGTCGAATTTTAAGGGCCGATTATCGAGTGCAGAAGGAAGACGAAAACCAAAATCAATAAGAGTTTGTTTTCGGGCCTGATCGCCGTTGTACATCCCCCGTATCTGAGGCAAAGTAATGTGGGATTCGTCAACCATTATCAGATAATCGTCGGCAAAATAATCCATCAATGAATATGGTGGGTCGCCTGGGTTGCGGCCGTCAAAATAACGAGAATAGTTCTCGATTCCGTTACAGTAGCCAAGTTCTTTGATCATTTCCAAATCATAATTGGTTTTTTGGCTGATACGATGAGCTTCCAGATCTTTACCGAGTCTCTTTAGCTCTTTGACTCTGAGATTAAGATCGGTAAGAATCTGACTTTTAGCTGATTCAAACGTGTCTTTTGATGCCTGATAGTGTTTGGCTGGATAGAGTATCGCTCGGTCTAATTGATGTAAAGTCGTGGCGTTTAGTGGATCTGTAACAGAAATTTTGGTTAGAGTATCACCGCTAAAATAGAGCCTTAGAGGCTTGTCTTCATAAGCCGGAAAGATCTCGATTATTTCACCTCTGACTCGGTAAGTACCCCTGCGAAAATCAATCTCATTACGCTCATATTGAATACGCTCAAAAGACTTTAGAAGTTCAGGACGGGAAATTTTCTGGCCGACATTCATCTCAGCGATGAATCTTTGATATTCGACCGGAGAGCCAAGATTGTAGATGCAAGAAACTGAAGAGACCACTATCACGTCCTTTCTGGTCATTAGGTTAGTTGTTGCGGCTAAACGCAACTTATCGATTTCTTGATTAACGTCTGTTTCTTTTTCTATATATGTGTCAGTCTGGGGAAGATAGGCTTCCGGTCGGTAATAGTCATAATAACTTACAAAATAGCTGACAGCGTTGTCAGGAAAAAAATCCTTGAACTCCTGATAAAGTTGGGCAGCTAAAGTCTTGTTATGTGAAATAACCAAAGTTGGTCTTTGGGTGTTGGCAATTACGTTTGCCATCGTATAAGTCTTGCCTGATCCGGTAACACCTAAAAGCGTTTGATGTTTTGCTCCAGCTTCGACCTGTTTAGTCAGTTCGCTGATAGCCTGAGGCTGATCTCCGGCAGGTTTATAGTCAGATTTGAGCACAAACCCAGCCATTATTGTCTAGATTTTTCCAGATCGATAATTCCTTCTATGAGGTCATTTTTTATTACAGTATTTTGTTCTGCGGCTTGTAAAATCGCTCCATTTAATGATCTATATAGACCACGATATCTTTTGAGACGCGCTTTATCACCAATTTCGCGAAGATCAGAGATGACTTTTAGCAATTGTTCATTTATCAAACGAATCTCCCTTAAGGTTAGGCGTGTTGTACCGGGAAATCTTTCATATAGCCGAGTAATTGTTTCGAATTTTGATAACAGGGTTGCACTGGCGCTTTCCTCAGCTGCGAGCGTTCCGACATTTTCTAATACATTTTCACCTTCCGGTGATTGGTTTTCTAGTAAATTTTCTTCAGCACAGACCGAGGACAAAAATTCGATCATTTCGGCATTAAGATCAACATTGATGGCCGAAGAGTCTTTACTAAAGTCATCAATTACTTCCTCAGCAGCACTAACTACAGTATTGCCATTAAAAGCCCTGTCGTCTTTTAAGATTCTTTCTGCGGCGGCAATTGCTTCAGCTGGATTTAGGTCTTCAGGTCTAAACATATATTTTTTGACGTATTTTCGGGCC
>CAYGIG010000012.1:0-18462 GCA_964349875.1 uncultured Gammaproteobacteria bacterium | reverse complement strand
AGGCTAGTTTGATGGTGTATAATGCTCAAGCGAAAATTATGACATTAATCATTACTGTTATTGAGAAGGATCACATCTGGCAATCCTCCGACCACAGAATAACTAAAATAAACGGCGATTTGTTTGACGACAAATCTATTAAGCATATACATCTGAACTGTACGGACGGGAAAGCTTTATTATCCTGGACAGGTTTAGCTGAGCTTAAAGACAAGACACGATTGAATGTCTGGCTCAAAGATGTCCTCAGACCTGGAATCGGGTCTGTAGAGGAGACATTAAAAATGATTTCTGACAGGGCAACACTGGATATCGGCGGAACCTTCGAGCTCGTTGTCTGCGTAGGTGCATTTATTGACGGACAAGCTTGGTACTACGAGATAACCAATTTTGTCGGCGAGCCTGGGCGTGAAAAGCTGAAAAATAAATTTGTAACCAAAAAAACTAAAGCTGATAAAGACGGGTTTTTCCCTGGCGGAAGCGGAAGGATTGGCCTTGCCAAAAAAGATATTAATGCCCTAAAGTCTGCGGCTAAAAAAGCCATCAAAGATCCTGATGCTTTTGCTAAGGCCTTGTCGGCGGTAAATAAGAAAATTTCTACCAGTGTCAAAACTGTAAGCCCGACTTGTACGACCGCATACATTTCCTCAGCCGGTGGAATAACGACAGAAATCCACACGAACGAAGAGCATGAGGATTTTGTGTACGTCGTGCCCACTTCTGTCTAATTTTTCCTAAATTTATTAAATTACTTCGGTTTTCTTCTTCGAAGAAGCAATATTTTTTTAAACACCTCTCTGACGGAGGGTTTTTCTGCTAATGCAGAAACAGGTTTTTTAATTCATCCAGACTCGCACCCTCCAAGCCCCTGCGAAGCTTGTCAGTCTGTAATTTTTCAGCTCTTTTTGAACTAGTTCAAAAATCCGTGCCCGCTATGAAAAATTAGGGCTTCGCTTAGGATGAATTAGAGAGAATATGAAGACAAGAATTCAAAAGGCGTTCACAGTAAAATCGATGGATGGAAGAAAAGGAGATCAAAAAAAGCCCTCCTTTTTAAGGGAGGGCTGAGAGGCGAAGGGTTTATGAAGCCCGACGGAGATTCTTTTTGAGAAGCTCTTGGATTGCCGGGTCAAACTCTTTGACTGCAAGCTGGAGCTGAATCAGGTTTGACCTGACCGAGAAGCCCAGTTCTGCAAATAGTGACTGGCTGATATGGGAGTGGGTACCGTCTGCGGCTCGAAACATTGGAATCGTTTGCCTGCCAACGGCCGAATAGCCAGCAAGTGCAGCCATAAAGGCGATGGATGACCCAGTGTCGTAGACACGAACACCATCGTAGAGATGGCTTATCTCGAGACCATCTTTGACAGCAGCCTCGAAAGTGAGTTCGTAGACCTTTTGAGGGCTGAGTCCGACTTCGCTGCTGATCAGTGGCTTGGCAGCGGGTAGAACAGCTTGATAGCTGCGAACAGTCATCACGTTGTGGATATCGCCGAGTTCGACGTCGGAAAAACCTGACATTGTATTTGTCTCCTAAGGTTGGTGTGGTGAATGCCGATTCTTAGCTGGAAAAGGAGGCGTTAACCTCTTCCCAGCGTTTGGAAATGATCGTCAGAGACGGGTCGGAGTCGATAATGGTTTTGGCTTTGGCGAGATACTCACGGGCCTTATCGTCATCAGGGCCGATATCTGCAGCGTGAATGTAGTTACCGGCTACCCAAACGTTTTTGGCGTGGGAGTCGGGGTGTTCGGCTTCTTCGAGAACACGAATAGCCGTCTCGAAGTTTTTGGGGGTGGCAGGATCGTATGATCCGTCGATTTGCGGAAGCAAAGATAGGCGGACCTTCATGTCGGCAAGGATCGCCGGCGAGGATTGGCTCGGATGCGGAAAGTTGGTCTGGTGCTGAATCGCGAACAAAAGTCTGGTGCGAGCCTCACCCCAATTGCCGACACTTTCGAGGTGTTTGAAAAGGTTGTATGCGGGAATGGCCAAAGCGGTCTTGTCACGGCTGGCAACCGCCAGATCGAGTGATGCCTCAGCGGCGTGTCCGGCGAGGATCTTGAATTTGCGGTCGGCGGTTTTTCGATGCAGATGATTGTAGAGCAGATACTGAAGGGAGACGACTTCTGCGAACTTGGCGTCGTTACCTTCGGCCTGATACAAAATGAGCGCTTGAACGGAAAGCTCGAGTGCTTTGGAAAAGTCCTCGGTCTCCATCGCGGCGACTGCTTGATGATGAATATCAGTGCCTTGTGCGATTGTCATGGTTGTATTTTACCACCCCTGTTGGAATTTTAATGAGCGAGATATTTTACTATAAGACATGAATTTTGGCAAGATGAGCGCCCTGTTTAAAGGGCGCTAAATGTTGGTGAACTAGCATGGGGTGCCAGTTGACACTTGTTCGGAACAGTTTGGTGACTGATCTTCTTTGGGGCCAAAGACGGTCAGGCTGAGTATTACTCCCGCAATTGCACAGACAATCATCGGGAGAACGATATAGCGGAACATTTCATTTCTGAGCATGTTCTCTCCCTTGTTTCCGGATAATTTATCTTACATTTATATTTTGATATAAAAAAGGCGTCCGTTTGAAGGGACGCCTTGGGTTGATGCTGAGAATATCAGCGCATTGATGGAACGGTCAGACCAGGAGCCAAGCGGACAAAAAGGTGCCCGTTGCCTTGTGGCGGAAGCCGATGCGTACGGACAATGAACTTGCCGTGATGGCCGTTCAGCTCGACCTTGTCGATCTGCCCAACATTGATCGGACGAGGAAATTTCTCTGGGTCCGGCCAGATGATGAGATCGGCGAAGACCTGCGGAATCGAGTAGACTAGCGAGTCGGCGAGCTCGTTAATGTGCTCACGAAGCCAGTTGGTGTCGACTTCGACAGGGCCGATTTCGATTTCGGCGGCGAGATTGCGGTCCGCGATGAGCGTTCCGCGAAGCCTGGGCGGTTGGGTCAAGATATTCCTCCGAGGTAAATGTGCTGAAGTTGCAACTTTGTCACAACTATGGGATAGATTTTATCACATTTTGATGGAAAATCAAATACTAGGGGATAGTTTTATCAGAAGGGTTTTCTACTTCGTAGAAACAGAGTTTTTAAATTAACTTCTCACTTTCGCCCTTTGGACTGCTGTCGTCGGGCTAGCTTATCTCGCCGTCGCTCGATAAAAGCCGTTCGAAGTCAATATAGGAGAAGTTAGGAAAGACAAAGGAGATTGCTTCGTCGTTTCACTCCTCGCAAAGACAGAAAAGAGGCTTAGTTTCAGATTTCCTGAAACGCAGGACGTAGTGAGTATTTATAAAGTAACGAGCTGGCCGAAGTTATGAATAAATATGAGCGAGTAACTATTTTGTGAGTTTGGAGAGGATTTTTTGCGATTCTTCCTCTGTAGCCATACGGGGACGGGAATTGTCTTCGATTATTGTGAATTTGCGCTCCATCAGGCTGAATTTGTCGTCACGGAAGTCAAATTTGTATAGAATTCCCTCTTTGGTTTCTTGCGACCAATCCTGATCAAAAATTGTATTGCCTTGTCCGTAGCTAATAAAAACATTCTTGTACTCTTGTGTATCCATAATCCAGTGAGAATGATTGCCAAGAATCAAGTCTGCGCCGTTATCTATAGCTAAATGGGCCAGTTTGACCATATTGTCAGATGGTTTGCGGACATATTCTGGCCCCCAATGGAAACTAACGACTACCACATCGGCTGTAGTTTTGGCACGCTTGACCAGTTCAGCTACGTTTTCTTCTGTCGCGTTATTAAGCCCTGCCCATTTGTTTCCTAACTCTACGAAGCCAATCAAGGCGATTTTGCGACCATTTATATCAAAATATGTCACTGTATCCCCTGTTCCAAAAGGAGTAATTCCCTCTTGAGAAAGGGCGTCTATCGTCTGTTTGAGGCCAGTTTGGCCGTAATTTGTGCTGTGATTATTAGCTAGTGAAGCTGCGTCAATGCCAGAAAATTTTAACCCTTTGGCGTTAACACTCTGCCCGCAGAACTTAAACCCTGTAAGAATTATTGGACATTTTTCGATCAATGGTCCCTCGAGGTTGGTGATCGTAAGATCAGCGTGGTTGAGGTAGTCGGCTATGTTTGAAAATGGATAAGTAGGATCGTTTTTAGCAACAACTTTGGCATTAATGTCACGTACGAGACCGATGTCGCCGGTTGAGATTAGAGTGAAATTGAAGTCGTTGCGGACTTGGCTGGCGCTTGGAGTGAATGTGAGCTGATTGGTCGAATCAGGATTTTGTGCTACTTTAGCTGTACAGGCGGTAAATATGAGGCTAATCAGTGCAAAAACGAAATAATTAAACAAGTGTGTGAAATGAGTGTGAAAAGTTAATTTCACTAGAGGAAGTTTGCGATGTTGTTCTGGTGCTCTTGGTAGGTTGAGGCGTAGTGAGGAGTGCCGTCTGCCTCATGAAGATAATAGTAATATTTGCTTGGTGTGGGACTCAGAACAGCTTCGACAGACTTAAGGCCGGGATTGTTAATTGGCTCAGGAGGAAGACCTGCATATTTGTAGGTATTATATGGAGAATCGATGTTTTTAGCCTCAACCAGATCTACTGAATTATGTGCCCACCAGCCGTCTTCGCCTTCGCCGAGTAAATATTGAAGTGTGGCGTCCACCTCTAATCCTTGGTTAATTGCCAGACGATTGAGTAGAATTCCTGCAATGATTGGTCTATCTGTGTCGGTGCGAGACTCTTTTTCGACAATGGAAGCTAGTGTCATTACCTCATTCTCAGTCAAATTGGTACTAGAGGATTTAATGACTGAAGCGACTTTGGAATTAAAAGTTTTAAGCATTACATCAGCGACATCTTCCGGCGAGACATCGACACGGAAGTCGTAAGTATCAGGGAACATATAACCTTCTTTAGCAAGAGCAAGGAAGTCTTTTTCCGGTAAATTAAGCTGTCTAAACAGCCTACGGGCAATTTCTTCATTCCTGAAACCCTCCGGAATGAGTACACGGACATCCTGCGAACCACTGCCTTTGAGGGTTTCTGCAATTTGGGCAAAAGTCATACTTGGTGACAGCTTGAAATATCCGACATGAATGTTCTTTTCTAAATTATTACCCTTAAGAAAGAACCTAAATGCCGTATCTGATCTGATCAGGCCTTTTTCTCTGAGCGCATTAGCGACAGCAGTAGCCGTATCGCCCTCTTTAATTGTAAAAACGATGTCTGGACTTTTAGCCTCTTTTGAGACAGGGCGGGATTGAAAATCAAAATATTTGGTGATTACAAACGGCGTAACGATAATTAAAGCCAGTATAGTGGCAACGAGATAGAAGACTTTGGCGTTTTTGCGAAGATTTTGTTTAGCTCTTTCCATCTAAGTAAATCTGAAGAATATTAGCTGCCGCCTGCTGATCAACAGTCTGGCGGACTTTCTCAGCTTTAATATTAGCACGAGTTGCGTCTTGATAGACCTGCCAAGTCGTCAGGGATTCGTCAACGGTTTCGACTATTAAACCTTTCTCTTTTAATCTGCGGATAAGACCGTCAACTGATTCTCGATTGATCCCCTCTGGATACCCGACCACTAGTGTTCGTGCGTTTTTTTGAATTGAGATTTCCTGAATTTGTTCAACTAAACTATCGAGATTTTTGTAGCCAATTGTTTTTAGCGGTCGAGGCATTATGCCTTCAGAATACGCGATGCCTACTTTTTTTGTGCCGTAGTCTATGCCGAGATAGTTCATAAGTTTCTGCTATTCTACTTTAATTTTCTTTGAGAAAGAAGTGAATTTAACTTTCAGTGAAACAATATTTTTTAAAGCGCATTTTTTCTGCAAACAAAGATCAAATAGATTGGTCGGATTTTAGACGCGCCGTAATAACTAAACGCTTGGTGTTGAGCCCTGGGGGTACACAGGTCATTAATGTGACATACCTACCAAAAGGGTCGGGGGGGTTCAGCACAGAAATGTTTTCCGGCTCGACAATTCGTGTTTTCTCAATTGCATAGACTTGCGCACGACCGTTGTACTCAACTACGAACTCATCATTGAAACGAAGTTTGGGAAGATTGGAAAATATGGATTTGTAATTTTTTTCACTAAAGAACTGGGGTAGCACTGAATGACCTGTTAGAAACGCATTACCAACCTCTCCAGGGAGCGCGGTCCCAGGAAAATGACCGATTGCTTTATTAAAATTAGTGGAGTTGACCAATACTTCTGCCTGATGAATTTTTAGCTTCGGAATAGTGATCAAAAATTGTTTTACTGGTGATTGGTGAGGAGTAAAATCGGTTTTGAAATAGGAAAAACCGTCCGCATCAGTCACGACAGTAACGGGAATTTTGCTGGTTTCTTGGGTGCTTGTACCTAGTACCCCTGCGTGCGCGGCAATTATTTCGTCAATGGGGATTGGATTAGCTGTTACTTTTGATTCTGTGGGGTTGGAAGCGTAGAAACCAATAAATGGCAAGGTAACATATGCAATGACGCCTAATCCTCCCAAAAAAGCTAAGGAGCCGAGAATTACACTAAAACCTTTTGATTTGTGGCGGTTTGGCCGCGATTTAACGTAACGATAGAGGGTCATGGGGTGTATTTTACTGTAAATTTCATTAAAAAAAGAAACGAAATTAAGATTTCCTTAGGAAAGGAATGATTTTTTGTATTTCCCTCTTCTCTTTTTGCTGAGTGGCGTAATTATGAAATACTCGGCCACTCATCAAGGTGAATTTTTAGACGGCAAAAACGATTGTTTGGTTTATTAGATTTTTAGTTTAAGGAATATCTTAAAATTCAAACCCGTTCAGAGGAAAATACGAGATAGAGAAAAATACAAAAGACAATGCCGTTTGGAAGGGTGTTAAAGATCAGGGAAATATTGGTGACTTAGTTTTGGGTCTCCCAAAACGCAGGCTTGTAGCTCGAACTAAGCAAAATTTCGGGGGACTCGAATTATTTTGCGAGTTCGAGCGAGAACCTATTCGGGGAGGATGGTGATTTTTATCTGCTTAACATTTGCCGGTACGGTTTTGATGGCGTTTGGCAGCGGAGGAATGAGAATAAATTCGTAGTTGGTAACGTTTGGAAACGATTTGATATATTCATCAACCGCTTTTAGATTTTTACCTCTTATGTGGTTGGCAATATCATCAAGGTCAACTTTGGCAAAAACTTTTCCGGACAAGTTCAGTTCAATTTCCAGTTTGCCGTCCTTTGAATTTTTGACCACCGGATCGATTTTTATATCTTCTTTTTTAATATCATAGCCTTGAGGAATTGATTTTAGAATCAAATCGTAACTAATATTGTTGAGATCTTCGGTTGAATAGATGATTGAGCTAAAAGAAGCTTTCTGCTCGTATTTAACCGAGGTTGCCTCGTCGCCAATTGCAGCATAGTACTTTTCGGAAAGAATTTTAGATGTAACGGCGCTTTTTAGAATCTGGGTCGAAGGATTTTCTTGTTGAATCTTGGTAACGGCAGATGAAAGAATTTTGTCAGAAACTATATTTTTTATCCTTTTGCTGTCGTCCTCACTAAATACGGTTATTTGGCGTGACGAACCACCAGAGAAGGCGCTTTTTGATCTTGCGACGACAATATTTGAATCAAAGTTAGAAAACTTGAGATCTTTTTCGCCAGCGATGTTGCTATCCGTACCGACAGCTAATGCAGTGGCGGACGCATCGGCCTTGCCATAAGTCGATCCTTCGATACCAGCGGACTGTGATGCAATAGATACATCATTATCAAGTGCAAACGATATTCCTGCGGTGGTCATAACTGACCCTTTTGGTACAGTGCGCAAAGAATCGGTTTTGTTGTAAACCGTAATCGCTCCTTTTGCTCTTTCGCCGACAGTTTTGGTTCCCGTGGCAACTGTTGTTTCGTTGCCGGACTCCTCAGCAATGGCTAGACGAGCTGGAATTGTACGGCTGGCGGCGTCAGCTGACGATGCTGTTGTAGACGCTGTGATGACAAACCTTTGATCAAAATCCTGCGTTTTGACCGAAATATTTATTTCGGCTCTTGGAATGACGAGATAAAGAGCTAGTAAAAGAATAAGTCCAAAGCTGGTAACAACAGAATAAAAAACTGCCCGATGTCTTTTAACTACTCTAAGACTGAGAATTGGGGCAAAGATGTTAAAGCTGACAAATTTTTTCCTACGTTTTCGTGATGTAGCGGTTTGAGACGGTGGAAGCTGTTCTGAATCTGAATCAAAATCCGGAAACTCCGAAGGAGGCTGAGCCGTCTCCTCGAATGGCTTGTGGTTGATCACTGCAGGATAGGCAGTAGCGGCAACATCCCGATTCTGCACAAATCCAAAACTATTTTCTTCAGGTTCATCGTCGGGAAAAGGGGTAACTATTTGAGGCTCTTTATCAAGCGGTGACACTTGGGAGACTTTTTTATGCTCTGACTCGTCAGTAGTTTTTTCAACACTCTCTGAAGCGCTGATGAATTCATCCTGTGAGCCAAAATCATTAACACTGGACATTGCCACAGCTTCGGCTAGGGAAAAATCGGTTACGGCCGTGACTTTGGGTATGTGTAAGAAAGCTGCGTAGTCATCATCTTTTTGCAGCCAATTAAAACTATTAAACTCATTTTCTATGCCCGCCAATTCGTCTTCACTAGATGCTCCAAAAATAATAAACCGAGCGGGAAGATTTTCTGATTTTGAATTACAAAAAAGATTAAAAACTGATTGAGGAATATCTTGGGTTTTTTTCTGCTCTTGGGAATATTTAGTCGTCCCTGAGTGGATAACTGAAACAGAAATCTTTTGGGTACCAATTTCTACTAAGTTAGCGGTGATTGGTCCACCTAGCTTTGTTGCCAAAAAATACGAAACTGCATCATCGACCGGAACGTAAGCAATTGGCTCTATTTCTAAATCCTTACAGAGCTTATCTACGAGTTCTTCCTGTGACTCAATAATTCCTTTCTTTTCTATCCACGAACTAGGCAAGCCAAAGACTGCGTCTTCGAAATCGACTCCTGCGGCAGAACCAGCCTCATCGATTACTTCAGTTACTTTTGAAATTAATTCTTCCTCACCTTCAAGCTCACGTCGGGCATGACTGAGCATATTGTAACCAACCCCGCCGTCTGCGATCATTTCCCACACTCCAGCCTCAACGCTAGCTAAGGAAATAACCACAGACAAATAATAATGAGGGGCGTTTTTTGAAGGATTTTTGTCGAAGATCTTTATTTTTGGAAACATGATAATAATTTTAGACAGTTTGAAATCATTATATGACCCTGGGTGATTGAAATCTATTTTTCCCTAACAACACAGATTATTGAACGGGGATTGCGGGTGTTTGTTCAACTGTAGAAGTATCAGTATTGGGGAAAGGTGCATTTTCTGTGTCAGAAAAACCACTCTGGACTGGAATAGATGAGTCGGGATTTGCTGATTCAGGATTACTCGGGGTCTCGGAAACTTCTTTCGGGGTAATCGTATACGCAGGGCTGATTGGGTTAGGTTGTGATTTACTAAAATACATAAAGTACGCCGCTGCTCCCCCGCCGCCGACTAGAAGAATAATTAGAGGAATTAGAATCATCCAGATTTTTTTGCCTTTTGAAGACGAATCAACACTGGTTGTTGACACTTCGGAAGCCGGTGAAGGGGCTGCTGAAGGGGGGCTTGAGGGGAATGCTCTGTTTATTTGCGGCTCTAGGGATGCGCCAATTGGAGTTGATGGAGTGTAAGGCGATGAAGCTGAACCAAAAGAGTCAGGTGGAAGTGTGTTAGTTGGCGGATAAGATCCGAACTGGCCGGTCGCGGCGGGGTTTGAGTACGGCGCAGATGGCGATGGTGGTTGAATTGGCGGAGGTTCTGAGGCTGGAGATTGCGGCTGAGGTTGGGTAGTAAATGAAGGTGGCTGGGCGTTAAAACCGGATGGTTGAGGTACTACCGAGGGGTTAGTCGGAGGTGTCGATGGCGACGGAGTAGTAGGACTATTTGTGTTTGGATCCATTTTGGGCAGTAATTAAAGTTGAATTCATTTTAGCAGAGAGTGTTTTCTCTGTCGAGAAATAGGTTCTCGCTTGAATTCGCAAAATTTCTGCTTCCAACAAAATTTTGCCTCAGTTCAAGCTATAATCCTGCGTTTTGGTAGACCAAAACTAGAAGGTTTTTTGCTTTGTAGAAACAAGATTAATATTTCCTTAGCAAGGAACAATTTTTTTATTTTGAGCTTGCTCAAAGCAAGACACTGCCTTAAAAAGCAAGTAATTATATTTCCCTCTTCACTTTTTGCCAAGATGGCGTTCTGTTGACAATGCCGGCCACTTGGCAAGGTACCTTTTTGAACGAAGAAACTAATCTTTTTTTTATTTAATTATTATTTCAAAGTATTCAAACGCTAAACCCGTTCAGAGAGAAATATGAGGATAATTTGAGTCGTGGGGGTAGAGCTAGGAGATGGTGGCGTAGATGCGGCGAATACCGGCTGAGGCGGACTTTTCTTTTTCTATTTTGAACGATTTGAGCTGGCCGGTAGAGTCGGCGTGAGGGCCGCCGCAAAATTCTTTAGAGAAATCCCCCATTGAATAAACTTTAACAATATCCCCGTACTGATCGTTAAAAACACCGATAGCGCCTGATTTTTGCGCTTCTTCCTTGGGCATTACTTTCATTTCGACCTTAAGATCTTTTTTGATCTGTTCGTTGACCAAATTTTCTATTTGCTTAAGTTCTTCGGGTAAAACTTGTTTGTGGTGAGAAAAATCGAATCTGAGCCTTTCGGGTGTGATATTTGAGCCTTTTTGTACGGCTTGCTCACCAAGCACTGTGCGAACTGCTTGATGTAATAGGTGTGTTGCGGTGTGAAGTTTGCGCGACTGGTCGGAATGATCTGCCAAGCCGCCCTTGAACTGGCCGGCGTTAACTGTACGGGATTTTTCCTGATGAGCTTTAAATAATTCTTGGACAAGTTCGTCTAATTTTTTAACATCAATTTTAGGGTTAATTTTCTTTAGCTCCTCGTAGGTTAGCTCCATCGGAAATCCGAATGTCTCGAACATAAAGAAGGTAAGGCCGGAAATGTCCTCTAATGGACCTGTTAAAAGTTCGGGTTTTTGAGTGATTTTTGAAGCTAAATATTTAAGTCCGTCATTAACTGTGTTGAGGAATTTTTTTACCTCGGTCGCAATTATCTGCGGAGCTTCGCTGGTCGACTGAACAGAAAATTTATACTGACTGTTTAGCATTTTTGCGGCTTCTTCGGTTAGTTTTGCGAAGTTTTCGGGAGTTGAAAAACCGATCTCCCGACCAGCTCTAACTGCACGACGAATCAGCCGACGCGAAATATACCCGCGCTCTTTGTTTGACGGATATACACCATCAAAAGCCAAAACAGATGCGGCTCTAATATGGTCGGCAATTATGCGGGCACTTTTGTTCTTATCAACGTTTTCTTTGAGATCCGAATTGTCGGAAATTATTTTGAATAATGACTCAAAAACGTCGGTCTGGTAAATATTATCTTTTTTATTTAATACTGCCAGCATACGTTCTAGACCCATCCCAGTATCGACACTTTTTTGTTTTAGGGGACTAAACGATCCATCGCTGCCTTTGTCATATTGCATAAAAACGTTGTTCCAAATCTCAACCCAAGAATTATTTTCGGATGGTTTGCCGGAAGGTTCACTACTGCCTGTCCAGTAAAATATTTCTGTGTCCGGACCACAAGGGCCTGTCATTCCGGCCGGACCCCACCAGTTGTCTTTTTTACCCAAGGCTTCAATACGATCCTCGGGTAAGCCTAAAGAAAGCCAAATTTCTTTTGACTCGGTGTCCGTTGGCGCATCAGAGTCTCCAGCAAAAATTGTTACTGCAAGATGAGTCGTTGGTAGTTTGAGAATTTTTGTCAGGAATTCGTACGACCACGCGATTGATTCTTTTTTCCAATAATCCCCCATTGACCAGTTCCCGAGCATTTCAAAAAAAGTGTTATGCGTTTCGTCACCCACATCATCAATATCATCAGTTCGGAGACACCTTTGAACATTGACTAGCCGCTTGCCTGACGGATGCTCTTCACCTAGGAAAAAGGGCACCAATGGATGCATGCCTGCCGTCGTAAAAAGAACTGTTGGATCGTGTTCGGGTACCAAAGGAGCAGAGTTAATTACCTTATGATCTAAGTTTTCAAAAAAATTAAGAAATTTTTCTCGTAGCTCGTTTGATTTCATGGCCATATTATATATACGAGACTTATAAATGTCAGCTCGAAGCAGGATTATAGGCAAAACGGCCTTTAATTCGCGGCCAAATAACGTTGCGGCAATATTAATCTCAGAAATCAGCTTTTACCCAATAATAGAGATTATCTTAGCTTGAAAAATCATATGCAGAGTATGAAGAGTGCTAAAAAATAATTGTGTAATTTTGAATTAATAAATGTTACTATTAGACTAGTAAAGCGTGTACACAAAAATAAGTGAATAAAATAGTATCAGGATTAAAAAAATATTCAGGATTTACCTTAATTGAGGTTTTGGTGGTCGTAGGAATTTTGGGTGTCCTGATAACCTTAGTTCTAGTTGCCGTCAATCCGTCTAGACAGCTTCAACAGACAAGAGATACGCAAAGGGCGTCCGATCTTAAGTCGATGCAGACCGCTTTGGAAGCTTCTCGTGTTGCAAATAATATTTATCCTTTATCGACCGTTGATTTCCAAATAACTGGGGCGCCATGGGGTGGGAGTTGGGCTGGATACCTAGGGACTGTCCCTCGAGATCCGGTTGCGTCTCGAACCTACGCATACGTAAGTACCGATGGAACAAATTATCAACTGTACGCAGATTTTGAGGGCACCCCTCCAGGCGAATTTGCTTGTGCTGGGGGCTGTGGTCCGAACGGTTTATATGATGGTGGAGTAGCTAGCGCTAACAGTGTCTTGCAGTCCTTTACAGTACAGGCAGTCACGCCAACTCCAACCCCTGTTCCATTACCTGCTGGAAAAATTTCTTATTTTGGGTCCTCGTCATCTTATCCAAAAGCGATTCAGGTAGATTTTGATCCTCTTGATGTTGCCAATGGAAGCCAACAGACTTTGACAGCCAAAGTATGGTCGGATTATCCAGTTACATCTGTAAGCGCTTACTATGTTCTTGATGGAATTACATCCCAGACTTACCAGCTTACTCAAACTTCAGCGGCTGTTGGTAACGGAATCTATAAAGATGTTTGGTCAGATACAATCACTGTAAATGGAACTCATGACTCAATCTATGAATTGCATCTTGACTTGGTTAACAGTAACGAAGCCACAGCCTCGTCAGTAATCCTAATTAGGGAATAGATTTTTTGTGTTTTTGGAAGATAACGAACATCCTTAAATTAATTATAATTTCCTGCTTTATACTTTTGAATGAGGCTGTTATGCTTTGGGACCTAAAAGCTTTCAATGAATAACGACACAAAAAATAAATCCGCGGCATTTTATGAGGTGCAGGAATACGTCAATCTAAAGAATAAAATCGAGAAAGCGGGAACATTAAACAGATCTTATTGGTATTACTTACTTATATTTCTTACTGATATCACCGTCTTTACACTCTCAATCTTTGTAATATTCTATGCACAAAACTTATGGCTGGTAGCAATTTTTGCAGCAGTGTTTGGTTTTTTTGCGGTTAGAATGGGAGGACTGATGCACGACGCCGGACATCAGGCGATTTTTAAATCTGAAAAAAATAATGATATTGCCGGGTTCTTTTTTGCTACCCTGGCAGTAATTGCATTTGCTGGTTGGAAATCCTCGCATAATGCTCATCATGCAAACCCAAACCAAGAGGATGAAGATCCGAATGTGGACCTGCCACTATTATCGTTTAACTTGGAAAGATACGAGGCAAAAAAGGGCTTAGCTAAAATGCTTCGAAAATACCAAATGTATCTGTATTATCCATTGATTTTTGGAGTTGGTTTTGGCATGAGGATAGCCGACCTTTTTTATTTCAAACAATCATTAAAAATACAAAAACTTTGGCAACTGGAAATATTTTTATTAGCATTTAGCGTTTTGTATATTGCGCCCTTTTTTCTTTTTCCTCTTGTAAAAGCTTTAATTGTTGTCGGAGTAGCCAACATTGTGACCGGATTTTATTTTTCAAGTATTTTTGCCCCAAATCACAAGGGTATGTACGAACCAAAAAAGGGAGAAAAACTTTCTTTTTTGAAACATCAGATCATTACCTCAAGAAATATTTATGCGCACCCAATAACCGACTATGTTTTTATGGGATTAAATTACCAAATTGAACATCATCTTTTCCCGATGTGCCCAAGAAACAAGCTGAAATATATTACGCCTTACGTCAGAAGTGTGTGCAAGCAACAAAAATTGGAATTTTCGAAAGTATCTTTTTTTAGATCCAATTTAATTATTCTTGAATCTTTAAAAACCGTCGTCACTAAGGCAAGGACTATTTAGGATTGTTCACTAACGCTTTCTGCGTACGCACCCCTCATCCTCTGAGGTAAAAGGTTGGCTATTTGAACACCTAAAATATCTGCATTTTTCATGTTGGATTCTGGATCAGTCTTATCTCTACTTATGGTAAAAGACTGGCCTATTCTCATTTGGTAGGCAGATTTTTTGCGGCTAAACCAAAAGCCTATTGGTAACATAGGCACTCTCATTGCACCGGCCAACTCGGCCAATTTTCCTGCCATAGGATCGACTTGGTGAAGCTCAAATTCGTCTTTCCCGGTTGGATACAGAACAAGAACATCGCCGTTTCGGAATACTTTTGGAATTTCTCGGGAGTGAGTATTTGTTGGAATCATTCCAAATACCACAGAGGTGTTAAATAAAACCTGATTAGCAACATCGTTGGCCTGACCGATAACTTTTTCAACGCTAGCATGAATACTTTGACTTATTGGTGGCGCTAGATGCGGGTAAACCAAATCAAGACGAGTATTTTTCTCCGTTTTTTCTACAAGTCTTTTTTCATTTTCGATAACTGGAATAAAATTCCTTGTATCGCCGTCTGGTAGGTGCTCACTAATGGCGTGAGCCATAATCGGAGCTTGAGGCATACCTTTGTGTATACCACGATTGAAATGATTTGAAACAATAACAAATGATCCTGTTTGAGGAATATGTTCTTGGCCAGAAACGTTAACGTCGTGTTCAAAATATGATTTTAATCTTTCGTCTTTTAAGGGGTGAGAAAACGGATTACCATTTGCAATGTCCACTAACACTTGCTCAAATGCTGCTTTTGCGGCAGAGTCCTTAAGGTTTTGTCCCGGACTACTGTGTTCCATAGACAAATGATAGGCGCGCATCCCCAGTCGCTCAATTCTGTTTAGAGGACGAGTAGCATCGGGTTTTTCAAAATAATATGGTTCTTTCCTTCGCGGCTCTTTTTCCAACATATATAAATTTAGGATAGAATATTATCATTATTGAAGCTAAAATTCAACCCATAGTCTGAGGAAATAATTATCAATTAGAAATCAACAAAACTACTTTCGCTTAAAGAAACGCTTGGGTTTTTTGGGAAGATCAACTATGTCTTGAGCGGGTGGGGTGAAACTTTCATCAGAACTTGGCAGTTTGGCTACTTGCTGATCATTTGACTGCTCGATGTCGCGAGGCAGAAGCTTGTCGATATTTAATGATCCTATGGTTTTAATACTCTCAATTGTGTCGCTTACGGTATCTTTAAGATCTTCGGCTTTGTCCATGACTTCGGATTCAACTCTGTGCATGCTTTTTTGAGGATCGTCAGCAATATCCTCTAGTGATTTTTTAATGAAATTGTAAAGATCTGGGGTTTTTTTTCTGCCTGTATCTGAGACAAAATAAGCAACACCTGCACCAATTGCCGCTCCGATTAGAAAACTGACGGTGATATTCTTCTTTTCGTCATCCATTACTTTTTTCGATTGGCAAACTTTTCTACAATACCAATACCGGCTTGGATGCCTGAAGTCAGATTGGATATTGAGCTGATTGGCTGTTTAACACTCTCTGTAATATCACCAGTATCGTCTAAGATTCGATTCATTTTATGCAGACTTGTACGGAGATCTTTTAAAAGCTGGAATACCTGAAAACCAATAACGAGAATTGCGGCCGTAACGATTATTGAAATTAATAGAATGACGAATTGAACTGGATCCATATGGGCAGATTTTTTGTTTGTAAACTTCCCGACAATTTTAGCAAAGTGACCGTGTAAGTCAACGGCAAAATGCCCGTGAAAATTATTGCGGATTGTAATAAATAGTTAAAGTTTTTGTGGTCTTTCTTCCATTCCTGTCTGTTGCAGTAAGCTCAAATTTGTTAAGTCCAGAATCTAAAATAACCGGCCTCGAAAATTCTCCTTCTGCGGTTAGCGATATTGGTGAAGAGTTGATAAAAAGGCTCGAATCAATACCTGTTTGACCTGTTAGATAAATATTTTTTGTGGTAAATTTTTGATTATTTTGAGGAGAAACTATCTCAAGACTGGGACCGGATGAAAGAGAAAGAAAAAGATTGAAGAAATAGAACACAAAAAGAATAATAATCAAACCAATTGCGGAGTAAAAAATCTTGTGAGGAGTAATTGCAAACAGCGAACTGGAAAGTTGGGTTAAAAACGGCTTGGTTGACGAATTAACGTCAGGCTTGTCGGTTTCGCGCCGGTAAAGTGCAATGAGATTACCAGGATCTAAACCTAAAAAAATAGCGTAGTTTCGGATGAATCCTTTGATAAAAGTTGACGGAGGAAGGTTGTTGAAGTCCCCTTCTTCGATTTTTGAAAGAACCGATTTCTTAATCTTTGTTTCGTGCTCGACTCGTTCAAGGGTATAGCCTTTTTTAAGTCTTTCGGAGCGGAGTTTTTCACCTGATTTTTGCATACTAGAAGATAATTCTACATCTTTGCCTTAAATGTAGTCGAAGCTATTCTGGGATTGAAGATGTTGACGGCTGGCTGGTTGAATGACTAGGAATATCCGCTGGGTCAGATATTAGTATATCGCGGGCTTTTGAGCCGTTTGCCGCACTAACCACTCCCGCCTCTTCGAGCTGATCAATAATTTTGGCTGAACGGGCATATCCAACACCTAGTTTGCGCATTAAATACGAGGACGAAGCGTTATTGTGAGAAAGAATAGCCATAAGTGCCTGCTCGAAGAGAGGGTCTCGACTTTCGAGACCTCCGCTACCGCCTTGAGCATTTCGTCCGATCGCCATCGTCGTAATATCCTCGACATACTCAGGTTCTTGACCACTGCTCTTTAGGAAAGATACCAAGTTGTGAATCTCATCATTACTGACATAGACGCCTTGAATACGCGATTTTTTAGAAGAATCGAGTGGAACATATAACATGTCACCTTTCCCGAGCATTTTTTCGGCACCTGCTTCATCAATAATAACGCGGGAATCTGTTTGAGAAGTAACATTAAATGCAATACGAGTCGGAATATTTGCCTTGATAACACCAGTAATAACATCAACTGAAGGTCTTTGAGTGGCCAAGATCAGATGTATTCCAACTGCACGGGCCTGTTGTGCAATTCTGACAATTGCTTGTTCTACCTCAATTGCAGCGAGCTTCATTACTACATTAAGTTCGTCGATGACAATAACAATGAAAGGCATTGCCTGAAATCCTGATTGGCGGTTGTATTCTTCAATATTTTTAACGCCAGCCTCAGCTAACTGCTCATAACGCCTATCCATTTCTCTAACCGACCACTTTAGTGCCGAAAGGCTTTTATCAGGCTCGACAATAACTGGATTAAGAAGATGCGGAATGCCGTTAAACGGAGCCAATTCAACTCTCTTTGGATCAACAAGGATGAATTTGACCTCTTCGGGTGTAGCTCGGAAAAGAATTGAGCAGATAATAGAGTTAATAAGTACGGATTTTCCTGAACCAGTAGTACCGGCGATCAAAAGATGGGGCATTTTGCCGATATCGGCCATAACTGGCTGGCCGGTAATATCTAATCCGAGAGCAAAAGCTAGCTTGGATTTTTCATTATGCATTATTTTGCTGGTCAGCATTTGTCTCAGGTTGAGCGTCTCTCTTTTCAGATTGGGTATCTCAATGCCTATTAGTGATTTACCTGGAATTGGGGCTTCAATGCGCACATTTCCACTTTGGGCGGCAAGTGCCATTGCTAGATTGGGTGCAAGGGTTACAATTTTTGATACCCTGGTACCAAGAGGAAGACTGAGAGCATATTGTGTCACTGTCGGCCCAGGATTGTATTCCACAACCTTAGCCTGAATGGAAAAGCTCTCTAAAACTTTCTCAATAGTGTGCGCGTTCTTGTTAACATCCCCACGATCAGCTGCCTCGCCGGAATCTGAGGACAAAATAGACAGTGGTGGATATTGCCAAGCTCTTTTAGTTTTAGGAATATTGGTTTGCGCCTTATTGGTTAGTTCTGCCTGGAATTTTTCCAGCTCTTCATCTTT
>CAYGIG010000011.1:0-19538 GCA_964349875.1 uncultured Gammaproteobacteria bacterium | reverse complement strand
TCTCTTAAGGCAAAAACAAAATTAACCTTTTTAACTTTCTTAAATTCTTTTTCATTAAGTTTTTTAAAAAACATTGGCTTAATGCCGCTGTTATCAAATCCCGCTATTACTATTAATCTTTCTGCATCACCTTCCATATCTTTCCTTTCTTTCTAAAAAATTGCCTTCGAACGCCTTTTGGGTAAGCGACGGCGAATCAAGGAGCTTGACTTCAGCAGAACAAAAAGCTGAAGTGAACAATGAAATCCAAAAATACTGTTTCTGCTTTAGCAGAAAACCTTTTCTTGTTAAAGAAAATCTTAAATTTATTATACCGAATAAAACCCGAAAGTAAATACTGCCCAAACTTTTTTTTCAGACAATCTTCTTGTATAATCCGCCCCAGCTCTTTACCAAAAAAAACAAACCATAAAAAGGAATGCATAAAAATCATGTCACGACGTGTAGTCATTACTGGTATCGGAGCCGTTACCCCTTTGGGTAACACCGTTACCGAAACTTGGACCAACCTTATTAGCCTCAAGTCCGGAGTCGGACGCATCACCCTATTCGACCCGTCACAGCACGAAGTCCAAATCGCAGCCGAAATCAAAAACTTCGACCCACACACCAGACTTCCCGGAGTTTTGGCTAAAAAGCCCGAACGTGTCCATCGCGTTACCCAATTCGCCATCGCAGCCGCTCTTGAAGCTTTCGGGCAATCAGGGCTTACCATCAACGAAGAAAACGAAGACCGCGTAGCGGTCTTTATCGGTTCCGGTGGCGGCGGTCTGACTGATATGACTGATGCTACCAGAACCAACATCGCAAGCGGTCCTAACCGCGTCAGTGCTGCCATGTCGTACAAAATCATGTCCAACGCCTCGGCCGGAGCCGTCTCAAAGATCCTCGGAGCCAAAGGTGCCAGTATTTCCGTCTCAAGCGCCTGCGCAACCGGATCCGACGCAATCGGTCTGGCTATGCAGCAAATTGCTTGGAACGAGTACGACGTCGTCGTCGCCGGCGGCACTGAAGCCGTCATCGACATCAACACAATTGCCGCTTTCGGCAACCTAACTGCTCTGACCAAGAGCTACAACAACTGTCCTGAGTCCGCTTCTCGACCGTTTGACGTGAATCGCTCAGGATTCGTCTTCGGCGAAGGCGCAGCAATAGTTGTGCTCGAAGCCGAAGAACACGCCCTAAGCCGCGGCGCCGAGATTCTCGGCTGCATCGCAGGCTACGGTGCCACCGACGACGCTTTTCACGAAACTAAACCAGACGGCCTCGGCTCCAAGCGCGCCATGCGCAAAGCGCTCGTCAGTGCCGATTTAAAACCAGAGGACATCGGTGCATTTCTGCTCCACGGCACCTCAACTTCCGACAACGACCACTACGAAGCTCTGGCCGTCCAAGATGTCTTCGGCGATCAAGCCAAAATAGCGCCGGCTGCAGCAATCAAAAGCCAGCTTGGCCACATGATTGGAGCTGCTGGTTCAATCGCACCGATTATTGCCACAATGATGTTTCGCAAACACATCATTCCGGCAACCCTCAACCTGACCCGCACTGACGAAGATTGCCATCTCAACCTCTACAGCGAGGTACGACAATTCGACAGTCAAGTTGTGGCCTGCAACGCCTTAGGATTTGGCGGACACAACTCTATCCTCATCATCTCTGCGAACTGACAAGTTCGGTTCGCAACAATAGGCAGACCCATTACAAGGCCTGCCTTTTTTTAGCTTTTTCAGAAATTCTTATGGGAGTTTTATCTCAAATTCAAGTTTTTGCCCAATATCCCCACTGGGTTTCTCTTCATTAATCGTTACCATCAAATCTTTAGTTTTAGGACCATTAGCTAAATTAAGAGAGGCTTTATAAACAACAGGCCCATCAGTCATCCAATCGTCAAGTGTTTTTAATACACCTGTAGAAATTACAGTTCCGCTTGAATCGGCCAAGGTAACACTTCCCGCTTGCGCCTCAAATACCGTCCACCGACAATTTTCCGGCACATCACGATTGTTGACTTCAGCCGTCACAATAATTGGGAAACTGACAATTGTCGTCGGAGCTGGCTCAAGAATTTTAATTCCAAAAATTCCACAATCATTGTCGGGAGTTTTTTTTATCAATTGTTGTACAGTAGTCGGCGATACGGATTTCGAGGAAATCTCATTACTTTTTTGAGCACACCCGGTAACTATCGATATAGCAGCTATTGCCATTAAAAACTTTTTCATTTAACTTATTTTACGTCAAATTTCCAATTTATACTGCTCTACTTGTTTATATAAATATAAATTCTACAATCACAAAAGTAATGAAACCTGTAAAACAAGAAGATGATCTTGATTGCGCAGTTGCCTGTGTAGCTTTTGTCCTTAAAATAAAATATTCACAGTCTCTTGATCTGTTTATCGATGGTAAAAATAGAGTTAAAAATTCAGCCAATTTCTACTGTCCTGAAATTGTCAAAATCTTAAAAAATACAGGCCTTAATTATACTTGGAAAAAACTTTCTGATAAAAATCAAAAACTATTATTGACTAATAACTCAATCGTTTTTATAAAAAAATCAGATAAGTATCCATACGGCCACTTTTTAACAAAACATAGAAATAAATGGATGGATCCATGGATAAACCTGCCAAGTCAAAATATTCTTGCAGGATTTCGTGGCAAATTACCAGGAGAACCTACATACATTATTTACAAAATTTAACCAAAAAAGCCCCCGAGGTTTAAATTCGGGGGCAAGGGAGGAAAGGATTTGGCTAGATAGCCGGGGTGGTCGACGTCTTGAACGCCGCAGCAGCCGCAGTCAGGCGAGTTGCCCGGTCCTGCATGCTTGCTCGCCGAGCATCGCTTATGGCGATGGCGTCAGCAAACAGCTTGGCCAAACCAGTAATCAGCGTCATGACGAGGTCGATGTGCTCTTCGGTTTTCCGATTATTATGGAGCAACTCCGGAAGATGAAGAACGCGGAACTTGCTCGTAGCAGCGGTTCCGAGCATGAACATCCCGTTGCGAAGCAGATAAGCATCCACCCCATCAAACCCGAACTGAAGACCAGAGCAGATCATGGCTCCTCGGTTGACTGGGTATCCAGATAAAACTATCGGTCTATCGACATAGCGGATCAGCGGTTTGACTGCCTCAATCGCCATTGCGAGAAGTTCGGTCGACTGATTCCTCAGCCTCGAAACCATCTCGTCGTCTTGTTCGATCATGCGAACAACATTGTCGATTGCAGTCGCGAATGCGGTCTTAGCCTCTTCGGCCAGTTCGGTGCTGTTGGTCGAAACCATTGTCAGACACTTTCCTTTCCATATTGTCCTTTTGCTTAAAGTGCTTACTTAATTAGCAACGAGTAGTTATAAGGACAAAACTGCTCTTACTTTAGTCCTAATTATATCATACTATGGGCTTTAAGTCAATACATTTAGCCTCAGAAGTAGTCTTTAATTAACCAAATACTTAAAACTTAAAAAGTTTTACCCGCTTTACATCTTTTGGCTCAAACTACTATTATTCTTATTAACTTTAAACCACCCACTTCTAGTGACCACAAACAATGAAGGAGTCGGAATAAGTTGCGCACCTACACAAAAAACTACAACGGCTCCATCACAACACAAGAGCTCATTCCTGCAAATAACTGCCCAAAGTGCGGTAATAAGATGACTATTTGCGGACAATCAGTGCCTCACTACGACAGAGAAAACAACTACTCTGATTGCGTTGTGATAAACGGTGTTCCCGGTTATTACTGCGCAGGCGGCTGTGAATTGTTTCTTACAACAGCTCAAATTGACTTGATCGTCGCCCGCGATGTATTTCTGATTTCGACGGCATTTGATCTCGCTGATCTTGCCTGCGAAGCCTACAACGAAATTCGCGATCTCAGCAGATACCTCGGAGCAAAAAGACACAGGCATTAAAAAACTTGAGTATGTTTTGTACCTCCCGTGTGTGGTTTGCTTTCTCGCCCCATTTGGGCGTCTTCCTCATCAAAAAGGATCACGCCCAAAAACAATTACCAAAACTGCCAAAAAAAATTAAAAACATGTCTATCACGCCCGAACTGGCTGAAACCAAATCGGCCAAAGAACAACCGCCAAAGGAATCTCTGGAAAAAATCCTCGGTCTTAATGCGACTAGAAGTCACTACAAAGAGGAGCTTGTACCTTTTGATCAGATAAATGTTCTACCTCAAGGACGCAAAACCTTTGATGTAGAAGAACTGCATAATTTGTCAGACTCAATTGCTGAAGAGGGTTTAATTCAGCCTCCTCTTATCATTCGTTTTGATTCTGAAGCTGCCGAAAAATATCTTTTTGTCATCAACGGTCTTTGGGGAACCCAGATCAGACTAGCAGACCTTAAACCAACTACCGATAAAGAAGATTTTGAAAAACAAGTCTATTACATCCTAGTGGCTGGCGAGCGGCGTTATCGCTCTATGAAAATTCTGCAAGACGTCGGCTGCAGTGAGTGTCAAGAAACATATGGCGAAGGAAACTGTTATAGCAGACATTTTGAGGACCACCCTGATATGTTAGAAGCCCGCGTTGGAGAAAATGTCGCCCCAATCCAAGCAATCTACCGCCAAGCCTCAGAAAACATTCACAATTCTCTGCCTCCACACGAAGAAGCAGATTACTACAATCATATTCTTACCCTCGTTCGTATTGCCAGACCAGAATATCCACTCTCAAAATTTGCCAAAAAAGTCGGCCGCAGCGAAAGCAAGATTCGCGACTCACTCAGATACACCAATCTTCCCTCGGAAGTAAAAAGTGCAGTCGAAGGAGGCCACCTCCCCTACGGTATGGCGGTCGAAATCGCACGAATGGCTGAACAAAAAGTCGAACCTGATGACATAAATTTTTACACAAAAAGAGCAATGGCCGGCAATCTTCGGGTAGATGATTTCAAAAAAACGATCATGGATTATCTACGCAATCGCTCAAGCGGACAAGTGTCTCTTTTGGATCTTTTTTCAGCCGAACAAATACAGTCACTCGAAAAACTAAAAATTAAAAAGGTCGTGGAAAAAGAAATTATAAAAGCAATGTGGAGCTGGATTTATTATTTCTCCAAAGTAAACGCGCTCTTCGAGGACGGAAAACTTGGCGAAGAAGAATCTCCTTTCTCCTCCAGATCTCCAATTAAAGTTTTTAGAAGATTACTCGCTGAACAGCAACGACTGATGCCTCATCTGAAATCAGTCACAAGCCGAAGAATTTATGAGGAAACCGCCGCCCAACTCGAAAGTCAAATAGAAACTGTCGCAGCAATCGTTGAAACATACGAAATGCACGGAATAATAATCGAAGACGCTACCAGCGATAATTTAGGTGTTACTTAATTTCTCTAAACTTGTAAACCTCAGCCTTTTTTCTTGCCAGACTTAGTTCACAGGCAAAAACATTCATTACATCTTTACGCTGCAATTCTATACCAGTCTTTACTTTGATTATCACCCTGATAACATCACCGTGAGTTACAATCAAGATTTTTTTCTTATTGCATCTATTATCAATAAAGGTTAAAAATTCCTTTACTCGATCATTAAAACCGTTATAACTTTCTCCATCAGACAACTTAAAATCCCAATCTTCTTCTGATTTTTTCAACCACTCGATGTATTCCTTAGAACCCGCATACTCTTCTTGCAACTTTCCTTCCATTGCTTCGCTACGCCTAAAATCAATAATTAATTTAGAAAATAGAACATCTTTTTTTAATGCACTAGCAAATATTTGAGCAGTCTGTCTCGTACGCATAACCGGACTGGCAATAATAATATCCGGATTGAATTTTTTAACTAAATTAATTCTGCTTTCAACCTGGTGTCTACCGTATTCTGTCAAAGGTACATTCTTACTCCACCCTTGATACCTCAACTCTTTATTAAATACCGATTCACCATGTCTTAATAATAAATATTTGTTTCGCATTACTAATTACTCGTGCCAAAGATTTCTCCAGCTGCTTCAACCAAATTTTCGACCGACAAATCGCTTGTCGGAGTAATTTCTTTTTTACCAACGTTTATTAAAAGATAAACTCTTTTGCCCAAAATCTCGCTCATTGCCGATTCCACTAATTTCAAAGTTTTTACTTCTTTTAGTTTATCCTGATGCAACCTGAAATAAACCTCTACCGTTACTTTCGATCCGTCAAAGGCTATAGGCTTGGAACCTCTTAAAATTGTTGTTGCGTATATATTTTTTGATCTAAGATTTTCTAAAATAGCCTTCCAATTATTATAAATTGTCTGGAGCTGATCTGAAGATTTCTGATCAGATATTATCTCCGGCACACTTATCTCGACCTCTGCTGAAAATACTTTTTCTGTGTTCTTATTCAAGTTTGCTTTCTCGACAATAACCTCTGATTTTTTATTGTCTACTTCAACCACCTTCTTCTCCAAATTATTATCTACCTGTTTTTTTTTCTCACTTTTTTCGTTCGTCTCCAAATCTTTATTTGTTGCCCCGCTAAAATCAGTCAACTCACAAACTACTAGAATTAACGGCAATTCAGTAACTGGAGAATACTTAACCCTCTGAAAACACTTATCCAGACTATTATAAATATTAATCAAAGCCTCTTTGGTATATCCTGAACCCGACGCGGTAGTAGTCATTTTCGTTAGCATTAGTTCTTTGACAAACAACAAAGAGCCTTTCACAAATTCAGTAGCATCAAAACCCTTTTGAGATAATTTAGTAATTACACTGATCGCTTTTTCGCCATCATTTTCCAAAATTGCCAGAACAAAATCTTTCGCATCCTTATTTCTTCCCTTACTTAAAGTTTCTTCAACAATCGCCAAAGTGATACTATCAAAAACTGCAACTTGGCCGGCCATAGATAATGCATCTCTAAAACTTCCGCTTGCGTACTGAGCTATCATACCGATCGCCTCTTCCTCAAAAGTTACTTTTTCCATTAATAATATTTTTTCAAGAAATTTTTTAATCTCAGTCTCAACACCCAAATTAAAATCGAACCTTTGGCATCTGGAAATAATTGTCGCCGGTAATTTTTCAGGTTCCGTGGTACATAAAACAAATACTGCATGCGCAGGAGGCTCTTCCAAAGTTTTTAACAGCGCGTTAAATGCTTCTTTTGTAAGCATATGAACCTCATCAATAATATAAACCTTCTTAGTAAGCCGACTTGGAGACAAAGAAATTTTATCTCTAATTTCTCTAACATCATCAATCTTTCTATTAGAAGCACCATCAATTTCCATCACGTCAACCGAAGCTCCGGATGCAATTTCTACGCAGATCTCACACTTACCGCACGGATCCCCATTCGTAACATTTGGACAATTTAGGGCTTTTGCAAAAATTCTAGCAGCTGTAGTTTTACCGCTGCCTTTCGGTCCGACAAAAAGCAAAGCATGCGGACTGTTACCACTCGATATCGATCTGGTTAATGCATCAACCACACCTTCTTGACCGACCATCTCGCTAAAATTTTTTGGCCTGTATTTTCGATACAAAACTGCCATAAGAAAAGATTATCTTAAACCTTATTTTACCGTATTATTTTTAACTAAATCTTACTAATCTTCAGGATGATGAATTCCAAGTAAGTGCAGCGTTCCATGTTCAGCAAGCATTTTTAATTGTTCCTCGTATGTTTTGTTCTCTTCCTTGGCTTCTTTTTCAATCACTTCTTTACAGAAAACTAAGTCTCCGAGCATTATCGGGGATACCAGCCCTTTTGGTCTATCAGCTAAAATATCCTCGAACTGGCCAAACGACAAAACATCAGTCGCATAATCTTTTTTTCTAAAATCAGAGTTAAGTTTTTGCATTTTTTTACTGCTGACAAAATTAACGTCGATAGCAAAATCATCTGAAATTAGCCCATTACTCTCCAATGTTTGGTTAATTATTTGAATAACAGAACTCGCAAGATGACCATCCAACGCTTCCGGAAATATTGAAACCTTAATCCCCATTTCTACCTAAACAAGCTTTTGAGCAAGTAACCTCGATACCAATGCGCCATCTACACTGCCTTTAGGTACTCGAGCCATAACTTTTCCGGTCAAGGGACCTATAAATTCTTTGGATGGATTACCAAACTTTTCGATCTCTTCATCAATAATTTTAGCGATTTCGTCCTCATCAATTTGTTTTGGTTGATATTTTTCCAAAACCGTCATTTGTGCCTTTTCATTATCAACAAGATCAATTCTGCCAGCTTTTTCAAAAACCGCGATCGACTCTTTTCTTCGTTTTATTTCTTTTGAAACAACCGCCGTCAACTCGTCATCCGTTAGTTCGTGCATTAACTCGATCCTTTTGTTTCTCGCCTCAGATATTAAAAATCTGAGTGTTTCGGCTGCCACCTTGTCGCCGCCTTTTAAAGCAGTTATCAAATCACTATTAAATGTATCTAGTAATGCCATTTTGATTAAAAAGGTCTTTTTTTAATTGCAATTCCGCGGCGTCTTTTCAGTTGTTCATCCGCTTGGCGTCTGGAAGAAGGCTTCAGATAAAATTCTCGCTTCTTAAGCTCAAGAAGTATTCCGTCCATTTGCACTTTTTTATTAAACTTTCTAAGCAGTATATCAACGGGCTCACCAGGAGCTGCTTTTACTATTGTAGCCATAATTTATTTTTAACAAGTAAAATTACTTGTTTAATCTTACACCCCCTTTCGAGGTTTAGTACCTTTAATTATAATAATTTTCCAACTAATAAATGCCAATGTACATGTGGCACATGCTGATAAGACCCACCATTAAACATCACCCTATACCCTTCGTTGTTCAAATTAGTATCGCTTATTAGATCTCTCATCATCTCATCCATTTCCCAAAGTAAATCCTTATCAGTTAGCTCCATAAAACTTGCAATGTGCACTTTCGGAACAACTAAAAAATGTTTCTCTGCAGAAGGGTTTTGATCTCGAAACACAATTACACTATTTGATTCTTTAACAATTTCAGTCTCTATTTCATGACTGATTATTTTACAAAAAATACAATTACTTTGAATCATTTTTGCTCACGTTTTGAATTCATATTAAGGGTGCCTACTTTAACATACACACCAATTTTAATACAAGCTTCTAACCATTTTATAACAGATGAATTCACCCACGTTCTTACGAACGGGGTTTTCCTTCGCGATAAACAATGCAAATCTATTTCAATTCTAACCTAAAAAAACTCTATTTGGAATTTTTTAACACAGACACCACATCGTCTAAGGATAATTTTGTCGGCTTCATTGTAGGATTTCTAGAACTGCCGTTTCTTAATAGAACTTTGGAAGAATGCAAAAACCAAGTAGCTTTTGGATCAAGCTCCATTACTTTCTCATAAGCGTGCGTCAGATCCACCCTATCTGGTGTTGAGCCGGTTACCCGAATAAACCCCTTCACAGGATCACGCCTTACGACCAGCGCATAACCTTGCTTCATCCCAATATCTAGAACGCTATCATTGTATGTTTGACAGGCAATTCCACGACCCCAAGGAGACTCAAATTCTTTCCCCTCTTTTAGTGCCTTTTCGCCATTAATTTTCTCCTGAAGTACTTTGTGAATTGCTTCCAACGCCGGTATAACCCATTCAACATATTCATAATATTTATTCGGGTTAAGCATTTTCCATCCGGTCAAAATTGAATATAGTGAAAAATCATATCTGTCAGAATTTGGATCGGGCCAAAGATTTTCTTTTGCATGGTCGTACTCTGTTAAAACTTCAATCAATCTATCCATGGCTTCATCGCGGATTGAAAATCGCTTTTTTAGATCTTCCCAGACAAGCTTGGATGCACAGGTAAACTCGTCAGTATCATGATGGTCGTATATTCCCCCTCCGGTATCTACATGTGTTGTAAGCTCTGGATCACCTTCCTCCCAACGGCTTCCAGCAGGAACAAATCTAATTTCCGCATCAAAATATTCCGGATCAAATTTTTTAAGTAGCCAAATCGCAGGTATTCCATCCAGATCTGGATTTATGTGCGTTACGATAGTCCTTCTTTTGTGTGGCATTAATCTTTAGCCTTGTAAGCAGGTTTTTTAACGGTTTTTGCCTGACCTAAAGCAATATCTTTAAGAATTTTCAAAGTCTTAGTCTGAAAAATTGCATATCTTGTAAAATTCTCTAAATCGGTTCTTGTCTGTTCATCAAGCTTTGAAGGATCCGATTCGGCCATCGCCGATTGCATTTCATCTTCCGCCACTTTAATCTCTTCCTTCTTGCCGATCTCACCCAAAATAAGCTGTACTTCAACATTATTTTTGGCTTGAGGCCTCCAATCCAGCATCAGTTGATCCGCGGTTTTATTTCCTTGCTTGAGATAATCTTCAAATTTTATTCCAGCTTTAGCAAGGTCAGCTTGAGCTCGATTAATCATTCGGTTCAGCTCGTCTTCAACAAGAATATCAGGCACTTCGACTTTACAAATCGCAGACAAGCCTTTAAAAAGATCGACCTCAAATTTTCGTTCCGCTTCAGTTAGCGCAATTTCTTCCAAATCCGTTTTTATTAACTCACGCAAATGCGCAAGATTGCTTGCGCCTAAACTACTGGCAAATTCATCGTTTGGTTCGGGAAAAAACTTACCGGAAATTTTACTGCCATCTGCGCCATAAATAACATTTTCAGATTTTGTGTCTTCTTCTTTTTTCCTAGCTTCAAAAATATTATGAATCGACTGATCTATCTTTTCATCAGCCACCAATTCAACTTCAGCTTTTTTAACTCTAACTGATTTGTAATCACCTAAAGTAACTTCAGGTGGCAGAACAAAAGTCAGACTGAATTCCAAATCATTCCCTGGAACTACTTTAGTCAAACTAATCTGAGGATAGGTTAGCGGTGTAAATTTTTCAGTATCCAGTATTTCTTTTAATACATCAGGAAGCATCAAACTTAAAGTCTTATCTAGCAACTTATTCTGATCCAACTTTGCCTCGACGATATTTTCAGGCGCTTGACCTTTTCTAAATCCAGTAATTGTTAAATCCTCACCTAGATTCTTTATTGCAATCGATCTATTTTTATCAAAAATCTTCGCGTCAATTACAACACTGGCAACCAAAGTCAAACCATCTTTTTTAGCTGTATACATAATATTTTTTTCTAACTAAATTTTTTACTTCTTGTAATGAATGGTCAATTATATCTGTCAAACCAGAATTGTAAATCCCAAATTAGAGACTACTTTCGCGAGCCACGGATATTTCTCCTGTTTTTCTTTCCCGAATTTCCACAGAATCGTTGTCTAATTTATCAGAGATAACGATCCTGTACGGCAACCCGATTAAATCAGCATCTTTAAACTTGATTCCCGCCGACTCTTCCCGATCATCAAAAAGAACGCTGTCTTTCTGAACAAGCCTTTCATATAATTTTTCGGCTCTGGAAGAATCTTTAGACAAATTTATCAAATGATACTTATACGGAGCAATATTCTCCGGCCACATCAGTCCCGATTCATCATTAAAAACCTCCGCAATAACCCCCATTAATCTCGAAACGCCTAAGCCATAACATCCTGCAATAACCAGCTGTTCCTTGCCCTCTTCGTCCGTAAATTTAAAATCAAAGTCCTCTGAGTATTTTGGTGTCAGCTTAAATATATTTCCGACCTCACTGGCCTTTACTTCAATCAAATTATTCTTGCACGCCTCACATTTTTCAGTGCTCATTTTATCTTCGTCAGCAACCTCTTTATTCCATCCGTGTTCGCACTTACTGCAATAATAAACCGTATCTTCCCCTGAACTGGTCTCAACCTGAAATTCATGAGACCTATGCGAAAATGTTCCTCCGAGAGCATCTGTAAAAATTGCCTTTACCCCCGCTCTTTCAAATATATTTTTATATGCCCCTGCTACTCGATCATAATAATTTTCCAAGTCTGCTGAATTAGTATGAAAGCTATACAAATCCTTCATCAAAAATTCTCTACCTCGCAAAAGCCCCGACTTGCTCCTTAGCTCGTCTCGGAACTTAGTCTGAATCTGATAAACCGACAAAGGAAGATCTTTATAACTTTTGATATAGCTTTTCATCAGAGGATATAAGACCTCTTCATGAGTTGGCCCTAAAACCAAGTCTCTCTCAGATGCATCTTTTAATTTAAAAAGTACATCAAAACTTTCCCAGCGTCCGGTAACTTTCCAGTTATCAGCCGGATGAAGTGCAGGTAAGAATATTTCCTGACCTCCTACGCTATTCATTTCTTCCCTAATTATTTGAGAGATCTTATCAATCACGCGCTTGCCCAAAGGGAGATAACTATAGACTCCAGAAGAAAGCTTATTAATATAGCCTGCTTGCTCGAGTAATTTAGCATTTAACGAAAGCTCTCCGGAAGGAGCTTCTCTTTTGGTTTTGCCTAAAAAATGACTATAGCGCATCTTAAAACAATTTTATAATATCGTTGGCGGTTACCAAAAATGTCAGTGCGATTAAAAACACAAATCCAGCTGTATGGACAACAGTTTCAAACTTTGCACTGACTCTTTTTTTAGTAACCATTTCAATGATTATGAAAAACAACCTCCCGCCATCGAGTGCTGGAATTGGCAAAATATTTACCATTGCCAGATTTAATGATAGTAATGCCACTAATTGGATAAATACCATCCAACCAGAATCTATTGCCGCCTTCGTAAATACCGCAATACCTACTGGACCTGAAACTGCTTGTGACGCAGACTCAAAATTCCCCGTTGAGAACGCTGATCCTATTAAGCCTCCCATTACTTTGACAGAGAATTCAGCAAGATTGATTGTCTGGGAAAACCCCGAAAAAAGTCTTTGAAAAAAAGTATCATAACTAATCACTGTCTGATCAGCCAAATAAACTCCTAAAACTTTTTTACCATCAATTTCAACTGCGTTTACCTTAATGTTTTTCTCTTCTCCAGTCGTAGTTTTTAGTTGCAAATTAATCTCAGATAATGAATTTTTGATTTCGTCTTTTGAATATTGAACATTAATTGCATCTTTACCGTTTATTTTCTCTATCACATCACCGGGTTTTACGCCCAAAGCATGTAACGCAGAATCTGGAGTAAAACCTGCCATAACAACTTCTTTAGTGTTATTAGCAAACCTAAAAGTATGGTCAACTATTAACGGAACTGAAAACTTAAACCCGCTTCCGGCTAACACAACATAAAGCAATACAACTGCCACAAAATAATTAACCGCTACTCCCGCTACAACAACAGCTGCTCGCACCCGAGCCGAGGCTAGATAAAAACTACCTTTTTTCTTTAAATCCGCCCCTTCGCTATCCTCACCTAAAAGTCTGACAAATCCTCCAAACGGCAACCAATTAATAGAATAAAGAGTACCTTTGTACTTTTTACCCCAAATTCTCGGAGGCAATCCCAATCCGAACTCCTCAACTTTTATCTTGTTTTTACGAGCCACCAAAAAATGACCCAATTCATGCACCATTACCAGAGTGGTCAAAACAAATATAAAAGCGATTACTGAAAATATCATGCTCATCCTAAACCGTCATTAATTCTTCTGATTTTCTATCTCGAAGCTCGTCGGCTTTGTTGTTATAAAGGCCAACCGTTTCGTCAAGTTTTTCCTGCAATCTTTTTTCGTCATCTACACTTATTTCACCATCGTCTTTGGTTTTACGAATTTTCTCCAAAAAATCATGTCTTATTTGTCTTATCGACACTTTTGCACTCTCAGACTTTTGGGAAGCTATTTTTGTGAATTCTTCCCTTCTTTCTTGGGTCAAAGCTGGAATATTAATTCTGATATTTTCACCGTCAACCGACGCTGACAAGCCTGTTCCAGCCTCAACAATACCTTTTGCTATTTTTTCAACGATTGTTTTGTCCCATGGAGAAATAACTAAAGATCGTGGATCAGTTACCGAAACAGTCGCCAACTCAACAATGGGCATATATGTGTCATAAACATTAACCTTAATATTTTCAACCAAACTTGGATTTGCTCTTCCCGTTCTGATTTGACCCAACTCGATTTTTAGGTGTTCTATGGCGGAGTCAAATTTTTCTTTGTATTCCTGTTCGTTCATTCTTGTTATCTTGCAATTACTAGTACTATTGTAGTCTACCGTATAATCCAATAAAAATATAAAAATATTTCGAAATGGATTTTAGAGATTTTAAGATTTACTCCCCTAAAGCAATTCTTGCAAATTTACCGATCTGAATATTTTCCCCGAGTTTTGCGATTTTACCTTTAATTAGCTGTTCCATAGTCATTGCAGAATCTCGAATATAAGCTTGAGACATTAGCTCTTTTGTGTCGCGAGGATTCATTGCAGCAATCTGCATTGCCACCTCACGAGCTAAACCTTGGAAATCCTCGGTTCTCGCTACAAAATCTGTCTCGCACAAAACTTCGACAATTACGGAAACCTTACCATTAAGATGTTTGTATGTTTCAACCACCCCCTGATTTGTATTGCGTTCGCTCTTCTTATCCGCTTTAGACAAACCTTTTTCTTTTAATATTTCTTTAGCCTTTTCGACATTTCCTTTTGATTCCAAAAGAGCGCCTCGGATATCCGAAACACCTGCACCGGTCGCTTCACGAATTGATTTTAGGTCGCTTACTGAAAAATCGCTCATTTTACATCCTCCTTTTTTGCTAACTTTGCTGCTTCAGCCACTTTATTTTTTTCGTATTTAACTGCCTCATCAGCTTTATTTTTTTCATACATAGCTCGACCTTGACCGTATGCTCTTGCGACCTTTGAGGTCAAAATCTTGAGGGATTTTATTGCATCGTCATTTCCCGGAATCGGATAGTCCACCAGTCTGACATCAGAATTAGTGTCACAGATTGCAATCACTGGTACTTTTGTTCTATTAGCTTCTTTAAGTGCAATCGTCTCACGATGAGCATCACTGACGAAAACCGCATTTGGAATCTTGTCCAAAGTTTCTACTCCACCATAAGAACGAGTTAAACCTTCAATATCGCGATCAATAAAAAGTTGTTCTTTTTTGGTTAGGTTTTTAAATTCTCCCTCTTCTTTTTGAGCTTTAAGCTTTCGAAGTCTCTTAATATTCTTATATACTTCATCCCAGTTGGTCAGTATTCCGCCGACCCAGCGTTCTGTCATATAACTTGCCCCAACCGAAGATGCCTCGGTTTTTACAATGTCCTGTGCCTGTTTTTTGGTACCGACAAAAACCATAGTCTTACCTTCGCTACCTAATTTTTCGGCAAATTCCATTGCACGAGTCAAACCTTCCAAAGAAGCTCCCAAATCAATAACGTGTACACCCTGTCTGGCTCCGTAAATATAAGGTGCCATTTTGGGATTCCATCGACGCACTTGATGACCGAAGTGTACTCCGGCTTCGAGCAATTCCTCCAAGGTTATATCCTGCTTTTTTGCAGCAATTTTTGTTTCTGACATTTTTTATTTCTCCTTTTTTACCTCCCTGAGTCCATATGTAGTTAGGAGAATATTAGACTCAAGTGTGATTTATTTATAACAGGCTCAAATATTAATCTAAATCAACCTGGCCCGTCAAGACGGAAAGTTTCCGTTCAGTTCTTTTTTCCGACTCTCTTCTTGCCAAATCATAATCTTCCATATCCACCATCATGTTAGAAACCAGAGAGGGATGCACAGCCTTAACTTTTTCAAACATAATTTGAGCCATCTTTCGATAATCAGGGTGTCCTTGCATCCCGCTACGCAATTCACAGATCCAATATAACTCTCTCAAACTCATCCTCACGCTCCATCGAACTTTAGAAGCATAAGGCACCACATACTGTGCTTCTTCCGCAGTTGCCCCGGCTTCCATCAATCTAATCCTAACCTCGTTCGCTTCCTGCATTAACAAAACAAATGTCTCTTCCAGACCAGCATCAATTATGTCTTGCGGAACATCTACTCCAAACTCGGTCGTAAAGATCTGCCTCTCAGGACTATTCATTCTGTGTCTCTGAAGATCACGATACATTCCAAAGTTTCCGGTTAATTCAAACTTGTAAGAAATTTCCTCAAAAGCTCTGGGGACTTTATTTTGTCTAATTTTTCGTAAGGTTAAAAAGCTGTCAATTAATGCCACTCTCTTTTTTTCACCCATTTCCCTCGCCGCATTTCTCAATCTCGACAAGCTGACACCAGTAGATTTTCTGTACATTAATTGGGCCACAAGTTTAATTTGAGCCTCTGCCTCATCTTCAGCGTCCAATAGTTCAACACTTTCTTGCTCAATGCCGACTTCTAATTTATCCGCAACTTCGCTTGCCCAATATTCGGCCGTATTATCAAGATTTTCCAAATAAATTTGCTGTTGCTGTCCTCTGGCAGTTCCCGGCCTTTCAAGTAGTGATGGGGTAACTTTACGCACTTCCTGATGGATTTGTTTTCCCAACCATCGTAGTTCAGTAAGTTTTGAAGCATATAATCTGTTTACCAAACCTTCCAGTGCTCTGGCATTTGCCGAAACCGCCACTGTCGTCTGAGTCGCACCAACCAAATATGCTCTTAACACATCAAACGCTTTTGCCCGCAAAGTGTTTCTCCATGCAGTCTGACTCTCATCCTCACTTTTAGGAAAAAGAGACTTAAGTCGTTCTGCGAGCTCTGGATTTTGATCAACATAAGTGTCATAAAGCAGATCTACAAGCTCTGTGTACATTTCTGAAGCCGGCTGTTCCAAGGATGACGGCGCTCCTAAATCTGCAATCTCTTTTGGCGTCACATAGTTATACTCATCATCGACTTTATCTCCAAACTTCACATATCTGCTGGATTTTTCGATCGGAGACAAACCAATTCTGACATCCTCGACTTCTTTAACTGCAATCTGACTGATACCCTCAATACCTAAATGCAAATTACCCATTTCCGCAATCGAATCATCTCCGTACTGTGCAAGCCAAGTGCGGAAAAAGGTTCTCGCCCTCTCCCCATTTGCCACTTTTTCCATTCCGCCTTTTTTCAAATGCTGGATTGATCTAATCATTTCAGCACCCTCATCACCCCCTGCAGTCAAAATCGGCCGAATATATTCATTCCAAAAAACTCTTCTAATCGAGGCTTCCGCCCTGGAAACTCTCGAGGATATAGCAGCGACAACCTCTTCTGGCATATTTTTTATTACAAAAACCGGTCCATCAAGATTACTGAAAAACGGTTCTAACAGTTCTCGCTGCGCGTCATCCCACTCTTCGCTTTTATATTTCGGCGCCCAGGTTTCAACCTCATTAATCTCATCTGAATCACCCTCCACCGGCTCTCTGCCTTTAACTCTTAAAACTTCACTCATTTATTCTTTTCCTTTACCCGTTGTTCCAAATCCTCCGCGGGTTTGATTATTACTTAAATCACTCTCGACAAAGTTTGCCCGGACAACTGGAATAATTAGTCCCTGCGCGACCCTGTCTCCGGGGTTGATTGTTACTGTTTCATTAGTAAAATTCCTAACCTGAATAAAAACTTCATCGCCGGGACCTGAATAATCAACATCAATAATTCCAACTGAATGAGGCATATCCAAGCCAAACTTTTTTGGAGTTGAAGAACGTGGCACGATAGCCAAAAAATAACCTTCCGGAATCTCCATAACCAGCCCTGTCGGAATCAATTTTATTTCCCCAGGTTGAATAACCGTTTCTACACTTGCCTCAAAATCAAATCCAACCGCCCCTTCGGTTTTGTATTCCGGCTGATTAATACCTTCTTTTAAAGGGTTAAATCCGACATCAACTGTCTCGAACTTTGGTTCGCTTTCATTCATTAGTTACCTCCTTGCGGTTTTTGTTGCCTATAAAATCTTCCTCTGTATTGATGCGTCGATGGAGACGACAGTAACACAAAATCCATTGCACAAATGGTATCACCTAATCGAATATCTATTGCAACCGGACCAAGATTAGACAACTCCATTGTGCCGTTACCCTCAAAACCGGGATCAAAAAGTGATGCTGTCTCCACAACCAATCCTTTTCTGGCATTGCCTGATCTTCCATCCATCGAACCGCGAATATAATCCGGCAACATTAAATATTGACTCGTACTGGCATTAATTAATTCTCCGGGATGCAAAATCAGAGAAGCTCCCTCGAATAATTCTCCTTCGATCATAATTCCTTGCGGCAAAGGTTCTCCAATTCTGACAGTTGAAAAATTCGTCCTAGCGTAATGCTGATATTTAGTTCCCATCGCCAAATCAATTTTGCACGCACCCAACTCTTTAAGTTGTGAAGCAGAGATTCTTTCCATTTCTTCTCTGACCTTTTTATCCAAATCTGACTCAGTCATCAGTTCCCCATTTCTTGTTGCCGATTTACGCATGTCCGCTCTGAGTTCTGTGACCTTTTCATCAAATCTATAAAAAGACTCCGGCAGTGGATCAATCACCAACTCTTTTTTGGCTATTAACCTTAATAAGTCCCAAGCTTCCAGCTGACCGCCGATAAAATTCTCTGGCAATCCTAAGGCTTTTCTTAACTCGGGAGGATAACCACCAAGCGGTTCATCTTTTAGCAGTTTGAGCCATTCGGGCAAAATCTGAGGATATTTTTCAAAAGAAGCCAGATATTCTAAACCTTTTTCTTCTTCACCGCTAAAATCAAATCCTTTTGCAGAACCGCCGCCGCTATCATGTTTTTCGCGTTCAAAATTCGTCATTATCAATTTTTTTGGGAAATGGGGCAGCAGTTCCTTGTCTCAACTATTCTTACCAAAAAATGTTAAAAAACTCAATCAGTTTCTTTTTGTTTGGCAGAATCACTAGCCTCTTCAGCTTCGTCGTCTTTTTTAGGAACAGGGTTAGTCCAACTTGCGTAATCACAATCCGGATACCGACTGCATCCCCAGAAAGTACGGCCTTTTTTAGTTCGTTTTGTCACAACCTTACCTTTTTTACATGTCGGGCAGTCAATCGTCGATTCCTCTATTAATGGCTTGGTATTTTTACATTCCGGATACCCAGAGCAAGCAATAAATCTCCCAAATCTTCCTTGTCTGACGACCATATCGCGTCCACACTTTTCGCATTTTTGGTCAGTTTTCTCTGGTTCAATTTTAATTTGCTTTGCTTCTGACTCAGCTTTAGTAATTTCTTTTTCCAACGGCTTCCAATACTTTTCCACAACCGGCTGCCATTTTTCACCGCCGTTTGCCACATCGTCTAATGAGTTTTCAAGCTTGGCGGTAAAATCATAATCAACCACGGTCGGAAAATTTGTCACCATAAAACCATTAACAGTTAACCCCAGGGGAGTTGGTGAAAATCTTTTTTCAAGTCGTTCAACATAAAATCTATCCATCAAAGTAGCAATGGTTGGTGCATAAGTAGACGGTCTGCCGATTCCATTTTTTTCCAAAGCTGCAACGAGAGTTGCATCAGAATATCTTGCAGGCGGTTCGGTAAAATGCTGTTCGTCAACAATTTTCTCTTCCGCAAGTTTTTCACCCTTGCTAACGATCGGCAAAATAACTTCAGAATCATCAGAAACACCCCAAATTTTCCTAAACCCTTCAAATATCACCTGAAATCCATTCGCTTTGAGTAAATAA
>CAYGIG010000010.1:0-20668 GCA_964349875.1 uncultured Gammaproteobacteria bacterium | reverse complement strand
CCCGAATTACCATTACTACCCAACCCCAGTCTCCGTTTGTATTGACCAATGTCTTTGCATCCGCGATATCATTTTCCGGTTCATTGAGATGAATTCCAAATCGGTTATTAGGCGAGGGGATTACGGATTTAGCATTATTTGGCTCCACAGCTTCCGCCGCTATCGAAACACTCGGCAGAAATACCCAAAATAGAATTAGTAGAAGGACAATTAATTTTTTCATTTTTTGAAATCTACATTAGACTTACCTAATATTAATGAATTTAAAAAAGAAGACGTAGCTCAATTCCAATTGAGCGAGTAATTATAATAAGTCTAGATTGTTAATTATAGTTTAAAATAAAAAAAAAAGAGCCCAAGACAACCGTTGAAGGATGTTTGGGCTCAGAAGAAGGAATCATCAGTATCCAGACACAACATGCTCAGATTTGCGAGTGATCGTGAGAAGTCGGACTCTAACTGGAATTCCGTATTTGTTTGAAAGTTCGTTCATTAACGATGTCATTGGTGCAAGATTAATCTCACCGTGGACATCAAAGACCCAGCTTGTGTCGTCTGCACCATTGTGTCTCGATTCAAAATGCAAGACACCAAACTGTTCGAAAAGCGGGCCGCCGTCAATGAAATACCAAAATGACTTGAATCGCTTCCGAACTCCGAACACTGGGTCTTTCGAAAGAATGGAAATTGCGCGGGCATCATAGTCTGGGTACTGAATCGGCATACCGATTGAACTACCAACTCTGAACCCTTTCGATTTGATCCACTCGCAGATTGCAAAAACACTGCTTCGCTCGACTGTGACGCGTACTTGGTTTTGAACCGCTTGCTCCTTTGTGGAGCTCGGAATCCGGTCTCGTATGATTTTGATGATCGACACCGCAATGACGCTCAGCTCCATGAAGTAAAGAATCCTTAGACCAATTTTTGTTGCCAACTAGATCTCTCCAATGTAAATGTGCTTGAAGCTAAGTGTAACACTATAGGACACAAAACTCAACTATCTAGTCTCATATCCTCTGTTTATTACCTTATTCATTCCAAGTAGTTTTAGACTAAGCGTCACAGCATTATTCCCCCATCTATCTACTCTTAATATCCTTCAAACGGCTTTGAAACTAAAACGTTTCATGCGAGTCGTTCGTACCTCTTGCTTTAGTTTTGGTCTCTCGTCTTTAAACTAAATTAACTTTGAACGCCTTTAATCGAGAGGGCGGCGAGATTAGCTAGCCTGACGACACCAGTCCTTAAAGGCGAAAGTGGGAAGTTAATTTAAAAATATATTAGTTTTGTGTTTCACAAAACACAGGCTTGTAGCTCAAACTGAGCAAAATATCGGGGGACTTGAATTGTTTTGCGAATTTGAGCGAGAACCTATTTCTTCGAAGAAGAAAAGATCCGACAGTGCCTCCAGTAGGATTCGAACCTACGACCTAACGCTTTAGTTTCAGGTTTCTTGAAACGCAGGGCGTAGTGAAGATTTGTGAAATAACGAGCTGGCCGATGTTATGAACAAATTAGAGCGAGCACCTAGAAGGCAGACAGCGGTAATCACAAACCTAATACTGTGCCTCCAGTAGGATTCGAACCTACGACCTAACGCTTAGAAGGCGTTCGCTCTATCCACTGAGCTATGGAGACAATCGCGCCAGTATTAACTTTTGCGTCGACTAATTATAATTGATGTTAATAGTAATTCCAAAAGGGAGGTGAATAATATAACTTATGTCAAACTATTTAGCTCAAAACTCTACTGGAGATTTTGGCAACACTTTCTCCAACATCGAACAGGATCTTAACACGAACCTACCAAATCCTAACGTAAACGCTAATGCAGGTGGATTTTTTGCCTTTTTAGGCATATTTTGGGTAGTAATCGTCGCAATTGCTATATTCGATACCATTCTCAAGGCCAAAGCTATGTGGCGGGCGGCAAGAATGTCTGAAAAAGGGTGGTTTATCTGCCTGTTTCTCTTTAACACGGCCGGAATTCTTCCACTTATTTACCTTTCAAGCACAAAGGCCAAATACAGAGAGACCATTTTGAAGAAATTTAGCAATTAGAGTACAATTGCTCTCGCTTTTGTAATTAAAAGCAAACGTAAATGGTGGCTATAGCTCAGTTGGTTAGAGCGCTAGGTTGTGGACCTGGAGGTCGGCGGTTCGAGTCCGCTTAGCCACCCCAAAAAATGTGTTTGTATTACACAAAATATATGAAGAAAATTCTCCTAGACGGAAATGAAGTTAAAACGTTAGCCCCTGAAAATCTCCCCATGCTCATACATGGCAGAGAAGGTTCCGGAGCATCGCTATATACAATTTGCCTTGCAGCAAAATGGTTTTCTCAAGGATATAAGGTCTTATTTCTATGTGGTTATCCAATGGCCGAACAAGAATTTAGACAACAGGTCGGTATTGAACACACTAGTGCCAAATTTTATACTCAAGATAAAGTTAATGAATTTTTCGAAGGATTAAGAGATGTTACGAGCGACACCATCGTGATTGTTAAAAACATTGAACTGTTTGACATTAAATTGTTTGACGCAATAAGAGATGTAGGTAACCTAATAATTTCAGGAGAAATTGACAAGTCTGTCTTTAAAGAACAATTATTGTCTAAGAAATTTGTTACAGAAGTGTATTTTTCTCCTTTAAACGGCAAAGAAGTTCTTCAGCTAGAAAGATTTCAAGGATATGTTATTTCTGGCGACCATAAAGGGACAACTCAGCTTCAATAAACAGCGCAAACGAGATCAGACGTGAGAATCCAAAACAGTTATTCCTTCATTTTCCGCTAAGCCCTTGAGCTGAGTCAGGCTAATGATAAGGCCGTGCAAATCCTTTTTTAAACTTAACGTGTCTAGTTTGGCACCTCTGACATCAGTCTGATTAAATTTTGCATAATCCCAGTCACACTCCAGCAAGTCACTATTTGTGAAATTAACACGAGCCAAATTAGTAGCTCCAAAATCTGAACCTTTCAATAGGGTATGTGAGAAATCCATACCTGTTAAGTTCATCCCTCGCCAAGACGTATATTCCAAATGACACTTCTCAAACACACAAGAAGTAATGTTGGTATGAACCGTAAAACTCACCCCCATTAACTTACACTCTCGAAATAATGTAGAAAAGAAATTAGCGCCCGCAACTTTAACACTGGATAAATCGCATCTTGTTAGCTCACAGTCATTAAGTTTGGCATCGGTCAAATCAGAATGTGAGAAGTTACAATCAACAAATTTCGAACCGGTCAACTCCACACCCTTCAAATCTAAATGAATCATCGTACACATCCGATACTCAGAATCGGGCAGTAACAGGCTCATGTCATCATGCCCAATTACTTTGTTGCTAAGCATAACCTAATTCTACACCCCTCTGTCTATATAAATTTTTAAAAGCCATCAAATTAACGTCCGTAATGAATTAAATTCGGGTATAATCGTAACACGAAATGACTTTTGCGCCCGTAGCTCAGTGGATTAGAGTATTCGGCTTCGAACCGAAGGGTCGCAGGTTCGAATCCTGCCGGGCGCACCCTGATAGTAAAAAAGTAGCCTTAATTCTAAAAAAAATTAAAGCGCTCTAGCCTTCTGAATAATTGAAACAAGCTCTTCCGGTCGATCAGTTGATATAAAGTATGACTTGCCGCCTCTAACCTTTACCTCAACCCCCATACCGCTTCGATTAATAAATTTCTTATGATTTTTAGTAACACCCAAACTTAGAAAAGAAGCAAAAAAATTCATCAGTCCTGCACTTTTAATTTTTAATTTATAAATATCTGACACAGGTATTGATTCACCAAAAATTCCCCAAGTGACAACTAAATTCTTTCTTTCGACTCGTACATTTAAATAGACAAACTTTGTCAGGAAAAATAAACAAAACATTGATACCGCCACCCACAACCCAAAGGTGTACAAATCAATTCCTCGAGCAGAAAACATGATTTTGTAGATAAAAAACCCGCTTACACCAGTAAGCATACTAATTAAAGCAAACGGAAACATCGAAACAGTCGAGGTTTTATCCTCGTAAGGTAAATTCATATTTTATTAACACCTAGCAGTTGAGCAGAAAAGTTTTCTTAACTGGGTCTAAATTTATTTACAACTTTAATTTATATATCGCCCTTTATGTACTTATAAACGTGTAGGTCTATTAAATAAGGCTGGAGAATTATAATAGAAAACTGATTATTTTGCCAGTTTAGCCAATAAACCAGTCAAAATATTTGGAGCGGGTGAGGGGAATCGAACCCCTGTCTTCGCCTTGGAAGGGCAATGTTCTACCATTGGACCACACCCGCAGTTTATTAAGGCTTGAGAATTCTATCAATTATCGTATCACTCTATCAAGTCAAAACACTTAAAAATCAGCAGACCTTTTTTTCTTTTTAAGCGTTACTTCTCGCATTGGATTATTATTTTCATCCAACGGAGTATTTGACCCTATACCTCGCTCAAAAATACCTTTAACGTCGTCTCTTGGCCAATCGGCAAAACCACTCTCTGCTTCAGTAATAGCCTCAAAATATGTGTTTGCATCAACGCTTTTACCTTGTTTCAACGCCTGATTTACCTCCATGATCAACTCTCTGCCGTGACTTTTGTTCTGCTCAGCTCTTTCCATGGCTAAATTGTATAGAACTATATCAATTAGTCAATGACACTAATATATTTAACTCAAAATTGTTAGGATATTTATTATGTCCAAGCTTATTAAAATTATTCTTTGCTTATTTCCTGTTGCAGCTGTTTTGTTTGTTTTTATGGCAATTACGACTTATTCAGCAAAACCAATTGAAAAAAATATCAACAGTAATAGCAAAGTCGCTGGTAGCAAAATTTACAACCTAGGCCCTGAAAACACTTTCAATCTCTCAAATTCTGCCCCAACTAACAGCACCTTAGAATCTTTAACAGCCCAATCTGTGTATATTTACGATCTTACAAACAAAAAAACTTTGTTTGCCAAAAACCCAAACGACAAAATTCCTGTAGCTAGCACATTAAAAATCTTAACTGGCGCACTTTCACTGGATAATAGTTCAACTAACACCGTTTTTACAGTATCCCAAAAAGCTGCTGAAGTTGGAGAGGACTCAATGCAATTATCACAAGACGAGAAAATGACCGTAGAAGATCTTTTATATGGATTAATGCTTCCTTCCGGTAATGACGCTGCTGTTACGCTGGCAGAAGGTACTGCTGGCACTGAACAAAATTTTGTTGATGTTATGAATCAAAAAGCAGTAAAAATCGGAATGAATAACTCATTTTTTGTAAACGCTTCAGGCCTAGAAGGTGATGGTAATGATTATTCAACTGCACGTGACATGACTCAACTTGCCGCATATGTTTGGCAAAATTATTCCCTGATGCAAAAGATCTCCGGAAAATACAATTACAACATTGAAGCAACCGAGAACCACAAAGAGTTTGATCTGTACAACGAAACGAATCTTTTGACCACATATCCAGGTGTTAAGGGATTTAAACCGGGATTTACCCCCAAAGCTGGCTTTTGCTTAATTACTGTTGCAGAAATCAATGGCCATGACGTCATAATAACCATGCTCAACAGCGTAAATCGCCGAGAAGAAATGAGACAAGTTCTGGATAATCTAAAAAATATTATTCAATAATCGCATTTTTTGCACTTTACAGCTAAAATACCCAAAGGGAAAAGATTCTACAGAAAAACCGCTCAGGTTTTTTCTTAGTACAACACCCAAAATGCAAAGTATTTTGGAGAGGAAGAATGATAGAGTTCTGAATTGAAGTTTTCGCCTATAAGCGAAATTCGTCAGCTTTTAAAAATATTAAATTCGGTTTTTGACCGGCTCCGCTGGCAAAAACTTTCTTTTTGGAAGAGGAAAACTAAGGAGAAACCTTGGTGTCTCCTTAGAGTATGGGCGAGTGGCGGAATTGGTAGACGCGACAGACTTAAAATCTGTTGGCCGTAAGGTCTTGAGGGTTCGAGTCCCTCCTTGCCCACAAACAAAAAATGAGCAAAAAGAAATTAGCGATAATTATTTTCGCTGTAATAGTGCATCAAATAATAATTATTCTCGTGATTGGAATCATCTTCATGATGGCCATAATCTCAAGCTTAGAGAACGAAAATATTCAATACGAACAGGTTCCTGCTCAGTCAACTAACCAAACTTAATACTTTTCTGCTAAAATCTCCCTACTCATTGTGACTATAAGGAAAAAGAGTAGGCATATTGAAATATAAGATGTGTCTTTGTTTTTAATTCGGAAAGGAAGGGAAAACGTTTTTGTTTACAAAACTGGGCTTTGCCCAGAGTTTTCTGAAGGGAAACCTTGGTGTCCCTTCACATTTAACGGGGTGTGGCGCAGTTGGCTAGCGCGCTGAGTTTGGGACTCAGAGGCCGAAGGTTCAAGTCCTTTCACCCCGACTTTATTAATATCAATATATAATTATTGATATGTTCTTCAAATTGCTAAGATACCTATCTTTATCTTTTGTTTTCACCTTAATTTTATTTTTAGCTCCCAACATCGCTCACGCCCAAGAAACAGGGTGGGAGGTAAATAATTTTGATTCTGAAATATTGATCAAAAAAACAGGTGAGGTGCAAATTTCTGAAACAATTACCGTTAACTTCGAGATATCCAAACATGGAATTTATCGCTACATTCCAATCAATTATCTAAAACCTGACGGTTCTTATCACTACACCAACATTAATGTTTTATCTGTCACCCGCAACGGCATTAATGAAAAATTTGATAGTAATCTATCAAACAACAATCTTGGACTCAAAATAGGAGACAAGGATAAAACCATATCCGGAACACAAATTTATTCAATCAAATACACAGACACGGGAGTATTACAAAATTCCTCCGATGCTCAAAATCTTAGTGATGAATTTTATTGGAATGTCACAGGCTCAGATTGGCCGGTACTAATTCAAAAAGCCAGTGCCAAAATCCAAATTGAGAATACCTCCTTCTCCTCAGTACATTGCTTCACGGGCACATCCGGGTCAACTAGCTCAAACTGCTCTAAAATAAATATTGGCAATCAAGTCGAATTTACAACTTCCAACATTAAGCCGTCCGAAAATTTTACAGTCGCAGTTGGATACCCTCGAGGAATCATTCCAATTCTTTATGTGCAAAAACAAACCGACCCGGTCGAGGTTTTTCTTACTTGGCTTGTTGCGCTTAATATTATTCTGATTCCATTAGCGCCAATAATCACAATAATTACCCTGTATATCATCTGGTTCAAAAAAGGGCGGGATCAAGAAAACGGTAAAAACAAATCATTATTTTCCTATCGACCCACTGTTGTCGAATTCACACCACCTGAGAACCTCCGTCCAGCCGAAATCGGCATACTCCATGACCAAAAATCGGACACTATAGATATCACTGCCACAATCATCGATCTGGCCGTTAGGGGATATTTAAAAATAAAAGAGACCAATACTAAACGCTCACTACTTCCTGATAAAACAGACTATCTCTTAATCAAAACCAAAAACAAGACCAACAAAGACACTCTACTGCCATTCGAAAAAGAATTACTAGATAGACTTTTTGACAGCCTTGAAACTATTCAAATATCGTCCCTCAAAAACAATTTTTACACTGACCTCAAAAAAATCAAGGACACCTCCTATCAAGATATGACTGATAAGGGCTTCTTTATACAAAACCCCCAAAAAACTCGCAATAAATATCTGATTTTAGGTGTGATTTGTTTATTTGTCGGATTTGCACTCATGTGGTGGCTAAGTATTTGCGGACTGATCATTATTATTTTTTCTAGGTTTATGCCGCAACGCAGCTCTAAAGGTTTTGAACTTTACCAAAGGGCCAAAGGCTATAGAGAATTCGTAGACAAGGCAGAAAAATACCGACAGAGATTTTTCGAAGACAAAAATCTATTTAACGAAGTAATGCCCTACGCTATAATGTTTGGACTAACTGAAAAGTTCGCAACGGCAATGAAAGACATCGGGCTAAAACCGCAAACCGACAATTGGTACACAGGAACACAAGCTTTTAATATGATCGTTTTTAGCCACAACATCAACACTTTTTCACAATCATTTAGTTCAACAGCCGCATCACATCCATCCAGCAGCGGAAGCGGCGGCGGGGGATTCTCCGGCGGCGGTTTTGGTGGTGGAGGTGGTGGCAGCTGGTAATACAAAAAATTAAATCAAGACAATTTCTAATCTTTTTCTACCCAATACACTAATAATTGTTAATCGTATTATTTAAAAACGTCCTGTAATTGTAGAAATTAGGTTATAATTCAAAAATGTATTTACACAAATATATTTCCGGTTCTGTTCAATTGTCACGCAGGCAAATCTTTGCTCATGTCAAAAATGGAGAGGTCAAAATTAACGGGAAAAAAGAGCTCAACTTTAATGCAGTCGTTAAACTTGGTGATATTGTGATGCTCAAGAATCAAGTTCTAAAATTTAACTCAAAACCGACATATTTAATTTTTTACAAACCCCGACAAGTATTAACAACACTGATTGATCCATTTGAAAGAAAAACAATTGTTTCATATATTCCAAAAGAGTACAGTGACTTTAGACTCTTCCCGGTCGGCCGTTTGGATTACGATTCAGAAGGCCTGCTTATCCTTACAAACGACGGCGACCTCTCGCAAAAACTTACGCATCCGAAATATGAAAAAGAAAAAGAATACGAAGTGGTCGTTAGTATGGAGCTTGATTCAAGACAGCTTCATATTTTCAAAACTGGTGTCAAAATTGAAGCTGGATATATTACTAAACCTGTACAAATCAGAAAAGTTGCAGCCAAGACCTATAAAATTACTTTAACCGAAGGGAAAAAACGTCAAATCAGACAAATGTTTAGCTTTTTTAATATAAAAGTAACGCGATTAATCCGAACCAGTATTGGCCCAATGAAATTGTCAGATCTGAAATTAAAACCAGGCGAAGTCAGAGAATTCGATCCCAAGATATTTAATTAAACGATTTTTGTTTTTTCCCTTTCGTCATATTTCACTTTGAACGGGTTTAGCGTTTGAATACATTGAAATAAATAATTAAATAAAAAAAGATTAGTTTCTCCGTTCAAAAAGGTACCTTGCCAAGTGGCCGGCAATGTCAATAAAACGTCACTTGGCAAAAAGTGAAAAGGGAAATATAAAAATTGTACCTTCCCAAGGAAATAAAATTGATTGTTCTCTCGACTAAAAAAGTGGGATTAGCTCTTCCTAGCTTTCGCTCTCTCTCCCTGATTTAAGAATCTCTTCCTAAGTCTCAGGTTTTCAGGCGTAATTTCCAGCAATTCATCAGCCTCCAAAAAGTTTAAACATTCTTCCAAACTCATTTTTTTGGATGGGGTCAATATTACGGAAATATCCGAAGTTGAAGATCTAACATTTGTTAACTTCTTTTCTTTGGTAACATTTATTTCTATATCGTCTTCTCTTGGATTTTGACCGACAATCATACCTTCATAAACTTCTGTTTGAGGTTCAATAAATGTTATTCCTCTTTGCTGAGCGTTGTTTAGTCCATAAGTCACGGCTTTTCCACCTTCTGAAGCGATTAACACTCCGCTTCTTAATTTTGGCAATTCTGCCCCTAATGGCTTCCAGCTGTCAAAAATGGAGTTCACAATCGCCGTACCTCTGGTTTGAGAAAGTAAAGAGTTCCTAAGTCCTAAGGTTCCTCTGGTTGTCAGGATGAACTTAAGCCTGGTATTACCTTTGTGGTCTGGAGACATATCCGACATTACTGCCCGGCGCTTAGATAGCTCACTACTAACCGCACCAACATATTCATCAGAAACATCGATCGTTACTTCCTCAACTGGTTCAAGTTTGGTACCATTTTCTTCTTTTAGCACAACTTCCGGTTTGCCAACCTGGAACTCAAATCCTTCACGGCGCAAATTTTCCATTAAAATCGACAAGTGCAATTCACCTCTGCCTGAGAGTAAAAATTCGTTACCGCTGGTCAATTCTTCTACTCTTAAGGCCAAATTAACCTCAAGTTCTTTTTTTAACCTATCACCAATTTGTCTTGATGTGGAAAATTTTCCTTCTCGTCCGGCAAACGGGGAAGTGTTTACCCCCAAAGTTACCTTTAAAGTCGGTTCTTCAATATTAATTTCCGGCAAAACCACATCTGCTCCAGGCTCAATTACGGCTTCACCGATATGACCGTCAACACCGGTAAACGCAACAATGTCCCCTACAGTTGCCGAATCAACCTCGACTCTGCCAAGTCCTTCATAGACCATAACCTTAGCCGCACTAAATCCTGTCTCTTTACCATCTCTTTTTCGCAAAGATAATCGCATTCCTTTTTTGGCAGTTCCGGAGCTAATTTTTCCGATTACGTATTTACCATTAAAGCTATCGAAGTCCAAGTCGGTAATAACCATTCCAAACACCTTGTCAGCGTCGCCTTTTGGAGCAGGGATGTATTCAACTATTTTATCGAACAAAATATGCAGATCAGCAGGCTCGTTAAAGTCCGCAGGCATTTTCTCCCAAGCCTTTTCGTCTCGGCCAATTGCGTAAAGAATAGGATATTCCAAATGACCGTCGTCGGTAGCAAGCTCTAAAAATAAATTTTCGATCTCTTTTTCCACTTCCGGTACTCTCGCATCGCGTTTGTCGATTTTGTTTATTACCACAATTACTTTCAGATTAAGCTCAAAAGCCTTTTTCAAAACAAATTTTGTCTGAGGCATTGGGCCTTCCTGAGCGTCAACGATTAAAAGCACACCCTCAGCCATGTTTAAAACCCGCTCAACCTCACCGCCAAAATCGGCATGCCCAGGAGTGTCAATAATATTGATTTTTATTCCGTTTCTGGTAACCGAGGCTACCTTAGATAGAATCGTAATTCCGCGTTCTCTTTCAAGATCGTTCCTGTCCATGATCGTAGACATTCCAAATTCTTCCTGATTCTCCCTAAAAATCTTTGCCTGCTTAAGTAGCCCATCAACTAAAGTGGTTTTTCCATGATCAACGTGAGCAATAACGGCAACGTTCCTGATATCTAGTTTTTCCATAATTATTTACATAAAAAATCGCGCCCTTTTTTGGCTGCGAAGTTAACATTTTACTATAAGTTATTAGCTTTTACCAGTATAAGAAGATATTAAAAATTATCCTTTCAACAAAGACTGATTCAAAAAAATAACGACATGCGCATTGGAAACAAAGCCAAAAACATTTATAATCTCAGAGCTTTATCCGAAGAAATGAAGTTTCCATCCTTGCGGGATGGTGAAATGGTATCACACCGCCCTTTGAAGGCGATTTTCTAGGTTCGAGTCCTAGTCCCGCAGCATAACAGGACTCTGAGAGTACAAAGAGTCCAATTGGCCTATTCTATCAACCCCTTCTACAGGTTCGAGCTTATCTGTAATTCTTCTTGCTTCTTTAGCAACGGCTTGCATGGGTAAAAGCGTGTTTTCAAGGTCAACACGCAAGGTTTTGTTAAAAAGAATGAGGTTCGAGCCAAGCTTTGAAAGGACGTAGTGCTTATCGTCTAATCCACCTTCATTAAATTTCTGAACTGCATCTCTAGCAAAGGAAAAAAGCTCGTCGGCTTTCTTCATCCATCTATCCACTCTTGCGTCTGTATCTCCTAATAGCTCCTTTAGTCTGCTTTTCTCAAGTTCTAACTCAGACTTCTTTCGTGAGAAGTCTTCTGCTGAAATCTCTTTTGCAGCTCGCATATCTATTAATTGATCAATCTTGCATACACAGGATTTATAAGTTTTTTGCTGTTGAACTAAAATTGTATTTCTATCCAATGATTCTTGTTGATTTGTGTTTCTAAGCCACTTTAGAGCCCAGTCGTGAAATTCAGTAGGTATTTGTATGCTGTTTAACGTTTCAGCAATCTGTTTTTCTAATACCTTCTCCTCAATATATTGTTGAGTACATTTTGGGTTCAGCTTCTTTGTACAGTGGTAATAAACGTACCTATGAATATTGCCATTTTGCTGTTTCTTAATTTGTTCTTCACAAGTAATTGATGCATTACACTCGCCACAACGCATAAGCCCAGTAAAGGCGAATACATGGTTTTGTGGCCTTGGCCTGCCTTTATTCCCTAAGATTAGCTGGATTAAGTTAAACTGATCCTCCGTAATCATTGGTGTGTGAATACCTGTGTACCAATTACCACTCCTCAAGGGATATTCAAAGGTGCCAGCATAAAATGGGTTACTGAGGATGTAATACCAACCGCTTCTTGAGAGTTTTTTACCGTTTTTAGTCCTAAATCCCCAGTCTTCGTTGGCTATTTCTAATGTTTTTAATGGTGTATGTTTCTGTGTGGCTACTATTTCAAGCATCTTTCTCATTAGGTCGAACCGGTCTGGGTCGACTTCAACGGTTTTATTGCCTCTTTCAGCATATTTGTTATTAAGATAGCCTGTTGGTGCCTGACAAGGGTAAATGCCTCGTTCAACTTTAGCTTTTAGTCCACGTTTAACGTTTATTCCTTTATTATCATTGTCCAGCTTCGCTTGTGAGCAAAGAAGCGAGAGTAAGAATTTGTCGTTTGGAGTATTTCTAAACACTTGGCTAGGCGTAACCACTTCTAATAGTTTGCCGACGTCAAATAGGTAGACTAAGCGTCCTGTATCGACTGAATTGCGTGAAAGCCTATCAACGTTCCAGACTACGATTCCTTGACCTCTACCAGTCTCAATTTCGTTTAATAGTTCGTTGTACACTGGTCGGCCGGGCGCTTTTGCTGAGTGAGCCTCTTCCTTTATTTCTGTAATATTTAACTGGTCTCTTTCTACAAGATCCAGCAACTCGGATTTTTGGGAGTCAATTGATAAAACCTGTCTGTCTTCAGACTCACTGCTCTTTCGTGCGTAAATAAAATAACTTATTCCCTTACTATCCATATTACTTTAACTATACCTCCATGCTTGCTAGAGCGGTAAGCCCAGTTGCAATGGCTTATTTTCTAGGACACTTGTAACAAGTTTAAGCAAACTTTCATCTTGATTTACGAATCCTTTGGCAAAAGCAATGATTTTCTTGCGTTTGTCGTACCAAGCTTTCCGGTTTTGTCTTAAAATGATCATTTCTTTAGCTCCTCTTACGCCTAAGTTTTTAACAAAAAAATACAAACCCATAGCTTCAGAAATGTCTTTTGTGGTTTCTCCTTTATATTTCTCTAACACCCTCCTGCATACATCTGCATCAGAAGTCGTACTAAGATACATTCTGTTTAGTGGGTCGTTGATAATTCCATCCCAGTAAAATTTTTGAGTTTTTCGACTCTGTAAGCTGTCAAAAACTTCCTCAAACGTCCAGTATTGCTTGTCTATACCCAATGCAGCCTTTAGATGATTTCGTATAGGACGTGTTCCATTAAACCTGATTTCCATCCGTACCACCGGCGGTATTTTGCCTTCCTTTCGTAATCTTTTGGCTGTCTCTTTTTCTTGAAGTGTGGTTTTTCTACCTACGGATTTATTGGCTGTCTCTAATACATCATAATATTTAAGATAAAAAACGATTTCGAAAATATCGGTGTGGAAACGTGCAGCGTGACCATTGTTGGCGAATGTTTTGGAATTGTTTTCAAACCACGAATTTAATGAAGTATTAGATAGACGATTGAGAAATATTCTAGCTTCAGCTTCTGAAGGGAACATTATATTTGAGGAGTAGTGCAAGATATGGACAACGGCTTCTCTTATTGCTTTGTCAGTGACAACAATTCCCATGTCTAGCAGTCTACTAGTTAATATTTTTACTATTTGTGGAAAATCACTATCCATTACTTCTTCAAAACTATGACCATGGATTAGCTTGGGACAAGAAAATGAGACTTTTAAATCGCACCAATAACCGTATCCTCTTATCCGTTCGTCAATCCTAAGATTTGGATAGACAAGTCCTAGATCTCTATAAGAAGCTGAAGGATTTTGAATATACTTTTTATAACCCCTTTGCTCTCGTAAAAAACTAATTCGTTCGTTTGTATTGTTCGAGTCTACAGGCTCGAAATAAGGTGTAAACCGTTTAGGGTCTGCTACTTTATAAGTGCCATGTGCTAGAGACAAAACCATTGTATCCATAGTAATCGTAATATTTATAAATTGTTACAGAGTTCCTAGTAATTCACTAAACTATCTAGACTTAGATTTATTACTAGAAAATCCATAAACTGCTTGATATAAGCCAAACAAATTATTTGCTCGATTTAGTGCTTCATTGTCGCTTAATTCTTTGTTGAATTTAGCCTTGTATAGCCTCTTAAACTCGTTGATTGCTGCCTTTGGTAGAGGAGGCTTAATCGTTTGCATATAGTCTCGTTTTTATGGCTTTTAACGCATCAAAATAGGCTCGTGGTTCAACGAGTAGTTCCTTATTCCAATATTTTCTTATGAGGGAATCCAATTTGGGGTTACGCTCAAATACAAATTGTGCTTTTTTAGGGTTTGTTTTGTCGATCTCGATAATCGGGCAATGTAAAGAGATGGCGGCAACAATGGCTAAATCAGAGCTGGTAAAAGCTTCATGTCCAGTTTTAATATTCATACTGGAAATGGTAAAGCCTTTACAGATTATAAAGTCAACGTAAAGGTATACAGTGTTTTCGAGGCTATTCTTTATAAAGGCTTAACCTTTACAGTGACCTTTACGGTCAGTTTTTGATGTGGATTCGGTAAGCTCCTGGTTGACTTTTATCGTTTCTTCCAACTATTTCGACCGTTTTATCTTTGAGACTATCTTTATTAATTTGTCCTATGGTTATCCTTACTTGTCCAGCTGACTTTTTAACTTGATTAGCCATCGATTTTACTTCTACCCAGACGCCTTTTGCATTTACTAACGTCTTAAAGAGATTGATTCGATCAGAATCAGCTTTGCCAAATTTTACTGAATCGTTGCTCCCAAAACCAAACTCTGTATCAGAAATCCATTTAAAATCATCTGACCAGCTTGTTGTTTGTTGATCTTGTTCTTTTTCGGGGTTAACCAATATTGAGAGCCTGTCGACTAATACTTTAAACTTTTGAGGATTCAATATTACTTTAGTGTTTGCATCGTCGATTATGTTTGGTTGTTCGATGATCGTGGTGAAAATAGCACCAGTTGGTTTATTGGGATCACCTGTTTGTGGTGTTTGTCCTAACATTTTTTCTACTTGGATGAACTTATTTTTATGAAGATTGGTTAAGATTGCCTCACGGTCATTATAATTTGATATTCTGTTTCTCTTAAATCTATCGAGATGAGGCATATTAAATGCATCCTCATCTCTCAATTGCCATTCTGAGTTCAATGTTGAAACAAGTCGCCACATTTTGCCAAGTGTCCATTCGTCTTTTGATTTTAACCATTCGTCAACTTCATTAGAGAAGTTTTCATTACTGTCGATTTTTAGGTAGTGATTGTAAATTTCGTTAAATCTAGGTTGAAAGATTTTTAAATTAAATACGTCACTTGCTCCTCCACTAAGCCACTTCTCTGCTGAATTATCTTCTATTCTTAACGCTCCATTTTCTGCTAATTTTTTAAGGATATTTTTTTCTGTTTCCTTACTCGGTACTCCAGCAGCCATTACGTGACTCAAGCGATAACGGATTGGCTCGTTTTTAGGTGTTGTAAGTAGATCTTCTTTAATTCTGGACAAAACCCAGCAATAGTACTCATTAACGCTTTCTTCTGGTGTCATAGTGATATTAATTCTGGCGCTATTCTAGCAAATTTACGATGATTCAGGCAGGAAAAGATTTAAGAACAGTATTACTAGTTAATAGCAGAAATTTCTTTGAGCACATTGTCCATCGTGCTTTTACCAAAAAGAAAAAATCTACTAGAGTCTCCGCATAACTTTTGCCACAGTTTGCCTAGCTCAACTTTATATTCAGTATCTGAGTTAGATAATCTGTCTTCACCTTTATATTCAGCAAGGATATACTTGCCACTTTTCGTCTTGATAATGAAATCTGGATAAAATTTGCCTGATTTCCAACCTTGTACGTAGAAATCCACCTTCTCACGACTCCTAAACCACCATTCGATGTTTTCGAGCACGTCTAACCGCATTGCGAAGTTCGTTTCTTCGCCGTTCATGTATCCAGCTCGTTCAAATAAATGCTTTTGAAAATATTCTGGAGATAATCGGGTAAGATAAATTTTTTGTTCTGGTGAGTAAGTAGCGCTTTTTGTGTCTATCTCACCTTTTGAGAGTAGCGTATCGAATTGGGTTTTAGCATATTGGTCGATGATTATTTGTACTTCTTCTTGGATACGTTCTTTTAAACGGAATCTATTAAGACTTAATTCTTCGACTGTAAACGACTTCGTCAAATCTTTGATAACTTTGTCTATGTACTCACCCATTTCATTTGAAGAAATGACTGTATGGCGGATGTTTCGTTTGAGCCAATTACTAACTTCTTCTAGTGAAAAATCTTCTGGGTATAGAACAAGCATTAATTTTCCTTGGCCGATTCGATAAATTCCATTTTCTTTATCAATATCAATCTTTACTTTCTGGTTTTGGTCATCGTGAAAGTTTACTTCAAAAGGTTTGTAGTGTTCGTATACTTGAAAACCCTCGCCAATTAGATCTCTATTAAACGCTAAGGCTTCTTTTTTTGATTTCAAACTTATATAAGGTATTTCAATAGCTGTATCCTTTATGAGTCTGTCGAACTCGGTTTTTTCTACGACTACTTTACCCTTGTTTTCTCGCAAATCAGCCTTTGAGAACCCATTTGCTTCTAATCCTTCGATAACAGCGTTTGACGCCTTATTGAAGCTCTCAGACGACGTATATACAAAGGATGAATTAAGGTCAACGCTCTTTTTATCTTTGGCGTTTGGCAGGCGTAGAATGCGTCCCATGGTTTGCTCTACTGCGATTTTTGAACCAATGTTGGCTACTGATATTAGCACGTAAGCAAATGGGCAGTCCCAGCCTTCTTTTAACGCATTTACTGTTAGGATGTATCGAATAGGGCATTTTGGAGAAAGTAAGTCAATTCCCTTGATCTCGTCATTCTTTGCTGTCTTAATTGCTATTTCTTCTTTTGGAATCTTAAGCTCTTCTAAAAGAAAGGTCTTGATTTTTTCTATATAGATTTTGTCAGAATCTTCTTTCTCTTGTTGTGCTTGTAGAAGTGCAATCGGTCTAATATATTCTTTTGTTAGTCTCTTCTCACTGACTGCCATTTTCTCGAGTTTATTAAGTTGTTCGACACCATCTCTAACTGCTTCCTGCCATTGTGTTTCGTTAGATAAGTAAATTGGGATCTTTACCATTTTTTCAGCTTTTAACTCAGAAGCCAAAACTTTGACGAGAACATTGCTTTCAGATCTGGGAGTAGCGGTAAATTCCAATACAAATGCTGGGTTAAGATCAACTAGCAAATCATACGAAAGTTTTGTTTGTACGTTATGTCCTTCATCCAAAACAACAATCGGATTATTGATCTTAATAACATTACCAAGTGAATAAATAATTTCTCCGGCTTCGTCTTTGCTTAAGAAGCTGGTATCTTCTACTAGGTTCTCAAAGTGAGATAGTAGTGCGCCGTTGTTTTGAAATACTTTTAACCATGACTTGTCATTTCTTCTGAAGGCTTGTAGGCTTGCTATGACAATACAAAGATTATTTTGTAGGTCTGATTTTTGAATTGATAATGCTTCTTCGAGGGTGAAGACTTTTACGTTATTACTAAACTTTGTATCAAGTGCTTCTCTATATGGATGGTTTTTGTTTTGGAGATTCAAAAGTGTTTGAGCTCTGATTGCGTCTGAAGGAACAAACCACATGACAAGTCCCTTTCCATTTTTATCTTGGAGATAATTTTCCAAAATGACTGACAGTGTATGACAAGCAACTAACGTTTTCCCTCCGCCAGTTGGAATCTTAATGCACAAATATGGCGCCTGTTCAGCTCCTTGAATCGGTTTGTAATGGGGGTTTTCATCCTCTACCTGATCCAAGTATGCTATGCGGATTCCTCGTTCGCCTTTTATCGTGGACGCAACGACTGAAAACTCTTTTAGCTCATCGACCGTTCTTTGTTGGTAAGATTTTAACTTGAGCATAATTTAGTATTTCTTCAACTCGTAGGGAATTTGCTTGAAAGTAACACTATGTTTTTCCAAAAACTCGTCATCCAAAAGACATTTATCGGCGTAAATAACTTTCGAACCTTTGTAGCCATCTGTTTTCTTTAAAGTTTTTTCATCAAGGATGTTGCCACCTTTATCTTCAAAGAATAGAAAGTAACTTGTCGAACCTTGTGAACCTATGAAAGGATTTTCTATTGATGGAATATCTAAGTAGCTTTTTGTCTCCGTGAAGTAAATATAAGCGGCCATATCTTCATATTTTGCATCCGGATTTACAAAGCCAGTCTGATTATAAAGTTCTCCATTAAGATCAAGATATTGGAATCCTTGCCCTGTTCCTTCTGGAAACAATGCGCCATCGTAACCATCTGAAACTCTCTTTAAGCGATTCGCTGTAACATTTCTTGCTATATCTTTTTCAAGTTCTACTAGAATAACCTTCCTGTTCCCTCCATCCTCTTTATTCAGTTCCATAACAGCATGAGCAGTTGTTCCTGAACCCGCAAAACTATCAAGAATTATAGAGTTTTTATCAGTAGCGATCTGGAGTATGCGCTTAATTAGTCTTATAGGTTTGGGGGTATCAAAAACAACTTTATTTCCAAAAATCTTTTGCAACTCCTTCGCACTTTCGTCTGTATGGCCAACGTCGCTACTGAGCCAAAGACTAGGAGGTATTAGACCATCCTTAACGTCACTTAAGAACAATTTCAAGGCGGGAACTGTACTTTTCCCATCCGATCCCCACCAAATCCGATTTTCACTCTCATGTTTTTTGTAAACGTCTGGGGAGTACTTCCATGATTTTTTAGTTGGTGTTATTTTCAATCCAGTATTCGGATTTGTGATTATATAAGTTAAATTTGGTCTTTCAGCAGGGGATGTAGGTGCCCAATAGTCGACTGGTTTCCAGGGACCTCTTTTATCTTTGTCGGGATTTTTGTATCTATTGATTGATACTTGAGTTCTGGGTAATAAACCATTTTTGAAGTTTTTTGTTTTGCTATAAACCAGGATAAATTCTGTAATGGATGCTATACCAAGTTGATTGTTGTTAACAGAATATTTTCTTTGCCAAGTAATTTGTGATCTGAAGTTATCTTCGCCAAAAATTTCATCCATCAATAGACGCAAATGATGTTGTTCATTATTGTCAATTGAGATGAAAATTGCTCCATCTTCGGCTAGCAAGTCTCTTAAAAGTTTTAGTCGAGGGTACATCATGCATAACCATTTATCATGTCTACACAGATCCTCACCTTCCGCCCCTACAACTTTGTTTAACCATGCTTTTATTTGAGGAGAATTTACTTTATCGTTATAAACCCATTTTTCATTTCCGGTGTTATAAGGAGGATCAATGTAAATACACTTGATCTTACCGTAGTAGAAAGGCATCAATGCTTTGAGGGCTTCGAGGTTATCGCCTTCAATTAAGAGGTTTTCAGAATCTTTACCAACAGAGAGTTCTTTTACGGGTTTTAATACCCTAAAAGGGAGTTCTTTATCGTGATTTACTACTTTATCTTTTCCAATCCAATTTAATACAGGCATTTTTATTTATTTTCTTTCAGTTTTATGGTTTGATTCTAACAAATGCCTGCCCTATTAGATAGGCAAAAAATACTCAAGAAGATATGTTAAAAGCAAAAAGAGTTAAGACGTTTAATTTGAGCTATTAATCAAAATTGATCGTCGGAATAAGCAAAGGGAGCTTTAGTCTCGGTTTTACGGAAGTTATGGCTCCAGTGTAAGATACGGAGTTATATGGCCAAGTTTCGTAATCACAAAAGACGTTCGAAAAAGATAGTATATATGCCAAGTATAGTTGGCAATACGCCTATTATATCTACTGAGACTGAGAATCAAATTTATTTAACAGAGACAGACAGAATTACTTATGTTTATGCAATTACCGACAATAGGAAAATTGTTAACGTTGTCAATGTATCTTATGATCTTAAAGTAAATGATAAGTGGGTTACAGTAGTTCGTTACGATAGTGAACATGGATATTTGCATAGACACGACAGAATTAAAAATAGTGAAGTCGAAGTAACGACAATTTTTGGGGTAATTAAAAAAGGAGATGCTAGTGAGTGGTTAACTTGGGCAGTGAATGACATAATCAAAAAAAACCAAGATTACAAAACTGGTTTTTTAAAGAGGAATAAGGATAGATTGACAAGTAGGTTTAAATAATATTAACCTAAGATTGTAGTATTGAAATTTGATGTATAATGAGCTTCCTAAAGTCTAAATAAATATAAATGAGCGATAAGCAACAGTTCGGAAAAAACATCCTTTTATCTACAAAGTTTGCTTCTTACTTAGAAGACAAACCGGATGCAATAAGTGAGATTTCTTCATCTTCTGAATATGTGATTTTATCAGCCAACGATAAAGGACTAAATGAGATGAACGAGAATATTATCAAATCTCTTATAAAGCAAGGTAAAAAAGTTATTAAGGTTCAAGAACCCAAAAATCCTAAATTACCTTGGAAGCTTAGTATTGCAACAAGTTAAATATC
>CAYGIG010000009.1:0-23228 GCA_964349875.1 uncultured Gammaproteobacteria bacterium | reverse complement strand
GTACAAAATAAATATATGCCAGTAACTCTATATAAACGCCAAAAGCAAATTCTAGATTTCATAAACCAGTACATTTCTGTAAACGGGCATTCTCCGACGCTGCAGGAAATTGCAAACGCATTATCTTTAAAATCACTTGCGACGGTGCATGAGCACTTGCAGGCCTTGAGCCGCAAAGGGATCATCAGAAGGTTTGAAGGTTCCGTAAGAGGTATCGAGGTTTTGGATAAAAAGATCGGTGAAGCACTGCAGGGTATTGAACTGCCTCTTTTGGGCTATATTGCTGCGGGTGTGCCAATTGAACCATATACCGATCCTAATGCAACTTTTTCTGTATCCCCTGCTCTTGTATCATCTAAGCAGCGAAGCTACGTATTGCAGGTCAAAGGAGACTCAATGATCGATGACGGTATTCTTGATGGTGACTTTGTAGTGATCGAAGAACAGAATGTTGCAAATAATGGTGATATTATCGTGGCATTACTTGAGAATGGTGTCGCAACATTGAAAAGATTTTTTAAGGAAAAAGACCGTATTAGACTTCAACCTGCAAACAGTACAATGAAACCAATTTACGCCAAAAGAGTGACTGTTCAAGGTAAGGTCGTCGGCGTTATCAGAAAGTTTTAATTTTTCTCTTTTTAGATTATTAGGACTGTTAAATTTGTCTGAATTGTTTGTGATATTTCTGATGTGTTAGAGTTATATTATGGATATAAACAACAACAACCCCATGGACCCGGGTCAGGGTTCAACCCCTCCTACAAGCGACACGAACACTGATACTTCATTCGTGCCAACGCCAACACCTGATATGGGTGTCGGTTCAGTTCCGGCTCCAGCGACAGCTGTTGACGTACCGGTTTCGCCAGTATCGGCACCTTTGCCTGATTTGGGTACTCCAGTGCCACAAGCAGAGACTCCTGCTCCGGCAGAAGCCCCGTCTAATGAGTCTGGAATACACGATAGCGGAACAGGATTTGATCCTGCAATGCCAGCTGCTGATGCAGCAGGTGGTGACGCTCAATATAAATCTGAAACGACGGCTGCAAGTGCAGACTTTCACAGTGGTATGGATTCGATTGAAAAAAAGTATGACGCAACTGAAAATGTTGCCAGCTCTGAGGCTGTAAGTGGATCAATGCCAACTGCAAATACGTTGGATGTTTCCGCACCAGCAGAAGCTCCAGCTCCCGCTGTCGAAACACCGACTGATACTCAAAGCTAAAAATTCACGATAACCCTTCAAGAAACTGACTTGTTTTAGGTTTTTTGGAGGGTTTGTTAGTTGGCGTTGGTGTTCCCGGTAGTTAGATTGTCTAAAAGATTATGAGGTGAAGTTACGGCTTGAGATAATAACGTACCTTTGTCTAATTGTCGTAGTTCTGATTCGTAGGTGGATTTGAGAGTTTTATAAATAATTCCAGTTCCGATCGGATCTGTTTGAAGAGATACTTTTAAGGCGTCTTCGAATTTCTCGAAATCATGGCTGATATCCTGAAGTTTTACGATTCTCTCTCGGTACCACTGATATGTATTTACTTTATTAAAAGTCACACAAGGCTGGAGTGCATCAATTAAAGCAAATCCTTTGTGATTTATGCCCTCGACAATAAGATCTGATAATTGACCGATGTCACCAGCAAATCCTCTAGCAACAAGCGTAGCACCGGAAACAATGGCAAGCGCTAGAGGGTTAAGAGCAGTTTCGATCACTCCTTCAGGAGTCGATTTTGATTGATAGCCTTTTTCGGCAGTTGGCGAGCTTTGTCCTGTTGTAAGGCCGTAAACACCGTTATTATGAATAATTACCGTGATGTCGTGGTTGCCGCGCATAGCTGCAAGAAGATGATTTAATCCTTCTCCATATGAGTCACCATCACCTGCAACTACAATAACGTGTTGGGTGTGATTGGCTATTTTTGCACCAACGGCTACAGGAACCGGACGACCATGGAGCCCCTCAAAACCATAAGCCCTCATAAAATTAACCATATGTCCATGACATCCAACCCCGTAAACAAGAGTTACTTCGTGCGGTGCAATATCAAGTTTGACCATCGCCGTTTTTAACGCAGCCCAAATTCCGAAGTCGCCGCAGCCCGGACACCAGTTTGGAAAACAACCAGAATCAAAATCCTGAGTTATACTCATATTTTTTTTAATGTTTTTTCAAATGCTTTTGCTAAATCATACGCCAAAAACGGTCTTCCGTCGTATCGTCTCAGTCTGTAACTTACACTGATCCCAGTAAGCTTTCTAATATAATTTTCAAGCTGGCCAGTGTAATTGTTCTCGACTACTACTACATTTGTGCCGTCTTTTAGATAGTTTCTCAGCGATTTGAGATTGACTGGGTTAAGTCTGTCAATCGAGAGAAATGAATATTGTGAAGAATCGTGCACCAAGTCAAGCGCATCAAGAATCGCTCCTTTGTTAGAGCCAAATGAAATGATTTTTAATTTGCCCTTAATTGGATTGACAGGCTTAAACGGAGAAGTTTTAGCGGTAAGTGTTTCTAATTTTCTAAATCTCTTATGTGTCATATCGATACGAACCTTACCGTCTTCCGTTGATTGACCGGATTCCTCATGTTCGTCTGAGTTGGCAATAAACACATAACCTCGCATTCCAGGTACAGCCCGTGGTGAAATTCCGTTGGAGGTTATTTGATACCTTTTGTAGTCTTTGATCTTGTCTTTGACTGTAATTAACCTACCTCTATCAATAGAGATTTTGGAAAGATCAAATGCGTCGACTGTCGCATGTGATTCAAGCACCATTTTGTCAGTCAGAATAATAACCGGGGTCTGGTATAAATCAGCCAAATTAAAGGCTTCGACCGTTAACCAGAAACATTCGGAAAGATCACCTGGAGAAAGAATGATTCTGGGAAATTCGCCATGTCCGACGGCAGTGACAAACTCCAAGTCCTCTTGGCCTGTCCAGGTTGGCATTCCTGTAGCAGGACCCGGTCGTTGACCTTCAACAACAACCAGTGGTGTTTCGGTAATTCCCGCCAGAGAAACTCCTTCTGACATTAAAGCGAAGCCGCCGCCACTAGTGGCGGTCATTGATCTGATTCCGGCAAATGAGGCTCCAATGGCCATATTTACAGCCGATATTTCATCTTCGGTGTGTTTGACTACCATTCCATGTTGAGGGCCGTTTTTTGCTAAAAAATGCATTAAGGCGGAAGTTGGTGTCATAGGATAACCTGCAAAAAACTTACATCCCGAAGCAAGTGCACCTAATGCAATTGCTTCGTTTCCGCTAATAAGAAGCTGCTGGCGGCGGGGCACTTTTGGCATCTGATCAATTTCCGGATGCTTAATAGAAACGAAATCAAACCCTTCTTTGGCTATTTTTACGTTCTGAAGAATAATATTTGTGCCTTTGGCAGCAAATGAGCGAGTCAACACATTTTCAAGCTCTACAAAAGGAATGCCAAGAGCAGCGACTGCGGCACCGAGGGCAGCATTGTTAGCAAGAAGAGGATCGGCATTATTATTAGTTGCAATTTTATAAGCCGGAAGATCGATCTTGCGGACTCGTGAAGGAAATATAATATCCTCAACTTTAAATGCGGATGAGTCATAGATAATAATTGATTTGCTGGTTAATTCATCGAGGTGGTATTTAATTCCATTGGGATTTAAGGCAACAAGCACATCGACGGTTTTTTTTGGTGACCTCACTATCTGCCTACTAAAGGTAACCTGATAGGTATTATGGCCACCGCGAATAAGTGAAGGATATTCTGCGTAGCCAAAAACAGAAAATCCTAAATTACTGACAAGGGCTGCCAGTGATTGTCCGGTCGTCATAACGCCTGCACCGGCTTCTCCTGCAACTTTGAAGCTGATCGATTCCAACATAATAGTTATTTTCTTTGAGACTGAACAAATATGATAACATCATTTTCGTGAGCAGCGAAAAGGTGACATCACTATTTGTAATTTCTACCCCGATAGGGAATCTTGAAGACATGACTATCAGGGGATTATCTGCGCTTAAAAAAGTCGATACTTTGCTGTGCGAGGATACGAGACGAACAGCAAAACTTCTAAATCATTATGATATTCAGGCTTCAATGGTGACATTTGCAGATTTTAACGAAAATAAAATATCTGAATCAATTATTTCCAGAATGGAGGACGGAGAGGTCTTTGGTTTGGTATCAGATGCCGGAACACCACTTGTGTCAGATCCCGGATACAAGCTGATTAGGTCGATGATTGCAAAAGGTCTAAGAATCGAGGTTCTGCCCGGAGCCTCGGCTGTACTAACTGCACTTGTTGGTTCCGGTAAAACTCCTGATAAATTCTTGTATTTGGGATTTTTGTCTAGAAAACAGTCTAAACGAATAAAGGTATTGGAGGCAGCAAAAATATTTAAAAACGAAACCGAAACAACAGTGATCTTTTATGAAGCGCCAACAAGAATTATTAAATTTTTAACGGAATTAAAAAACTACTTTCCAGAAACTGAGGTTGTGGTTGGCCGTGAATTAACCAAGGAGCATGAAGAATATCTAAGGGGAAATTTTGATGAAGTCATAGAAAAACTGCAATTAAAAAAAGGGAAAATTAAAGGGGAATTTACAGTATTGATTTAAGAAAACTAGCCTTTATCAGCGTAAATGGGCCAGCAGTGACTGCCCGGTCATGTCGCTTGGAGTTGGAATTCCCATTGCTTGTAACACTGTCGGAGCAATGTCTGCGAGTTTTCCACTTGGCAGTTCTCTGACCACTCCTTGATATTCAGGAACGACAAAAATCGCCGGCACAGGCGAAGTGTTGTGTTCGGTGTCAATCTGTCCTGTCTGCGGGTCAATCATTATTTCTGCATTGCCGTGATCAGCAGTAATAATCACTGCACCATTTAAGCTTGTTACTGCCTGGACAATTGTTTTTATGCATTGATCGACAAGTATTATACTTTCGACTGTTTTCTCGATGTTTCCAGTGTGCCCTAACATATCTGCGTTAGCAAAGTTAATTACAGCGAAATGATATCTGGCCTGCGAAAGGGTGCGAATAAAAGTTTTCGTGATTTTGACTGCAGACATCGCTGGTGCTTGATCATAGGTCGCAACTTTGACTGAAGGAACAAGAATTCTATCCTCTGCGGTAAAGGCCTGTTCTCTACCGCCATTAAAAAAATAAGTGACGTGGGCGTATTTTTCAGTTTCAGCAATATGAATCTGACGAAGCTCTCTTTCGGAAATTACTCTGGCGATGGGATTTTTGATGTTGTTATCTGCAAAAGCTATTCCAGAAACTTGAATAGTTTTTTCGTAATCCGTCATTGTAACGAAACAGAGATTCTTAGCAAAATATTGCCTGTCAAAACCTTTTACAGTTTTTTCTATAATCTCCGCTGTTCCGGCTATATGTTCATCGAGTGATTCGTCGCTTATCTGTCGAACATAAGGAACGCCCTTCAAATCTTTCAAAACAAAGGATTTGGTAATCTGACGAACTCTGTCTGGACGAAAATTGACAGATATAATGGCATCATTATTCACAACTAGGCCTATCGGAACAGCATCTGTTCCCGTTATTACGGTAGGAATAATGAATTCGTCGGTTATATTATTTTTATAAGATTCTTCAACTGCTGAAACAGCGCTTAGGGCTTTTTGGCCTATGCCTTGAGCAATAGCTTTATAGGCCTTCTCAGTACGATCCCAACGATTATCTCTGTCCATAGCATAATATCTACCTGATATTGAGGCAATCTGCCCTAAGTGTTCTCTTTTTAGTTTTATTTCAATCTGTTGAACAATTGCCAAGGCGCTCGTCGGGGGAGCATCTCTACCGTCTGTGAATATATGAACTTTAACCTTATCTTCTTCGAGACCGAGTTGTTTTGCTAAATAAAGCAATGCGAATAGATGTTCGACAGAACTATGTACCTGACCCAGACTGACTAGTCCCAATAAGTGAAGATTGCTCTTGTTTTTCTTTGCGTGGTCGATCGCTGTGTGAAATGCTTCGTTTGTAAAAAACATTCCATTGCTAATGGCTAGGTTAATTCTGAGTAGGTCTTGATACACGATTCTGCCTGCACCGAGATTAATGTGTCCAACTTCGGAGTTACCAACCTGACCACCGGGAAGGCCAACGGCTTCCCCTGAAGCTAAAAGTTGAGTATGTGGATATGTGGCATACATTGCTCTGATAAATGGGGTGCTGGCCAATGAGACTGCGTTTCCCGGGCCAGGTCTGGCAATTCCAAACCCGTCTAAAATTATTAGTGTGACTGGGCCATCTAGTTTACGCATAAGTGTATAAGGTAATTTCTACTAACTCAGACTATCGATTAGAATATAGTTCATATTCAATTGAGAGCAATCGGTTATATTTAGCCACTCTTTCTCCTCTTGCTGGAGCGCCGAGCTTGGCATAATCCGCACCAAGCCCAACTGCGAAATCTGCAATAAAAGAATCATTGGTTTCCCCGGAGCGATGCGAAAAAACCGTTTTCCAATTGTGGCTTTTCGCCATTTTTACAACTTCGATGGTTTCTGTAACGGTTCCGACCTGATTAGGCTTAATAAGTATGGAATTTGCTGCTTTTTTATCGATAGCCATTTTAAGTTTTTTTGGGTTGGTTGATAATAGGTCGTCGCCAACTATGATTACCTGATTCCCCAGTTTTGCCGTCATACTAACCCATCCGTCCCAATCATCCTCTTCAAGCGGATCTTCTAAGATTAATAATCGGTACTGATTAACAATGTCAGACCAGTATTCGATTAAATCGTAACTTGAAATATTTACAGGTTTATCTTTTATTTTGTACTGACCATTGCCATGATAAAAACTTGTTGCGGCAGCGTCCATACTCAGAAAGACGTCTGTTCCAAGCTGATAGTTAGTCTGGCGAACCGCTTCGATTATGACATCAAAGGCCTCGGAATTAACATATAAGTCAGGAGCAAAACCACCCTCATCCCCAAGAGAATGAATGTATTTTTTGGCAACTAGAATCTTTTTGAGTGCATAATAAATTTCTACACCTATTTGCAATGCTTGTGAATATGTTTTGTTCTTTGATGGAACGACCATAAATTCCTGAAAATCCAGATTCCCTGCCCCGTGTTTTCCACCGTTTAAGATATTAAACATCGGAGTTGGGATGAATAGTCCTGATGTATCATTCTTGTGGAGTTTGGCAAGGTAAGCATATAAAGGCAATTTTGCTTCAATTGAACCTGCTCGGGCAACAGCCAATGACACAGCTAAAATTGAATTTCCTCCTAAGTTTTTCTTTTCTTCGGATCCGTCAAGAGCGAGCATTAAGCGGTCAATCTCCTCTTGATTGTAAACATTCTTTCCGACAATTTTTGGTGCGATTATCTGAGAAACATTGGCGACGGCTTTTAGCACACCAAGGCCGTTAAACCTCTTTGGATCACCATCGCGCAATTCAAAAGCTTCGTACTTACTGCGTGAAGATCCTGATGGTACTGAGGCTGTTCCCCAGACCCCACTATCGAGCCCTACGCTGACTTCGATCGTAGGCACTCCACGCGAATCAAGTATTTCTCGAGCGAATACCTTGTCAATTATTGCCATATTAAACCTTTAGTTTTTTATTTATAAAATTTCTCTCTGCATCGCTGACAATTTGTCTTGTCAAATCAATTACATCAGGTGTAACGGAAACAGAGGTTATTCCCCATTCAACGAGCATTTTGGTTAATTCTGGATACTGCGATGGTGCCTGGCCACAAATACCGGCCGATATTTTATGTTTGCGAGCAGTAGTAATTAACCTTTTTAGTGCCCATAATACGGCTGGGTCAAGCTCAGAGTAATCTTTTGCAACGGTTTCATTATCCCTATCAGTTCCTAAAATAAGCATCGTCAAATCGTTACTGCCAATACTGATACCATCAATGCCAACCTTAATAAAATCCTCAAGTAAAATTACATTAGAGGGAATTTCAGCCATCATATAAAATTTGAAGTCTGGATCTCTGAAAAGGCCGGCTTTGGCAACAATCTTCCGCACTTGAACTAGTTCTTGTACGTTGCGAACAAAAGGAACCATTAAGTGAAGATTTGTCAGGCCAAATTTTCTAATCTTCTTAATAGCCTCTAATTCGAGATTAAAAACATCTGGGTCGCTAACATACCGAAAACTTCCGCGGTAACCCAGCATTGGATTGCTTTCTTGTGGTTCATAGGCTTCACCGCCAATGAGATTACGGTATTCGTTGGTCTTAAAATCGCTAGCTCTATAAATAACTGGTCGAGGGTAAAATGATTTGGTGAAGCTAAAAAGTCCATCAGCTAGGCGATTGGTATACTCAATGTTTTTTCCGTCATGTATGGCTTTTTTGGGGTGAATACCAATGCCACTCATCATAAATTCTGCACGTAATAGACCAACTCCATCACAGTTTTTAACTGCAACCTGTGAGGCCAATTCAGGTTCAGCAAGATTCACGTAAACTTTTGTGGCAGTAACTAATTCCTCAGGCAATTTTTGTACCTTTACGGGAACATTGATGTGCTTAATCTGAGGAGCTCCTTTATAAACAACCCCAGCAGACCCATCAACAGTGACAATCTGACCAGTTTTAAGGAATTTTGTCGCCTTTTCAGTTCCAACGACAGCAGGAATACCAAGCTCACGAGAGACAATGGCCGCATGACTAGTTCGTCCGCCTTTGTCTGTCACAACAGCGACTGCCTTTTTCATGCCTGGGACAAAATCAGGATTTGTCATTGCTGTAACAAGTACATCTCCAGGGAGAATCTTGTTGATTTCTTTTGGCGAAGAAATTATTTTTACCGGTCCGTATGCAATCCCCGGAGAGGCAGGGGCGCCTTCGAGTATTAACGAAAGTTTAGTCGCGTGAATATCATTAATCGTGGCACCGCCTTCTTTGGGTTTTTTGTTTATGGTCGTAATTGGACGAGTCTGGGTAATAAATACTTTTCCTTTGGCATAAGCCCACTCAATATCTTGAGGGAAAAAATAATGATTCTCAAGATTTTTCCCGATTTTGGCGAGCTCAACTATGACTTTGTCAGAAATTTTTTGTGCGGCTTGAAGCTTTGCGCTAACCGGAATTTTTGAGGTTACAGACCCGTGCTTAGAAAGTCGATTTTTTTGAACAGAAATTACTTTGTCGAGAATTTTCAAATCGTCTTTAGCCAGTTCATAGTGATCTGGCGTTGCCTGACCTTGCACAATCATTTCTCCTAAACCCCAAACAGCCTCAATGACTATTTTCGTTTTGTCTACCAAGACTGGGTCAATGGTGAACATTACACCTGAAACTTCAGATTCAACCATCAATTGAACAGGGACAGCTATACCGACTTTTAGATGGTCAAACTTGTGTTCATGACGGTAAAAGATTGCCCTTGTCTCAAAAAGCGACGCCCAGCATTTTTTGACATTTTCAACAACGTCCTCTGCGCCTTTAACATTTAAGTAGGTAGCTTGTTGGCCGGCAAATGAAGCTTCGGGAAGATCCTCTGCTGTGGCAGATGAACGAATCGCAACGTATTTATCACGAAACCCAGACAGTTTACCGTAATAACTGCGTATTTCGTGAGCTAAACTTGGAGGCATGTCCGCAGCGAGTATAAGTTTTTTGATTTGAAGGGAAATCTGTTGGATAATTTCGACATTTGACAGATCTGCTGAGTCAAGAATGACCTTAATTTGTTTATCAAGCTTTTGTGTGCGCAAAAAATCAAAATAGGCATCCGCTGTCACAATATATCCGTCGGGAACAGGAGTTTTTATGCGAAACATTTCTCCAAGGTTGGCGCCTTTACCTCCAACTAAGGCAATATCAGATTTGGAAACTTCCTTAAACCAAACAACGTCACGATTCATATGGGCAGTTAGTTTTATCTTACATCATTTTAGCTACAAAGCTAAGGATGAAAACTAAGACAAATAAGTTTCAGTGTCAACACATGGGCGCAGTTTTTTGCATAGAATCACACAGAAAACAGTTCAACCATAAAATGCTGACTGGATGAGTCTGGATTAAGTGAGCTTTTTTCTCTAATTTCGATAGTTAAAAGCTTTCGATAAAGTTTAATCAGAGATACTAGGCCAAAGGCTTTTGCCTGTGAACTCATTTGCGATCTTTGCCAATCCTGACCTTTGAAACTTTCCGGGGAAGTAGAAACGACGATCAAGTCACGAATTCGATTCTGGATCATAACCATTACAACCTGCTCGGGCGTGTCTGACAGATTACGATCTAATAATTTTTGAAATGTTTGTTTTTGAGCAGGCGTTACGGAGTTTAGAAGATTAAATATTTCCGTTCGGTTATCAATTGCTGAAATTTGTAATTTTTTTTTGATTTTGCTAGGAATCCGACCGATTTTTTTTCCAACGGCTTCAAAAATTGCCGGTTTTTCACCTAAATACTTATCAACAGTGTCCCAAGTTTGTGCATTGGTTAAGGAGAAATTTACAAAAACATACACGGTTTGGGAAAACATATCATTAAGCTGAAGTTTTTCGGTCAGCTCTACAGATGTCACTGATGACAGGTCTATCTCGACAAAGTTGGCGCCGCTAAAAGATTTTTTAATATCTAGGAAATTTTTTCTTGCTGAAATAATGTCTGAGCCTGTAACAAGAAACTGATTATTCATTTAATTTAGCCTTAAGGTTTCAAGCATGTGAATGACATTCTCGCGGTACTGCGATCTGTCATCAGTCGTAAACCAAACGGTCAATGCAGGTTTCTTGCCAAGCGATGGAAGATTAACCGTCAAAATCATTCCCCCGCCCGTAAGGCTTGTTTCGTTGGCTGATATTTGGCGATTGTCGATTTTTATAACCTTATTTTCAGTTCGGGGAGATTTTGCTTTTTGATCATTTGTGAAACTGTAGGTTAAATTTTGATTGTAAAAAATCTGTAAAACCGATGACTGTTTAGAAACTTCTAAATAGTTAGGGTTACTAAAGCTATCGTAACTGACAAGCCACTGGGGAGGATAGAAAAAACTTAATTTAAGTTTTTCGTTGACGTAAGGGATGTAGCCTAAGCTATCTGTGATGGGGGTTATTGGACGATTAATAACGACTTGTGTTGGCAGTGCAGTCGGACCATTAGAATTTGTTTTTGCCGATTCAGGCGATTTAGCGCAACCGGACAATGAAATATTTAAAAATAAAAAAATTGCGAAATAAAATAATATCTTCATGTCCCTGATTTATGTGGTCTTTAGAAGTATTTTACACTTAAACCATTTTATTTTTGGCAAAATTATAATCTTTATGCATATTTCGAATCATTTCTTTCTCGTTACCTATAATGGAATTCCGTCCATGACCTGGAAAGACTTGAGTCTCGTCGGGTAGATCAGTAAGTTTCATTAGACTATCAAACATTCTTTCCGGCTCTGAAGTCGGCAGGTCGATACGTCCGATGAGCCCCTGAAAAAGTGTATCTCCGGTAAAAACAGTTTTGAGTTGAGGGGAATAGAAGCAGACAGATCCGGGAGTGTGCCCAGGAACAGTAATAGATTGAATTTCGATATCGCCTACTTTGATGATCTGGCCGTCGGCAAGAAGAATATCAGCTTTGCCGGCTATAATCGGATAATCAAAACGCCTGGCAAAATTCCCAAAATCAGTCTCTAATAGTTTTGCGTCAGCTGCACCGATTGCAATTTGTGAGTCAGGCATTATGTCTTTTATGATGCCATTATGAGCGACATGGTCGGGGTGGTAGTGAGTGTTGAAGATGTATTTTAACTGAACCTGCTTTTTGGCGAATTCGTCGAGAATTAGATCAGAATCTCCGCCCGGATCGATTACACAGCCAACTTTGGCAACACGGTCAATAATCACATAAGGGTGAACCCGAATTGGGCCGGAAGTGAAGGATTTTACGAAAAAATTTTCCATATGCGGGTAATTCTACTAAAAAAATTAGATTCTTAGTGTAAATGCAAAAAATAAATAAACGGCAATTAATTATTGGCAAACACGAAAGCAGCATAAACGCCGGCAATTCCGCCGCAACCGATTTGCCAATCAGGATTTTGAAGAGCTTCACGATGTCCGGTTAGCGATCTGTCCCAACCAAACTCGACAATATGAACACCAGACAGTGGCTGGCCGCCATAGAGAACTTCGCCTAAATGAGTAAATTCGTTTTGACTGTCACCATATTTGGCAAAACCAGCATGGTTGTCCAGACCCCCATATGCCACTTGTTCTTCAGCTCGTTTTTGAGCAATGTTACAAATCGTGGTGTTGGAGGTCAGTGTTCTGAGGTTATGCGAGGCCCGATATGAGTTGACCGCGTTAAATAGTTCTTGGGGTGTGGACATAGCTTCATTAATCGGTACTGAAAATTCAGTCATGTGTTCATCAACTTTTCTCACTGACCAGTCTGGTGTAGGGATAGGGGTGCTTTTTTTGACTATATTTTTAGTGATATCTGCTTGAATTGCACTTGTCTCTATTGAAGCTTCAGAGGAAGCTTGTTGGCTGGTTCTTAATAAATTGCGTCCGATTTGGCCAACTACATCGAGTTTTGACGGCAAATTAACACCGTACAACAACGAGATAAAAGCGATAAAAATGATACTAATTAATAGAATTTTTGACATTTTAATAAGCACAATCCTACCATAGGTGCTCGCTCATAAATTCGCTCCGCCCTCTCTGCGAGTAAAATGATTATAATTTATGTGCTTATGAAGGTATTAATCACGGGTATTTCGGGATTTTTGGGTATTAATTTAGCCAGATATTTGTTAAAAAAAGGTTACGAGGTGTCCGGAATGGATATTGCTGAATTTGACTATCCTGAAAAAAACAAGGTTTCGGTCTTAATTGGTGACATTAGAGTAAAATCCGATGTAGCAAAAGCTGTAAAAGATGTGGATTTTGTTGTTCATACAGCCGCGGCGTTACCTTTATATAAACCAGAAGACATTTACTCGACAGACCTCGACGGAACCAAAAACCTACTCGAAGAATCATGGAAACAAAAGGTGAAAAGATTTGTACATATTTCTTCAACGGCGGTCTACGGAATTCCCGATCACCATCCTTTATATGAAAACGACGATTTAGTCGGAGTCGGGCCGTATGGAAAATGCAAGGTCAAGGCTGAAGCTCTTTGTGAAAAGTATCGTGAAAGAGGAATGACTGTACCAATACTACGGCCGAAAAGTTTTGTCGGGCCGGAGCGATTGGGAGTTTTCGCTTTATTTTACGATTGGGCAGCAAGTAGAAAAAATTTTCCGGTCCTAGGAAGCGGCAAAAACCGTTATCAGCTACTCGACGTCGAGGACCTTTGTGAGGCAATTTATCTAACTCTTAGCCTGCCTGTCAAAAAAGTAAACAGCACTTTTAATATCGGTGCTAGGGAATTTACGACCTTAAAAGAAGACTACCAGGCGGTTTTAGATGAGGCTGGATTTGGTAAAAAAATCATTTCTTTACCAGCACGGCCAATGATCGTGACTCTAAGATTACTGGAAAAACTACATCTCTCCCCTCTTTATAAGTGGGTATATGAGACCGTTACAGAAGATAGTTTTGTATCGATTAAAAAAGCACAAGAAGTATTGGGTTTTAAACCAAAATACTCCAACAAACAGGCACTTATTAGAAATTATCGTTGGTATTTGGCCAATAAAGACAAGTTTAATGGTCAATCCGGAGTTTCGCATCGAGTACCTTGGAAACAAGGAGCATTAACTCTAGCTAAAATATTCTTTTAGAGTCTGGTTGTTTATAGTTACTCGCAATGAAGGCGTCAAAATTCTGGTTCCACCAAATTTTTCCTTCTTCTCACTACGTCCTGCGTAACAGGAGACCTGTTACTTAAGAAAAAACCGCCCTTTTGAGGGGGCGGCGGATGAGATAGTTGCAAAATGGCATTTTGGTGCCAAATTTATCCTTTGGCGACCTCCTTTAGGTTTGGGGTCAGGAAAATGTCGGGGATTTCGACGAAAGCAGTTTGTGCGCGAGGATGACACAAGTCGCCGTCGTGAGCATCGCTAAAGTCCCGAGTTGATGCCCTCAGCCGTTGTTCGACGTAGGCAGCCGAGTACTTGGCTGAAGAACCCGGAATGTAGCTGATGTCCGTTCCGCCGCAGACGCAGGTGAAAAACGTGAACTGAACTTTCACTTCAGATTCTCCCTTCCGCTAAAAGTCGATCGTAAGCGGCTTCGACCATATCGCGTGTAATGCGAGGGTTTTCGATGTGAGTGTTGCCGTAAGCGAAGCTGATGGCTTGCTGACGGCGTTGGGCTGGCGTCATTCTGACTTGACTGGCTTTTTCGATAAGCTCATCAAGCTCGCTGCTTGTGGTGCTCACTTGTCTAGTCTCCTCCAGTTGGATGGACAATACCAGGCAGATGAGAGGCTAGGTCGGCCCAGTTCGATGGACGAAGAGACTCGGCTGCGCGAAGTTCGGAGACTTCGAGCAGATATTCCAAGGCAAAGACTGCCTCGCCGCGGGAGCCGCCGTTAAGGAGACTGCTATAGAGACTCTCTGCGAGCTTGGTGCGCATGAGCGTTGGATCTTCGGCAAGGATATATGTGACCGCCAGTTCGGCTCGTTCATAGCCGTAACGGGCGAAGCGATCGAAGATTTCCCGTGTCCGTTTGGTCATTTCGGGAGCGGATTGGCTCACTTTTTGTTTCCTCCAAATTAATGTGCTGGTCATGAGTTTACTCTTAAAGAATTTTTTTGCAAGAAAAAGGCGGCCACTATATGAAATGGCCGCCGCTAGTTGGTGTTCTATACGCTACGCTCTTGTTTTGCTAAGCGCAGCAAGAGTGAAAATGAGATTCAGACAGAGCCACCGAGTGAACGAATGCGCTCCCTTAGTCGGTAGGCGTTATCCTCGAGCTCGCCGATCTCGGTGTTGAGATCGTTCCAACGTTGCGAAGGCGCCCGGAAGTTTCCGTTGTTGTTAAACGAGGGCTGGGCTCGGATGCGCTGTTCGCTCTTGCGCTGGATCTTGTCGCAAAGACCATAATATTGGTTTGTGAGACGATCCACCATCTGGGCAGAATTCTCTGATCCTCCTCTTTGGTATCCGCCGACTCGAAGTGTGGATATGTTGGGTTGTGAGCTGCCCGCGCCCTTCCTATTGTTGCGACAAGTGCGGCAACGGGTTGGAGGACTAAAGCCTTTCTCGGCGAAGAAAGATTGATCACGCTCGTTGAACTCGAAGCTCTGAGAGCAGTCACGGCAGGAGAGGGTCTGGCTGGACAAGAGAGATGCCTTTCGTTGATTTTTGACTGAAGAAAGAAACTGATCTGAAATTCACAACTAGTTAATGAGCATTTCCTTTCTGTTTGAGACGCTTTAATTGTCCCTAACTTAAGATTGCGAAGAATTATATCAAAATATACAAAGATATTAAATACTACAGGCTGGTTTATAAAACAAAACTGGCCTGTAGTATTGAAATAAGGGTCTAAATATGATATAATGATGACAATGGTGAAGCTAAAACTTTGCCCTGAACTCTAACAACCAAAAAGGTGAAATGACTTGCTCACAAAACTCTCTAACCATGCCTTCCGCATCTACTACAGGGTGTACTACATCCTAATCGCCAAATGGATGCTTGCGCATCCGAAGACAATTATTCCTCGTCTTACTACTCAGAGAATGACGCCCAGAATCAGCTTTGGTGCAGAAAAACACCAGAGTTTTCTGATCGCTCATTACATTGACCCGAGGTCTGTCAACAGATGGCTGTTTTGGAGATATACTTTCTCCTACCGAAAGCAAAATGACGCCCACTGGTACAAACTGCCTTCACTCACACCTTGGCTGTGGATGGGCAATGGCGATGGCACCTATTACGGGCTCAATTCAGAGTTCGTCAAGCACCACCTGCCTGATGTGAAAAAATACGAGTTCTGCGTTTGGAAGTGAACCTTCCACCAACCCATTAGCCGCCCCCTAAAAAGGGCGGCTTTTTCTTAGTTTCAGGTTTCCTGAAACGCAGGACGTAGCTTGAACAAAGGAGAAGTTTGGTGGAACCAGAATTTCGACGACTTCATTGCGAGTAACTATAAATGGAAAAATCTATTTAGATATATAATTGCGCCAAATGGAAAAGGAACCTCTATATATTGCACATAAAGGTGACACAATTAATCACCTAGAAAATACTCCTGAGGCTTTTGAAAGCGCCTTTGATAAAGGTGCGGATGGTATCGAACTTGATGTGCATCTAAGTGATCGCGGTGAGATAATTGTGGTTCACGACTATTTATACGACAGAAGCAAAACATACCCTACGCTTGATGAAATTTTGGCGCGTTTTCACTCTCGAGGCAGAATTGAGATAGAGGTAAAAGAATTAGAGGTTAAGGCCTTGGCAATAATCTCTTCAATTATTGATAAATATAGACCGTTTGATGTCGAGGTAACGACAAGTGTTCAGCCTTTGATGTCAAAAATAGCTTTAGTTTTTGCTGATGATAAACGAGGGTTAATATTCAGACGGTCTTTAATTGAAGATTGGATGCCTGAGGATTTTAGGATCAAGTGGATTTTGTCACACTTAAAACTGACCGGAGCGAATGTTCTGCATATGGATCCTGACCTATATACTCCGGGTATTGTGGAAGCGCTGCACACGGGCGGATTGACGGCTCATACTCACATTAAGGCTTCCAATAACGAATTTGCGAGTAAGGCGCGCAGCCTAGGAATTGATCAGTTTACCTTTGATGATATCGGTTTGCTTTCTCAAAAAAAAGGGTAATATATAGCTGAATTGGCATAAAAAAAAGGGAGGAACGGTTGTTCCTCCCTGAGCTCTTAGACTCTGTTTGAGTTTAGAGCTTGGCTTGTGCGTTCTCCTTGGAATGGAGGTCACATCGCCGGCGCCTGGTTGGGTATTAAATCACAAACGAGATCTTAGCCATAGGCTTTGGCAACTCCATGAATGAATTTGTGATTTCTCACTGTGATAAGTATATCAAATTTAAGAGTAAATGTCAAATACTACGGGATAGTTTTCTTTGCAAGAAACAAGAATTTTTAGATTCTTTTTCAAAGAAGACAATTTTTATATTTCCCTCTTCTCTTTTTGCTGAGTGGCATTTTAATTAAGAACTCGGCCACTCATCAAGCTAAATTTTAAGACGGTAAAAACGATTGTTGGTTTTATTAGATTTTTAGTTTAAGGAATATCTCAAAATTCAAAGCCGTTCAGAGGAAAATATGGAGTAGAGGGAAAAAAGACAAAACCGTTTAGTAAGGTGTTAAGAGTAAGAGAAAAAAGGAATTACGAGAAGATTGAGAGGAGTTTTACGATTCCTGGACGGACTTGAGCGTATTTAATGTTGCTGGCGGTCGTGTTGAGAGTCGTGGTCAAAATCTGCTGTAAGTCGGTAATTTCTTTGTGTTCTGATGGTTTTTCTAGAATTTCGACAACTTCCGGCCATTTTTGAGAAAGAATTGTTAGAATTTTTTCTGTTTCGGCGGTGAGTGTTTGAGATTCTCGGGCTGCTTTGAGTACAGCCGTTGCCATGTCGGAATAAGTCTCGGAGTTGTCCGCCGTAGAAAGCTCCGAGCTATCCAGAACAATAATCGGCACACTAACGGCGACTTCGCTGTTTGAGGCAGAGTGTCTGGCAAGAAGCTGAATATCAAACGACATATCAATAATCTTGTCCGGCATGGCTATGACCGTTGCAAGGTTTGCAGTATTAAATGCCTTAAAACCAGCTTGAGTGTCTGTTGGAAGAAAGTGTCCAAGGAGTTCATGGCGAATTGTGCCAAGTAATATTTTGGTTCGCTTTTTGCCTGGACTGTGAAGGAATTCCGCGTCCTCAGAGACGGAAAGTTCATGGCGACGATTGGCGGTAGATGCCGAAGCACCATCAACTATCGGCTGAATAAGCGTGCCAAGCAGTCCGAGATTGTAGGACAAGTCGGCGTCGGTATAAACAACGATGTCATCCCCTGCCATTATCGAATGAGCCATGCCGGCATAAACCGAACCGCCTTTTTTGCTGAGCTTTGCGCTTTTTAGTTCTACTACGGCTTCGGATATAAGTTCGGATGGATGCTTTTTTGCGTACTTTATACACTTGTCCAAATAAATAACCTCGTGGGTATCCTGAAGCTGTCTGTGGCTGATGATATCCTCAATATATTTTCCAGTATCGGCGTCACAGCCGTCATCGACCCAAATCAGACGGCATTTGATAATAGGGTTGGCTTTAAGTATCCATCTGATCTGGCGGTCCTTTTCGATAATAAAATTTTCGCCGTGCGGATGCGGATCAAGCGCTGATTTTGAATTATTGTCATGACCTGAAAAAAGGCCATGTATTTCTCTCGGCCTTAACCTGTGACTTTCCCTAAAGACCGAGACAACTACTCCGACTTGAAGCTGCTTGGTAATAGAAGTAAACAGGGCTTTAGAATTGGCGAGTTTTACGGCTGCGTGGATAAAAAGTGCAGTGTCTGGATTTTGGAATAATTTTAGCTCAAGTTCTTTAAGTCTTCCTATATCTGAGTCGTACTGCACCAGAAGCTTGTCGGCAAACTGCCTTAACGCAAGCTGGACATGCTGATCTTTAAAATTTTGTTTAGCCGTTTTGGAGGTAAAGTCCGGGCGATTTATCGAAGAATAATTAGGCTGGTTACCGACGTGAATGGACATGGAAGTGAAATTTTAATCCAATCCGAGAAGGTTTTTAACCTGAGAGACAGCCTTTTTCAAGTCATCGTTGACGATATAAACAATACCCAGTTCGGGGTTTGTGGCAAAAAGAGTTGTTTCGGCAACTTCGGTAATTTGGCCTGGTCCCATAGTTGACTCAAGATAAGAATCATTGAGACTGTAGCGATTTTCGACTTCAGGGTCCTTGTGGGTTGGGTCGCCATAAGTGCGGACGATGACGCGGGCGGCTAGCTCTAAAATTCCTCCCCCTGGGGGAAGAATACAGACCGGCTGGAGAACCAGTTCCGGCAAAAGTTCGGGGGCATTTTTGGCAATATTTAGAACTTCGCCTGGGCTTTGCTCAATAAAAGCAATGTTGGAGTGTTCAAAAGCCTCCTTGGTAGCAGCAACAGTTGTGCCGTAGCGGCCACGGCCTGGACGGATAAGGTCAGCCAAAAATGGACCTTGAGCCAGATATTTATTTTCTCCTGAACCGTTTGTATCGTTACCTTCGACATCCACACCTTCGACGTAATGATAATCAACTCCGACTTCTTCACCTGGGCGTCTGGCGCGGGTTGTGGTGTTAACAACTCTGGGACCGGAAAGTTTGATTATGGTGCCTTTACCTGTTCCGCCGATACCTAACATCGGCACGCCGACTTTTTTGCCTGTACTGATTGCCTGTTCGACTTTGGTTTGACCATTTGCGAATGTGTGCTCTTGTAGAGCTGAAGCAATATCATCGTCAGCTAGCTTGGCGGTATCGAGCTTAACTCCATCAGCCAAACGGTGCAGAACATTATTGTAGTTGGATTGGTATTCGAATAATTTGTCGGCTTTTAGTGCCATTAGCTCTGCAACCAAAACAGGATTATTGCGAAGTTCTTCGCGCAAAGCTTTAACTTCGTCACTTGCCTCGTCAGATATTTCTATCATCGAAGGATTAGCAATATAGCGCATTACGATTTCGGTTATGACGCCCGATTGGCTGGCTAGCCAAGTGCCTGCTTCTGACTTTGAATCAGTTTTAGCAAGAGCTTCTTTGACTTTGGTGTTTATTTCTGACATTTTTTCTTTTTCGGTATTGTTCATAAAATTGTCCGAGAGGAGATTCTAACACCGCGTAAAAAAATACTCAACGGGTCAAAGGTGTATGAAGAACAGAATTTGTGACCCGACCGGGACTCAAAATAATGTTTAAGTTTAATTAGATTAATTTATAATGAATTTATTATGGTAGACGAGAAGGGTGATCAAACAGATTTAGTTCCGGCAAATCAAACAGAATCTTCACCATTTCCGGCAAGCCCAAACCAAACTTCTTCGGGATTTAGAAAGTTCGTTGAAAGATTTAAACCTGAACCAGAGAGATTGACGCTTGAACCGGAACTCCTAGAATCATATAGACAGGGTGCACTTGCTGATGTTCGCTACGATCTGGATTGGGCAACAAGATTTCAAACAGGAAATAAATTTGATAAGGATAGTTATATGACGGCAGCTTGGTTTTTTCAAAAAGCTGGCATGTTCGCCTTTACTTTTCCAGACTCTGTTTTTGATTTTGAAATGTCTGACGAAATGATTGAAACAGGTAAACAGTTTATGGAAACAAAAGCGTCACAAGATACTTTAAGACCTTTTGCTGTAGCTGAATTAATTGTTGCAATGAAACAAATTCAAGCGGTTAAAGGGCTCGAGTCAGATTTTGAACAATTTAGAGGACTAGTGCTTTGGAGAAACGACGTAAGAGATGGAGTGATAAAAAAAGAAAAGTATATTGATGACAGCAGAACTATGAGAGTTGGAGAGGTTGGATCAATAGAGCTAGCTTTTCCAGGTGAGGGCAAAAAGATTATGGAAGACCTTGGACTAACTTGGAAAAAAGTAAGATCTGGCTTCGAAGAAGATTTTGCTAAGATACAATCTTCAGGTGATGGCCATATTCATGGCGATCTTATCTGTAACCTTGCTGGGGCAAAAGTCCTTTTTCCAAATGATTTTCCGAGTCTTAAGGTCAATACTGTTTGGCAAGAGATCCAAGCAGCTTTTAAAAAATATCCAGAACTTAAAGATGCTCAAGCTTTGTTAATTCTCTCAACTCCTTCTGAGATGCTTGTAAATTCGCCAAGTCAATTATATATCCACCCGCGCACGAATCCTTCTGAGCATGCCCCAGCTCCACAGCTTGCAGAAGGACAAAAGAGTATAGATTCTCAATAAGTATTTGGTTGCTACTGGTTGTTTGTGACCCGACTGGGACTCAAAATAATGTTTGAGTTTAATCATATTCGTTTATAATGAATTTATAATGGTAGACGAAAAAGGTGGTCAAACAGATTTAGTTCCACATAATAATAGGTCTTCTTCTCCTTTTGAAGCTAACCCACGCCAAACAATTTCTGGATTTAAGACCTTTGTTGAAAGATTTAAAAAACCCCGAGAACGGCTAGACCTAGAACCAGGTTTGTTAGAGGGATTTCGCCAAGAAGCTCTAGAAAAGGTTCTTGCGGGCCTTGAATTGGCAGCTAAATTTCAAGAGACCGATATTAAAACCGACCCTAATAATTTGGCACGTGCCTATCTTTTTTTTGAAGATGCAGGAAGATTTGCTTTTACCTTTCCTGATTCTGTATTAGATTTTGAGATGTCTGATCAGATGATCGAGGTTGGGCGAATGTTCTTGAAAGCTGAGGTTCAAAAAGAATATGCAATTTTTGCAATTGCTGAACTTGTTGTAGCACTTAAACAAATCCAAGCTGCGAGAGGAATCGAGTCTGATTTTGAAGAATACCGAGCTTCAATTTGCAGGGGTAGTGCAGATTCGGGAACAGCACTCGAAGCTGGGTATAGAGCTGAGATTAATGATATGGATGAAAGCGAAATTGCCCAAATAGAATTAGCTTTCCCTGGTGAAGGCAAAAGAATATTGAACGATCTTGGACAAACATGGGCAATAACCAAGGCAAAAATTGAAAAAAACATTGAGCGCGCGAAGACACAAAAAATTGGGATCGTCTACAAACTCGCAGAGGATCTTGCCGCAGCAAAAATTCTTTTTCCAAGCGATTTTTCCAGCCTGCGAATCGGCAGCACTTGGCAAGAGATTCAAGACCACTTTAAGCTACATCCTTGGCTTGTGGATGCTCAGGCTTTGCTCATACTTTCTACTCCTTCAGAGGGAATTACTAACACTTCGAGCCAATTATATGTCCACCCACGCCTAAGTTCTCCTGAGCATACCCCAGCTCCACGACTTGCAGAAGGGCAAAAGAGTATAGATTCTCAATAAATATTTGGTTGCTACTGGTTGTTTGTGACCCGACTGGGACTCGAACCCAGAACACCTCGCTTAAAAGGCGAGTGCTCTACCATTGAGCTATCGGGCCATATCTAAAGATTACCACGGAGCGTGCGTATTTTACTCTAATGAGCGAGAGTAAAACAAGAATAACATCTTCTCCAGTTTGAAAACTGGAGTTCCCTCTAAAGGAAGATGTTTTCTTACTTCAATTCATCCCCACCATTATATTTTAAAAGGTTGGGGTTTTCTTGTAGAGCGAATAAAGTTTTTGATATTTTGAGAATAGTTTATAATGCGGGTGCTTTTAAGACTGGCACCTTAACGCATCTATTTCCAGCCCACACCAAAGACCATTATAGAGGAGAGAACTACCATGAAGATGTTCAGGGTTACAGCTGAACTGGACGGAAAGTGTCGGAGTGCTGTTGTTTTGGCGGAAAACGAGGATGAAGCTACTTGCGATCCATGCTTCGTTACCAACACCAACAACAATTCAACGCCTGACAAGCTGCCGCAGTACTCTGCGACGGAAATAACCCACGCCAGCCTTCATGACTTGGAGGCAGCTCACCACTGCCCACGGTTCGTCTGGCGATTTAACGACAGCGTCTCGTCAAACAACGAGTTCCGAGAAAGGGAGTACAAGCGCCGATACGTGACTAAACCAGTCAGTGAACTGCGAATGCCTCAAATTGCCGGTCCGGCAGCCAAATCAACAAAGGCCAGATGAGAAAGCAGCCAATACCCCCTACGAGTAATATCAAAGGGGGATTTTTTTATAAATATATGCACCGGGGAATATTTCTGTTAAAATTCGCGGGCAATACTGTAGTCGCGGCCCCGTCGTCTAGTGGCCTAGGACACTTGGTTTTCATCCAAGAGATCAGGGGTTCGACTCCCCTCGGGGCTACAATTGGAATTGGTTACAAAATGATAATTACTAAAAAAGAACCTTTTTTAAGAGAAGAAGTTGATAATTTGTCCGAGGCATTCGGAACCTATATCAAAACAGTTATTGATATTGAGCAAAAAATCTGTTCTGCAGGCGCGAGAATGCACTTCGAGAACGAACAGGAACTGTTAAAAATTCAATCAAAACAATCTGATCTTTGGGGCGGCGGATTGGACTTGGAATCTAATATTATTGATTTCAATTCCATGATAAATATTCGGCCAAACGACGATAATAATAGCAATGAAATCCAAGATGCGGATAAACGGAGAGTATTTGAAGAGCTAACAAAATACTTTTTCC
>CAYGIG010000008.1:0-23475 GCA_964349875.1 uncultured Gammaproteobacteria bacterium | reverse complement strand
CAAGCTGGGTGACCAGATTGATTTTGAATTTTGATCTAATTTCTCTTTTTATAAGCCTTATCATTCTAGCAACATCTTCAACTTCAAAGTCTGAATTTAGTATAAACGAATTATAGTTGGTATTTGAGACCTTAACACCGTTGATTTTCAAGCCATCGCTAGCTATCTCTTGTATCAAGCTAGATGGGGAAAGTGTCAGGTGCCTAGTTGCCAGTCTGACGGCATCGGTATATTCAATATTTTTAAATACCGGTCCTGTTGCTATCTCTCCCCCTTTTATTTCAAAATCAGAAGTTTTTTCCCAAGGATCCTCATTGGGGGTTTTTACCAACTTAAATACTGCTGCAAGGAGGATGTCGTTTGACTTTTGAAGGAATGATTTACCATATTCAAACTCAAAAAATGCTTGACTCACCAGTTTTTTTTGCCCAGTCTTGCGATCAATTATTTCAGCCATTTGCAGATGATAACCGAGAAGATTTTTTATAGTCGGCGGAACCCCAACATTGTTTCTTAAACCTGGCCCGACAGTGCCCGGAATTCCAAGCAGGAATTCCAGTCCGCTAATGCCCTCATGAATGCAGTATCTTGCTAACATTGAAAGTGCGGATCCGGAGTCAACCTTAATTAAAACTTCCGGTCGCGATTGCCTGGATGTTATTGAGGTACGAAATCCATTTACTGATATGGAATGAGAGGTGTTTTTTATTATAAAAAATTTATCCACTGATGAAAGAAAAGTATTAGAGCCAAGTCCTAAAACACCAAAGGGTATATTGTTTAAAATTGCGACTCTGACGGCTGATTCTAAATCCGTGCTTGTTTTTGCTTCAAAATAAACCCCCGCTTTTCCTTTTTGTTTAAAATAAGTGTGATCTTTTAATGGCTCGTCAAACATAATTCTGTCCACCCCTAAGGTTGATGCAAGAATTTTTATTTGTTCTTCTGTCATAAGCCTTGAGAATTAATTTTTTAAGGCTTTCTCAACTGCGGCCACTTCGTCCCAAGGGTACTCCTTGCCATTAATATTCATTGATTTTTCGTGACCCTTGCCAAAAAAAAGACAAACGGTTTTAGCGTCGGAAAGTTCGATCGCCTTTTTTATAGCCAATTGCCGGTTGCCTATCTCGAAATAGCTTTTTGATTTAAGAAATGCACTAGTAAAGCCTGATTTAATTTGAACAGCTATTTCAGATTGGTCTTCGGTGCGCGGGTCTTCGCTGGTAATGATTATTATGTCGGAATATAGCGAAGCTGCTTTGCCCATTAAAGGTCTCTTTGTATAATCCCTTAAACCCGCAGCTCCAAAAACGGATATTATTTTTTTATCAGGAAATGTTTTTTTGATCGAGGCAAGAGTGCTATCTAAGGCTTGAGGAGTATGTCCAAAATCCACAAAAAATAATCTTTTTTTGCTGTCATTGACTTGCTGCATTCTTCCTGTGGGTAATTTGAATGTTTTAAGAGCTAAATTTATGTCGCTTCTGGTAAGTCCTATCAGACTACATGCAGCTGCGGCACCAAGAATATTTTCTTTGTTATAGTCACCAAAAACTTGGGGTAAATCGAAACTTTTTGGTGTAAAGTCAGCTGGTTGCGAGAATGAGTAAGTGTGACTTGTGTGAAATTGGGCTTTTGAAATTAACGGAATATTCGGAGTTAATAGTTTGATATCAGATCTTTTTAAGAGTTTTATTTTAGCTTTGGCATAATTTTCCATTGAGCCATGATAATCGAGATGTTCGTGACTAAGATTTGTGATTAATCCGAGCTTGTATTTTATTCCAAAATCACGATGTTGATCCAGGCCAATTGAGGTAATTTCTAAAATCAAATATCTACATTTTTTCCTACATGCTGCTTTTGCAAATCTTTGTATATCAAAAGGGCCTGGAGTTGTAACATGAAGACCCGTCTCGATTGCTTTGCCATCAATTAGTGCACCAACGGTACTGACCATTGCAACTTTGTGTCCAGAATTTTTTAGAATATGATAAATAGCTGTGGAGGTAGTCGTTTTTCCATCAGTGCCTGACACTCCAATAACAATAAGTTTTCTGGTAGGGAACAAAAAATATATATTTGCAATAACAGCTCGAGCCAGATGAAGAAGGTTTTTTATCTTTTGCATTGTTTATTTAATCAAGAGGTTTAGTTGCACTTATTTTAGTTGAAATTTGCTTTTACTTAAAGGTTCGGAGGGATTGACCATAATCGAAAAATTTCAGAAGCAATTCTAAAAAATGTAGGCGCTGCTGTTTCAGAACCGTACGGAGAACTTTTCGGCTCCGTAAATCTTACTAACATAACAAACTTTGGGTTCGGCAGTGGTCCAAACCCAACAAAACTGGCAATAGTTTTGGTAGAATCATAATGACCAGCAACTGGTATTTGAGCAGTTCCGGTTTTACCAGCAAGTGTATACCCTTCAGGTATTTTATAGTGCGCCTCTCCGGCCACAACCGCCTTTACCATCATGTCAGTAACCTTACCCGCTGTCTGTTTAGAAATAACGGTTTTAAAATCGTACGGCTCAGGAGCAATTTTTAAGGAATTCTCTCCTTCAATAATCTCTGAGACATAATGAGGTGTTGGAAGCTTCCCTCCGTTTGCTATGACAGAGACAGCCCTTGCCATTTGAATCGAGGTAACCGCAATACCTTGTCCAAAAGAGGCGGTAGCGAGATCGATTTCTCCCCAGTCCTTTTTTGACCTAATTACACCGTATGCTTCATCTTGAATATCTACGCCGGTCAGATTTCCGAAACCAAATTCTTTCAGATATTTGTAAAAGTTTTCAAAACCAAGCTTTTGAGAAACGAAAACCATCCCAGTGTTATCGGAATTTTGTATTACCTCAGTCAAGGTCGAGTCGGGATGGTATTTGTTGTCCCATGTAGAAATTTTGTAACCACTAATTTCAACCGGTCCATTACAAATGGTGCAGACAGTCTCCGGCTGGATAACATTTTCGTTAATACCGGCAGACATAGCTACGACCTTAAATGTTGAGCCTGGCTCGTAAGTTTCTGCAACAATTGGATTAATATAATTTATGTCTGGATATTTTGTGTAATTACCGGGGTCATAAGCAGGATATGCGGCCGAGGCAATAATAGCCCCCGTTGCCGGCTCCATGATTAATACCTGTCCAGCTTTTGCACCATACTGAGTAATGGATTTTTGAAGCTCTTCTTCGGCAATCTTCTGGACTGCCCTGTCGATAGTAAGTTTTAGGGTTCTGCCTGGACTTTCCCCTATTTGCCCATAGTTTCCCAATAAGATCGGATTGCCTTTTGCATCAGTTTCTTCTTTTGTAACCCCAAGCCGGCCTTTTAGCTGCCGGTTATAAAATCCTTCAAGACCAAAATATCCGGTATCGCGGCCGAATTCATCAAGTCCGACAAAACCGAGTAGATGTGCGGACATTGACCCTTCCGGATAATCTCTGGTAATTTCGTCTGAAAAGCCTAATCCTGAGACATTTAGCTTCTCAACTTGCTCTTTTTGACTTTGGGTTAATTTACGGCCCAACAGAACCCAGTCTAGATTTTTTTGGGACAATTTTTCACTTAGTTTTAACTCCCTTTCTTTAAGCTTGAGCTCCTCTTTTTCTTTATAAGTATCGGGATTGTAATCCGGCTGAAGCGATGCGCTTAAAGTGGCCGTCTCACTAAGATCAAGAATGGGTTGGATCTTTTCGGCAATGTCTAAGGAATCTGATATTTCTTTTGGGTTAGCATACATCAAATAAGCAGTTTGATTCGTAACAAGTGGAAAACCATCGGAGGCTAATATTTCACCCCTTTTAGGGAAGAGTTCGATATCTCTTAAGTACTGTTTTTCTGCTTTTGCCTGTAGTGAGTCACGACTTATTACCTGCCAGTAGAATAGCCTTAGGACAATCAGTACAAATACCAAAAAACAGGCAATATAGACGTGACGGATTTCTCTCATAATTAATATTATGATTATTTACTCAACAACTAACAAAGTTTTAGCGCAGGTAGGCGTAAATTGGATCTTTTACAAAAATCTTATTTGAGGAATTTTTTGCAAATCCTAATATATTTGCTTTTTTCTCTATCTCCGATAAAGATCCAAGTGTCGCAATTTCGCTTTTTAGGACAATATTTTCTTTTTTGATCTCTTCACCACGAACCTGCAGGTCAGTTACTAACTTTCCTTTTGTTGATAAAGAGTTGGAGAGAAATAAGTTGACTAAAACAAGAATTGAAACGCTGAAATAAATTACAAATAGCAGCTTAGAAAGATGTGGCAGGGTTCTTGCACTGGGTGCGTGTCTCTGAACAAGAATATTTGACTGTAAACTAATTGCATTCATAAGGGCAGTTATTAGGTTTTTAGGTAAAACCGCTGCCGCTAGGTTTTATGATTTTTATAGTTTTTGTGCGGCGCGAAGTTTCGCGCTGCGGGAACGTCTGTTTGACTGAACTTCGATATTGTCAGGAACAATTGGTTTAATCGTTAAATTCTTCAGTAAAAAATTTGAGCGAATAAAGTTTTTGACAATTTTATCCTCCAATGAGTGAAACGAAATCACTACCAAAACACCTCCGGGTTTTAGAAGTTCAACAGACTGTAAAAGTGCCTCTTCAAGGTTGTCCAGTTCGCTGTTAATTGCGATTCTAAGTGACTGAAAAACCTTAGTCGCCGGATGAATTTTGTCTCCACTCCTCCGGGGGCTAACGCTCTCAACTATTTGAGCTAGTTGAGCAGTCGTCTCAATTGGTCTAACTAGACGGGCGCGGACAATAGCGTCAGCAATGAGCCGAGCACGCTTTTCCTGACCAAATTCAATAAATAATTCATATAGTTGTTTTACTGTTAATACTTTTAATAAATCCGCAGCTGTAACGCCTTGGTTTATCGGATCCAATCTCATATCAAGCGGTCCGTCATTTAAGAAGCTGATGCCTTTTTTACTGTCTTGAAGCTGGGTTGAAGAATAACCTAGGTCGAATAATATTCCATCGACTTGCTTAAAGTTGTTAGCGGAGGCGATTTGGCTGAGTTTTGCAAAATTGCCATGAACGACTGTCAGGTTCGGAGATAATGCTTTGGCCTTATCGACATTTTCAGAATCCGCATCAATACCAAGCACAATTGCGCCTTTTTCAAGCATTAATTGGGTATGTCCTGCGTCTCCCAAGGTTGCGTCAATGAATTTTTTACCATCCTTTGGGTTTAGGAATTCAATTGACTGTTTCGGGAGAACCGGAATATGTTTTTCAACGGTTTTGAGTATCGATTGCATTTATTTTACTTTCCCATTTATCACTAGCCCATATTTCGAAATGGTCACCAGCACCTACGACTGTGACTGACTCGGTAATACCGGCATAATCGATTAGGATTTTCGGAATAACCATTCTTCCCTGGCTGTCAAAGTCAACACTTTCTGAGGCAGAAAATATAAATCTTCTTAAATCGCGACTTGTCAGGTCTGAGATCGGGTTTTCAAGGTGCTTAGCGCTTTGGGCGTCCCAGCCTTCAGCTGAATAGCCGAAGATGCACTGATCGAAACCTTTTGAAAGGATTACTTTTCCTTTCGAAAGACTTGACCGGAGCTTAACCGGAATAGAAAGCCTCTTAGAATTAGAGGAAAATTGTGGTTCAAATTGTCCTAAAAACATCTGCCCTAAGTTGCCCTAAATCACCATTTATTACCATCTGTAACCATTATTCACCATAAAAAGAAGTTGTGTCAACAACCAAATTCACAAGATTAGGAAGGGTTTGTTAATAACTATAGTTACTCGCCTGCGTGTTAAGAGAACCTGATGCTATTGAAATTTTGGGGAAAGGAATTCGAGAAGTTTGGATATTTCTACCCTATCCTGTTTCATGGTGTCACGGTCGCGAACGGTAACTTTTTTGTCCTCAAGCGAGTCAAAATCAACGGTAACGCAGTAAGGGGTGCCGATCTCGTCCTGCTTGCGGTAGCGCTTGCCGATACTGGCTGTTTCGTCATATACAACAGCGCCAATCGGCTTTAAGGAGGCTTGGATTTCGCGTGAGACTAATATTAACTCTTCTTTTTTAATAAGAGGTAAAATTGCGATTTTGACTGGAGCAATTTTGGGGTCAAATTTCAAAACGATTCTTTTTTCTCCATCAACTTCTTCTTCGGTAAAAGCGTCCATTAATACAATCGTGACCAGACGAGACAGTCCAAAGGTCGGTTCGATGACATGAGGAATGACTTTTTTACCATCGGCGTATGTATAACTTTGGGAAATACCAGAATGTTTTTCGTGATTAAGTAGGTCAAAATTGGTTCTGTAAGCAATACCAAACATTTCTTTGTGTCCCCATGGGAATTCGTATTCTAAATCTTCTGTGCGTTTTGAATAATGTGACAGCTCAAATTCTTCGTGAGCCCGCCAGCGTAGTTTGGTGGAATTTAGTCCGATATCTTTAACAAAGTCGTCCATCTGGGTTTGCCAATATTCAAATAATTTATTCCAATTATCATTTTCTGGATCGAAGAAATATTCAAATTCCATTAAGTCAAACTCAAGGGTGCGAAAAGTGAATTGACCTTTGCTTATCTCGTTTCTGAATGCCTTACCGGTTTGAGCCATACCGAAAGGCAGTTTCGGGTGAATCGAATCAAGAATGTTTTTGAAGTTGATAAATATTCCTTGGGCAATTTCGCCTCTAAGATATGCTGTTGAGCCCTCACCTTCAATAATTCCAATTTCTGTTCTAAAAAGAAGATTGAATTTGCGAGCTTTACTTAATTCGTTTCCTTCCGGACTTTTTATTTTTTCACTATCAATGATTTCCTGCAGTTCTTCCGCGGTCTTGCCGTCAACCTTGGTCTTTTCGCCTTTTTTTTCGAAGTGTTCTTCAATTAAATGATCGGCTCTGTAACGTTTGTGGGTTTTGAGATCTTCGACCATGACGTCTCCAAAGTTAGCCACGTGTCCACTAGCCTCCCAAACCTTGGGATTAACTATAATAGAACTATCAATTCCGTAAATATCCTCTCTTTCCTCAACAAACCTATTCCACCAAATACGGCGAATGTTCTCTTTTAAAGCAGTCCCGTAGGGGCCAAAATCGTAGGTGTTGGCCATGCCGCCATAAATTTCAGACGATGGGAATATAAATCCTCTTCTTTTAGATACATCAACAACTTTTTCAATCAGGTCCATATTTATTGTGTAAAGGCAAAAAGCCCTAAATTGTCAGAATTAAACTGATTGCCGCCTTCGATTTTAGAATTTGTTTGACTCCAAACATTTTGAGTGAAATCAAATCTGTTTATTTTTAGCCCTTCAATATTTTGATTTTTCAATTTAACAGTCACTGGGCGGTTTAGCTTCGGAGCAATTGAGAACGCTGCAACCGGACTGCCTTTTTGGGAGTTTAGGCTTATTGGTACGCCGATTGTTTCACTCACAAGAACATAATAGTTGTTGCTGACCGAGCCAGCCTGCACGATCAGGTCCATAGTGTTGTCAGGGCCGACTATCTCGGATGCCTCCGGCGTAATTTTTTCCATTACGAAGGGAATTTGAGCCTCGTAACTTTTTTTGTCCTTAATTGCGGTGATTTTAAGACTGCCGGTTCTGACGTTGTCATCATAACGACAGACCCCTTTAGAACAAGCACCGAGAGTGATTTCTGTCTTGTAGGCAGGTTTAGCAATATCAACTTGGCCTATAGAGCCTTGCTGAAGATTACCGGCCTGATAAAGAATCTCAAAATCTAGGGAAGAGAATTGCTGATGATTAGTGACTGTTAGGATTAAGGCGTGGCCGTCAGCCCTGGGGATTAGACCAATGTATGGTCTATCGCTTGCTGGTAGGTCGCGGAGATCAATTGCCTCAACTGTATCGAATGTGGAATCGCTTTCGGGCTTGGCGCCAATACCAACAACTTTAAATACTGCAACTAAAATTAGCAAACTGAGAATAACTGGAATAAGCAGTTTAGCTAACGGGTATTTTGAAAAAATATTTTTAAAATCTGTTACTTTTTGCACGGGGTAATATTAAGCTAAAACTGGGCGATATGACAAGGTTACAAAAGAGCGGCCAATTATCTCTTCTAAACTATCTTTAAGTGACTCTTTTAGGGCCTTTAATGGAATGAAATCATGGGTCAGCAGGTGAGGAAGACTTTGTTTGGATAGAGTCATAGCTGACTCGTAAACTGACCGGCTGGAAAAATTCGTTTCATGAAGGCTGAAAAATCCGGATTCTTCCAAAACTTTTATCTCAAAACGGCTTAATAGACAGTCAATTTGAGATGGAGAAAGCTTTTTGGAATTAAGCAAATTGATTGATGTATATAAAAGATCAAAGATTCCTTCTGCCGGTTGACCTGGACTAAGTAGGCGACCGACAATTTCGAGCATATAAAATACCGGATGGGTAAGTGAAAAATCTTTCTTGACCCGCGAAAAACTGTTTATGGTAACCGCTTCGGTAATAATATCGATAGTTTTTCCATTCACGATATATAGAGTCACAAAATTGAACAATTCTACACTTGAAGACTTACGAGATGTTGGCTTGCGAGCGCCGTGAGCAAGTGCCTCGCGAATACCTAATTCAGGCGAAAAAAAAGTAACAAGCCTGTCGGCCTCTGAAAAACGTCTGCGGGAAATAATAATAGCTGTAGTCCGATAAGAGCGTGGGCGTGGCATTAGTGAATCTAAAAGTAAAAAGCGTTTATATCTTTAACTTTAGCTCTTGGTCAGCGGTTAGGTCAAACGATTCTTTTTTCTTGCCGTCAATTGTTATTATGTGCGGCACTGGACCTTTGCCGGACTGCTTCTGCAAAAATACCGTAAAATCACTTGTCGCGGTAAAGGGTAACTCGTACTCAAACTCGACTTGGGCAGTACCCAATGGCCTTAGTACAAAAAAACCCTCAAAAACAGTCTTACCAAGATCGTCATAAGTCACAATATCTGTCTCGGAACCGGAAGATTTGAGAAGTTTTGACCCGCTAGGAACGTAAACTCGTATCCAGTCACGATAAATGCCGTTTAAACAGAGCCCCTGAGTTCTCTCGAGAGAACAATTGTCTGCCTCACGAGGATTCTTGAGATTAACTGTAACTTTTTTAACTATCTTTCCATCTTTGACCTTATAGTCTTGAGTGATGGTTTGCTGTATATAGAGATTGCTTTTGGCACCGGCAAAATTGCTGTCAATAACTGAGAGATAGTCCTTTTGCGCCTCTCTGATACGACCGGCGAATCCAAGTTTTTCGGAGGCTAACTGGCTTTTTTCGTCTTTAAAATTAAGCATGACGTCTTTCTGACCAAGAAGTTTAAGACCAACTTCGATTAATTTTGGCAAAGTGTTTTTGTCCGCGCTTAAACTTTTATCCATAATGGCATTCATAAGCACTCCAATTAAAGCTTTGCGTTCTTCAACGATATACCCTCGGGGCTGACCGGAGCTTTCTAGTAATGCGTAAACTATTTGAGGACAATCACACGCTTGAACTATATCATTAGTAAATTTGACTCCATTGGCTTCGATTGGGCCAAGAACTGTGAGGACCTCAGAAAGAGCTCGGGTGTTGATTGTAAAATATCCATCGATCTTTTGGGCATCAGCGGATTTTGTATAAATCTTTTCAAAATCAACGAGTGAGGTTGGCAGATCGGGCGAAAGATTCGTGTCTCTCAGATTGTAAACATCTACTAATGGAAGATATTTAATAATTGCTTCAGGAGCAGACGGTTTGCCTGAAATAGCATCATCGAGATCATAAATATTATTGGATCCTTCGGCTTTGACGACGGCTTTATCAATATTGAGATAAGCATATGCCGTAATAAATCCTCCACCAGGACGAAGCTCTTTATCATTTAGGAAGAGGACCATATATTTTTTAGGCACTGAGTCCCCCATAATTTCCGGCAAGACTTCAAGTAATGGTTTGGTTTCTGTTAAGACTTTTTCTCCTTGAACAAGATAATTTTTGGCAAGGTTGATATTTGTTTTGGGTTTGCCTGGAAGAAAGTCTGGATACCTATTAGCATTAATTTTTGACATTTCACTATTGGCTTGAGAAAGCTTGGCGTTTACTTTATCAAGCTCTGGAGTAATCTTTGAAAGCGTTTGAATCGCCTTTTGCATCCTATCTTGGGCGGTTCCACCTAAGAAATCTCCACTTCCAAGTCCGAGAAGATCAGAGTATGGCTCGATCGCTTCAGTCACAATAATTCCCGCTTCTATTCCCTGTACTCCGGCAGCTAACCCGTGCGATAAATCAGAAGGGTAGGCTCCAATAAAAGGAATAAACGTTAGCGGTTTATAAAAAAATGCAGCAGCTTGAGCTTTTTGAAGATCGACCTTGGCTGATTCGAGCTTGGATTTGGTGTCTGGCAGATTCCCGGTCTTGATCGAAGCAACCGCAGCGCTTAGATTAGATTTTGCGCTGGTTCCGCTTGCCACAATTCCCCAAGCAGGAATTGCTATATAAAGAATAATTGCAGTCGTAATTGCAATCGAAATAATTAATTTTTTCATCATTCTTCTTCTCCTCTTTATAGGATGTGTGCGGCCATTATGTGACTGGTAAGAAGTACTGAATTTCAGCATAGATTTTTTTGGAAGACTTTATACCGCCCCTTTTTGGGAAAGAAGAGCAGGAAACGTCAAAATAATTATTCTTAAATCATACAAGATTGACCGTTTTGTTGCATAATTTGCGTCTAATTTTACCCTTTTTTCAAAAGAGATGTCGCTTCGACCGGAGACTTGCCAGGTACCCGTCATCCCCGGTTTGGCGGTAAGTAAGGTTCTGACATATTTTTTTGTTTCTGGATAAGCTTTTTGCTGATTAACTAACTCATCGGGATAATATGCACGCGGACCAACAAGACTCATTTCCCCTTTTAAAACGTTTAAAAACTGTGGTAATTCGTCAATGCTGGTCTTTCTGATAAAGTTTCCGACAGGTGTAACTCTTGGGTCGTGCGATAACTTGTAAGAATTTTTTTTGTACTCAGCAAAAAGCTTTTTGAATTTTGGATCGCTCTGGAGTAAGAGATGTGCGTCTTTAATCATTGAACGAAACTTGTACATTTTGAACGATTTGCCTTCTTTACCGCTGCGTTTGGGAACGTCGGCAATTATTGGACCCGGACTAGATGTTTTTATGGCGATTGCTACAAATGGAAAAAAGAAGGCTAAAATTGATAATCCTACCAGTGCGCCAGTAATATCAATTGTTCTTTTAACAAAATCGTAAAACATTTTTAAAGATAATCATCGTGACCGCTTTCTCTTAGTTTGAGAACAGCCTCTTTGACTTTTCCACTAGTGTCTTTAGAGACCACAAGAATCGCGTCTGGGGTATCAACAACAATAATTCCTTTTACTCCAACAGTTACAAGCATCTTTTTGCTGTCAGTAGAAAACATCAGAGTATCGGAAGACTCAATTGATACCGATTTACCGGTTGCGACGTTATCTTCCGGCTTTTTACTCAATTCATCCTTTAGTACATCCCAAGTACCAACATCGCTCCAACCCAGATCGGCTGAAATGACTAACCTTTCAGTCGGACCAAGTTTTTCAAGAATTGCAAAATCAATTGAGGTTTTTTCAATTTTTCCGAATAGTTCAGCGAGTTTAGCACCATAACTTGGCCCATTTTGCACTAATGCTGAAATTTGAGTAAGGATCTCGTACGTTTTTGGTGAAAATTCTGCGTAGTAATCAAGTAGAGTTTTGGTCGGCCACGCGGCGTAACCTAAATGCCATAGATATTCCCACGACTCCAAAAATTCTTGAGCTTTCTCAAGATTTGGTTTTTCAATTTGAGCAATGAACTCAAAAACACCTAAGCCGTCTTCTTTTTCAAGCATTTTACCAATTTTTATATAGCCTAATTGGGTACTTGGAAAGGTAGCGCGAACACCGATTTCGACAATTTTTGCGGTTTTGGAACTTATTTCTGCGGCTTTACGCAGGGATTTGAGAAAATTTGCTTCATTTTTTATCAAATGATCACTCCACAAACTAATAACGGTCGGATTGTTAAATTTTGTATCAAGCATCATTGCAGCAAAACCGATAGCTGCCATTGTGTCCCTACCCTCAGGCTCAATAATAATGTTCTCAAGTGGAATAAACGGGGCCTGTGAGACTATATGTCCGACGAATTCTCTTCTGGCTACGGGAAATATATTTGCTGAACCAAACTCTTTTTCCAAGCTGACAATGAGCATTTCAAATGTACTCTTTCCGCCAATTAGCGGCTGAAACTGTTTTGGCTTATCTGAACGTGATGCGGGCCACATTCTCGCTCCGCTGCCACCACAAAACACTGCAATTTTTACCGAATCTTTGCTAATCATAAATAACTAGTTATTTGCTGAATAAAGCGTTCTTGACGGTATTTTAACGCATTTTGCTTTAGTTTGTCAGTTTGGAAGGAAAGTGTATTAAACACTTCCAGTGCATGAAGTAATGAATGGGAATTCTGCTCTGCAAAGAACAATCCGGTTTGATTATTAATGACGGTTTCCAGTGCTCCTCCAAGCATAGGTGATATGACCGGAGTTCCAAGCGCCTGAGCCTCAACTGAAGTAATACCAAAATCTTCGTTTTGAGGCATGATTAAGGCGCAGGAAGAGGAAATTATCTCGGCAACAGAAGAATTTGGCAGCCAACCGGAAAAGGAGGTGTTTGATTTCGCTAATTTTTTTAATCTCCTAAAATCTTGACCAACCCCGACAATTATCAAGCGCAGGTCTTTTCTGGCATTAAATGCTTCAATTGCATAATCAAGCTGCTTCCATTTTTCTAGTCTAGAAACTATCACAAACTGATTTGGTATTTTTTTAGATAAATTTTTATCAAAATATGAATTTTGTGCAAACGGATAAACTACTTTTGAATCAAGCTTGTAAATATCAGCAATTTTTTTCTGAATATTTTTAGAATTTGCGATCAATATATCTGGGCGTCTGGTGGCAATTTGGTCATAACTTTTTAACCAATTAAGTATCGGCGTGCTCAATCCTTTAATTAAGTCGTTGTTTATATATCTCTTAAGATTACTTTGAGAGTACAAAAACCTTGGAGGGGAGTTAATGTATCCAAGGTGAAGAGTTTCAGGTTTTGTGATAACGGCTTTAGCGAAAAGAGTCGTAATTGAAATAACCCTATCAAAGTCATTAAGATCAAATGATTCATAGGCCAGTGGTAGTAATGGCAGATATGGTTTTGGATTTGAAAATGAAGCTGGAAGTTTTTGAACCCATGAGACTTTTATCCTTTGAGAAAATCGTTTAGGCACAACTGATGGATTCGCGACCGCGGTGAATAAGGGTGCGTTGGGAAATTTATCAGCCAAGCTCCAAAGTAGCTTTTCGGCTCCGCCTGCTTGTGTAATAGGGTCAGCTATTAAAGCAACTTTCATAAACATTTAATGTTTCTTTTGCCATTTTCTGCCATGAGTATTTTTTAAGTTGGTTTTTTGCTTTAGAGTTAAGTTTATTTTTTTCCTGATCGTAATTTGTCAATAGAAATTGAATTTGTCTGACAAGGTCGCTTACGCTTTCAGGATTAAAATACAGCGCGGCATTTCCATATATTTCCGGTAGCGGACCAGCGCTGGAGCACAAAACCGGCGTCTGCATCGCCATTGCTTCGAGGCCTGGCACGCCAAATCCTTCAGATTTTGAGGGGAATAAAAAGAATTTAGATTTTTTATACAGTCCGGCCAGTTCGGAATCAGTAAGATTCTCAAGAAAAACAAACTTATTTGTTCTGCCTGCACTAAGCTTTAATTCTTCTAAATTTGGAGTGTTTTTGCTGACAATGACAAACTGAAGTCCTGATATTTTTTTTACAGCATCAATAGCTGTAGCAAGATTCTTGTAAGGATAACTGTTACCTATATAGAGACAAAAATTATCTGAAATTGAGTACTTTTTATAATCGAGTATTTTTTGTATTCGTATTTTTTGAAATTGATCAGCCCCTTCGTAAATCGTAACTATTTTGGCAGGGCTGACTTTTGGAAAGAGGCTGAGAATCCTCCCTTTTGAATAATTCGAGGGCGTGATAATATTTTTTGATTTATATATTGCGTGACTGACTACTTTGCCGTAGATGAAATGCTTAGCCTCATAAATCGCTCTTTTTCGACTGGAGGCTGAGTGATCTTTGAAGTCACTTTTTATCAAATCATGGATTGTCACGACAAAAGGCTGATTGTAAATAATCGGGTGATTGAAATGAGTAAAATGCACCAAGTCAGGTGACAGACTTTTAATTAACGAATTTAGCTTTAGCTGTTCAGAAAAACCGTAATACGGAATCTCTGAAAAAATCACCTGCAAGTTTTTGGTTGAGGTAACTTTTGCATTTTTATGGGTAATTAAAATTAACTGGTGCGCCAAAGCCAGCGGAGCTAAGTTTTCTACGAGGTTTTGACTGTACCTGCCTATTCCAGTGTGCTCCGGACCAAATAGCCTTGCATCTATAACGATTTTCATTTTTATAGATACCTAAGTTTAAATATTTTGATTGTTTTTTTAATATCAATAAAAAGAAAAATCAAAACCCGAAGTATTTTGGGGTATTTGTTTGAATAATGCTTTAGATAAAAAATCTTCATAGTATCGTAAAAATGTTTGGATGTTCGAATTCTTGTGTCAATACTGGCCTTTGATTTCTTTTCCGAATGTTTTTTGATACCCGAAGAAATTCCTTTTGCGTGAACTACTGTTGATGATGGATTATAAAATATTTGATATCCAGCTTCCTTTGCTCTAAAGCAAAAATCAATGTCTTCGGCATACATGAAAAAATCCTCATCTAATAAGCCAATATTGTCTATTAAACTTTTTTTAATCAACATAAATGCTCCAGAAGGTGAATCGATCTCGTGAACCTTATCGAGCGGCTTGTACCACATATGATATTGGCTAAATCTTGGGTTTTTACTGAAAAACTTTTCCAAACCAACGAAATATGCAAATGAGGCCCATGGAGTAGGAAATCCCCTGTGAGATGCAGGATCGATCGATCCATCGGATAAAACTATTTTGGCAGAAACAATGCCTGCTTTTGGATGGATCTTCAGAAAGTCCACCATTTTGACAATTGTGTCTTTTGATACACGCGTATCAGGATTCAATAACAATACATAACTACCCTTCGATCGTTTGATGCCAATATTACAGCCTGCTGCGAAACCTAAGTTTTGGGAATTTTTAATTATTGTTAACCATGGCAAACGAATGCTTTTTATTTGCGAAATACTATCATCAACTGAAGCGTTATCCACAACAACACAATTGAGCTTAAAGTTGCTTTTTGAACAAGTTTTAAGGCTTAAGAGGCAATTCTTAAGATAGACGCCCGCATTGTAATTGACTATCACAACATCAACTGTCGGTTTTCTTATCATTGTAATTATTTCTTTACTAGCTCCTGATATATACCATCCAGCTTATCGCTAATTACACCCCATTCATATGAACTTTCCATAAGCAACCTGGCATTTTTAGAAATCTTGCGTCTAAGTGGCTTATCCTTGAGTAATTTTATAACTTTATCCGCAACTTGTTTAGGGCTTTCGCCAATAAGCACACTTTCCCCATCAACTGCCTTAATACCCTCAATACCTACAGGAGTAGCAACAACAGGCGTTCCAATTGCCATCGACTCAAGAATTTTAAGCTTAGTACCTGATCCAATTCTAATAGGCGCCACGGAGAGCCAGGATTTTGAAAGTATCTCTTTCTTTAAATCCTCCTCTACAAATCCGGACACGGTTATGTTGCCACCGTTAAGTTTTGCAACATCATTACTGAGCAACCTCTGTATCCCTTTGGGTAGTAATGGGCCGACAATATACAAATGTGCATCGATCTCAGCTGTGATTAACGGCCAAATATTTTTTACGAAGTAAAAAGCCGCGTCTGTGTTCGCAAAATAGCGAAAGTTTCCCAAAAAGACTATTGTCGGTTTTTGATATTTTTTAACCTTGATCGGATGATAGTGGTTAGTGTCCACGCCATTTGGAATAAGATCGGTTGCTACTTTTATTTTTCTTTTAGAAAGTGAAGCTGTAAGTAATTTGCGATCGACTTCACTAGCAAAAGTAACCTTGTCAAAATACTGACAAACTTGCACCTCGTAATTGAGCATTTTTTTTGCGTCGATATATCCCATTAATTTTAGTAATGGATTTTTTTTCTGCTGAGCGTTACGGAAATATACTTGTGCTTCAACGTCCACCTTTGCAAGCATTATGGGTATTTTTATCTTGTCTCGCACTGCAAGCAGACTTTGTGCCATGTAAAAGGTTTCCAGATGGATTAGATCCGGTTTCTCTTTTTTGATAACTTCCAAAATAAGATCTTCTGTTTCTTTTGAAAAATTATTAACAACTGTAAGAAATGAATATTTTGTGAACAATGTTCTAAACAGGTTTTGAACCGACCAGGCTTTTCGCCGTAATACCGGATAGATTTTAAAACCCTGCTTTTCCAAAACCTTTACATCTTTAAACTCTTCAGTATTTTTTAATAAACAAATAAGCACTATTTCGTGATTTTGGCTCAATTTTTTCAAAAAATTATAGACACGGACCTTGCCGCCAGTAATTGGAGGATAAGGAATATATGGCGAAATAAGCAGAACTTTCATAATCTTTATTGATTTAGGGAAATAATTATATACTTGTTCGTTCTAAATAAGACCTTATTTTCCCTAGCTAATTTTTCAATCCCTTCGTCGAATTTAAGCGACACTATTGCTGTAACCCCTTGTCTTTTAAAATCCGACATGTCTTCATAAAACTCAGCCCATCCTGGGCGGTTAACATAATAAAGCAGAGACAAATCTCCAGCTAGTGGAGCGATGACTTTTGCTTCAGCTGGGAGAATTTCGTCCGCTTTACTGCCGGCCTCCACAATATCAGCATTGGTCGTGTAATAACCTTTTGTCTCATAGTACCCAAAAACCACAAGCATAATTATTAGAGAAAAAGTTGCAAGGACGCTAATGGATTTTTCGATTACAGAACTGCCCTGCCGAATCATAAAATCAATCCCGTAAGCGACAAAGACTGAAATAATCGGCATGTAAATATATTGATAATAATCGTGCCTTACATTTGAGGAGGCAAATATCACAAAATATAAAACCATTGAAATAAGCCAGACAAAAAAGAAATAGCCTTCTTTACCTCGTCGTTTTGAGACTAGACCTGTAAAGAACAATACAAAACCCCCGGTACCAAGAATCAATTTTGCCAGTCTTTCAAAGATAAGCCATCTGAAGTAGGCTCCTGTAAAGCGAATGTGGCCGTAGTTTAGGTACCATTCAGAGCCAATTTGAGCCTCTGGAAAACCTGCGCCCCATGCCCGCCAAAGCAGAAGAGGAATAAAAGACAGTCCAAAATATAAATAATATTTGAGCGATTGATAAAAAAAACCATCTTTTTTTAAACTCAGATATATTATTGGGATAATCCAAAAAACAACATAGGGATAACTTAGAGACGCTAGAGCAAAAAAAGTCGCCGATAGAAAAAATGATATTTTTGATTTATCGAAATAATATTTACTAAATAACCATAAAGCTATAAGACCGAAACAAACCATTGTGGAATTAGGCATAATAACCCTACCGTAATAAACACTATATGGAGTTAAGGCAAAAACAGCAGATGAGATAAGTGCGATTCTGGCGGTAGAAAATTTCCGTACTAAAAGAAACAAGAAAACCGCTGAAAAAGATGCGAAGACGGCCGTTACTAGCCTTGCTAGCTCAACATTGTTTCCAAAATTTTTCCACAGAAACCCGACGATTAGTGTATAAAACGGAAATTCTAGAAAAGTGTAACCTTCTGGATTGGGTATTTTAGACTGAGATATTGCTAAAATATTGTCGGTTCTAGGATGAAGCAGATCAAAACCGGTATCGGCAAAATTTCTCGCAACCATTGCGGTATCCGCCTGACGGAAAGAATGCCAATCAGTAATGGAATTATCAATTTTGTATAACCGTGGAACTAGGGTCAATAAAAAAATAAACCCAAGGATAAAAATAAATAATACTTTATCCTTTACCTTAAACATTTTTTTGAACTTTTTTGGAAACATTCTTGTCGATTAGCTTAATAGTCGCAACCAAAATAGCAATTAAGCCCCAGAGTGTAAATGCAACCTTAGAAGCTTCGAAAATGTCGATATAAATTGCGTTTGCCAACAAACCAACAATTGCACAACTAATCCCTATAACACTACCAGCAATAAACGGGTCAGATATCTTTCGAACTGAACGAAAACTTAAGAAAAGGACGTATGCAATAATGCCAAAAAAGGCAATGAACCCAGCCAAGCCTGTCTCACCTAAAGACCGAAGGTAATCATTATCAGTCGACTCTGCCTCAGTAAATTCATATTTTGACGACTTTGTCAGTGTAGAATATCCGGAGCCGAATATCGGATTGGACGTAAAACCATGAATTGCTTGTGGCCAGAGCTTGTCTAACCTAATGGCGGTAGAGAGATCATATTTTAAAGCGTTTTCAGAGTATTGGCGTGGAACTGCTGTCAAGGTCGATTCACCGGCAGCATTGGTAGCAATGACATAGATGGGTAGATTGCTCTGAACATCACTTGGTTTTTCCGAGACAGGCAATTGATCCGAAAGCGCAAGAGGGCTTTCAGGATTATTTTCTAAGAATTGGGCATTTTGGGTTGGTTTTTTTGAAAATGGATTTCGCGCCTTCTCGATTAAACTATTAAGCTGTTCGTTCTTAATCAAACCACTAAATCGCGAGGACAAATCGCCGAAAGACAGCAAAATGGTCAGAGAAAACGACATAACTAAAACAAAACTGACGATTGCTTTTATTTTTTTCCGATCCCAGTAATAAACCCCCGCCACTGCTAGGGTAATGGCACCTAAATACGCAAGGAAGGATATACGTGAGGATGTAAGTATTAGTATCCAAAAACTGAAAATAAATAATCCAGCAAGTCCGATTTGAACTATTTTCTTCTTAATCGTTAGAATAATACTCAGTACAAGTGTAAGTGTCATCATTAGATATGCAGCGAGATCATAGTGTCCGCCGAACGTTGAAAGAACTCTTGCGTGTTCCGTAAGGTAGAGTGCCCACCCTTTTGAAAATTCCCTGTTCATAGTTGAAAATGCGGGGAAATATAAGTACTTCTGAGCAAACCCGTAAACTGAGACTATTAAAAGTACAATTACCACTGAATATAAATATTTCTTGACTTGCCCTATGGATTTTATCGATGAAAAGACAATGAAGAACATTGAAAAATATTCCAAACGTCTAAAATAGTGCAGAAACATTTTGCCTACATGGTTGGCTTCAAGCGGAACTGATTGAGTGATAAACATTGCAGACAAACAGGAGAGAAATCCAACAAGGGCATAAATTAATATCGGCCAAGTTAAAGGGTTGTTTTTGAGACTTATTTTGCCGCGGATCAGATATATACCGAAGGTACTAAACGCCAACAGCATTAATATATCTTCGAGTCGTGCACGTACAATGTAACCTGGCAAAATATCGAAAAGGGGAAATTTTGGATAGATCGGAATAAACACAATCAAAAAGATCGCAATGAATTCCAGTAAATGTTGATCAATAAATGTAAGGAGTGATTTCAATTGTTTACCAAATTACTTTTAATGCTTGTGAATATATTTCTTTCCTTTGCTGGCTCCTTAGGATTATCCCAAAGATTAGTATTCTTAGCAACGCTCCTGAAGATAAAATTAGCTTAATAAGGAAATATTTTACGGGACTTTGGTGTTTTTTTACCACAAACATTAATCCTTTAAATTCGCTTATCAACGCAGAGTTAGGTAGCCCTTTTGAGCTCTGTTGTCCAATATGAATAACTTTGATTTCCGGTGAGAAATATGTAAGATAACCCTTTTTCTTTGCCCTAAGACATAGATCAATATCTTCTGCATACATAAAAATATCCCGACTAAATCCGCCCAACTCCCGATAAACCCCTCTTTTAACAATCATTAGTGCTCCTGTAACCCAACCAGTTTTTGTTTTTTTTGAATAAAAATATTTGGCCCGTTTGTGAAGAGAAGGAAATATTAATCTCAATATCAAGATGTCATCAAAGAAAAACATCCAGAAAAAAATTGAGAGAATACCGGGAAGACTTCCGTGTGATTGTTGAAGCTGATAGTTTGGATAAATAATCTTTGTACCGAGAATTGAGATTTTTTTATTATTGTCGAAAGTTTTCTTTATTTTTGGAAGAATTTCTTCTATTTCGTAGGCATCAGAATTGAACAACACAAAAAACCTACCTTTAGCTTTTTCCTGACCAAGGTTATTTCCTAATCCAAATCCTAGATTCTCCTCGGACTTGATAAGTCTGACTTTTTTTTTAGGTAAGTTCTTTGCTAAGTAGGAATAACTATTGTCACCAGAACCGTTTTCGACGACGATAATTTCAAAACTTGATTTTTTTTCATGGGCAATTATTGACTTTACGGCTTCTGTTGTAAGTTTTGGCGTGCGAAAATTAACGATAATGTAACTAAAATCAATCATTTATTTATTGAAAAAGTTTTGGCCTTCCTAGTTTGTAATTGAATTTCGTAATTTCTCTTTTTTTAATAAATTTGGCAGGTACTCCACCAACCAAATCTAATTCTTCAACATTGCGAACAACTACAGAACCTGCAGCCACGACGGCTCCCCTGCCAATTGTAACTCCCGGTAAAATAGTTACCCGAGGTCCGATAAACACAAAATCTTCGACAATAACAGGTGAAAGGACCGCGGAAAAATTTTCGTCATTTATATCGTGTTCAGAATTATATATTCTGACTTCCGAAGCAATATCGACATTGCTTCCGATTTTGACAATGTCCCTTCCGTCAATAAAAGCATGATCACCAATAATTGTTCCTTGGCCTATAAATATATTACTTGGCTGATAAAATCTTGCACCGTAATGAATATAGGAACGCTTACCTAAGCTAAGTCCGGAGATTCGATAAAAAAAATTTCGAATACTGTGAGAGGGAACGATCGAAATAATATTTAGAACCATCAACCAAAAATCGCACCAATAGCTTCTCAGTCGAGTCGCTGTCTTTTGTACGATTTGAGAACTATTTAACACCTGTCCGTTTTTGTCTGTAATTTTAGGCATATATATTCAGTCTACAATACTTGAGATAAACTGATAAGTTTGAAATGCATTTTCCTTCCATGAGAATTTTTTAACTTGTGCTGAGGCATTGCCTACCAATGACTTTCTGATTTGCTGATTCTCGCATATTATTTTGATCTTGGATGCTATGTCTTGGGGATCATTAGGATCAATAAACAGTCCGGCCTTCCCTGCTGCTTCAGAAAGACTGGAGTTTTGAGAAACTATAACTGGACAACCGCATGCTAATGCTTCGATAACCGGTATTCCAAATCCTTCATAAAACGAAGGCAAGATTAGACAATCGGCAAGAGAAATAATCAGTGGCATTTCTTCATCAGGAACATAATCGGTAAAAATAATTCTATCGGCATAGCTTTTTGCGTCCTCAAAGATCGGACCCGACAACCAGCCTTTTTTCCCGACTACAACCAAGTTAAAATCGTTGTTGTATTTCATAGCTGAAATTATTCCTTGAATATTCTTTCTTGGCTGAACGGTGCCGATAAATAAAATAAATTTGTCCGGAAGAGAATATTTATTCTTAATTTTTCTCAGACGGACCTGGTCTTTAACAGGTTTAAATAATTCAGAATTATATCCAGGGTAAATTACTTTGATTGGCTTGTTATGATCAGGATAATATTTTCCAATATCAGTTTGAGTGGATTTTGAAATAGTTATAATTCCGTCACAAGCTTTTAGCGAAATATTTGTCCATTTTTTTAGCTGAACTAGGTCTTTTTTTACAAAATATTTCGGAAACTTTAAATATGCAAGATCAAAAATAACAATAATTTTTTTGACACCTTTAATTTTTGGTGTGTAATGACCTGGGGTAAAAAGAATTGGAATTTTGGGATTTTTAAATTTTAATCTGAGCGGTAAAGCAAATCTGGTCCATAATTTTTGGGGACCAAAAACTTCGTAAGCAATATTTCTTGCCTTTGGCATGTGAGGAAGTGGTGAAGATTTTAAAAGTATGCGGAAATTCGTGCCAGGAAAATATTTAGTCAAGTTAATAATTATTTGCAATGCGTAATAATTACTACCTACCGGACGAGATACATTTGCTTCATTGCCGTCTATAGCAATAGTTTTAAATACTTTCATATATTTTAATCATTTTTTTAGCACTGGTAGTCCATGAAAATCTTTTGGCGTTTTTGATTGATTTTGACGAAATAGATTTTCTGTCGCCTGGACTTAAATTTATCAACTGCATAATTTTTTTAGCAAGGTCTTTAGAGCTGCTCTGATCAAAATATTCAGCGGCATTTCCTCCGGCTTCAGGCATTGATGAAACTGGCGCACAAATAGTCGGTATTCCAAAAGTCATTGCTTCGATTATCGGAAGGCCAAACCCTTCATAATATGACGGGTAAACAAAAACTAAAGCGTTTCGATATAGCGTGACCAATTCTTCTGAGGTAACAAATCCAGTCTGGATTATATTACTGGTTGAAACAATATTGACTGTTCCCCACCCTTGCGGACCGACAATGACAAGCTGATTATTATCCTTATTTGGAATTTGATTATAACCATTAACCAGTGTTTCTAAGTTTTTGCGAGGCTGAAGCGTTGACACACTTAAAATATAAGGCTTATTGATATTAAATTTTGCTTTTATTTTTGCAATAGATAATTGCTTAACTTGAGCAATGTTAGTACTTGGATAAATTATTTCTGTTTTTTTTGCATCAAACTTGTAGAAGTTAAAAAAATCTTTGCGAGTTGAAAGAGAAAGAAATGTGATAAAACTTGAATATTTTATTGCCCTTCTTATTCTTGTCTCGTGTATAACAATTGTTTTTATAACATGATCGCTTGGAATAATTTTGGTAGTTAAGTCATAAACAGGCACGACTATTTTTGCTCTTTTTGATCTTGGAGTTAACCAGTCCGAACAGTGAAAAACGTCAATAGAAGAACAAAAAAGCTCGATCGGCAAATTGAGTCTGTGAAAGAAAAACTCAAAAACCGAAATAGGAAATGGGTAGATTAAATGTTTTGCGTCGGGATATTTTTTGCAAAATTCTCTAAGCTTGAAAAAACCTCTAAGACTACTTCCAAATAAAACGTATTTATTGTCTTTGTCAATTTTTAGAATTGCATCAACCAACTCGACCGTAAGATTCGATACTCCCGTACCGTAAATTATCTGAGAAATATCTATTCCAATAATTTTCATTTTTTTATAAATAGTCTAACGGCTCCAATTTTATTAAAGCTATACCCAGTCTTTTCATTATAATTGGATTTTAGGAAATTTAATG
>CAYGIG010000007.1:0-24169 GCA_964349875.1 uncultured Gammaproteobacteria bacterium | reverse complement strand
AGTGCCTATCTAAAACTTCGACTGGCATTTGGCAAAAAGTGAAAAGGGAAATATATAATAATTGTTTCTTGAAAAGAAAACCCGTCTAATGTATTTGACAATAACTACAAATATCCTTAGTTTTGTGTTTCGCAAAACGCAGGACGTAGCTTGAAAAAAGGAAACAAAATGGGGGACCCAGTTTTGTGACGGTTTCAAGCGAGTAACTATAAACCCCCCAACTATTTGACAATAGCTACAAATATCCTATAATTCCAAGCGGATTTTAGTACTTTCACATCAGGAGACAGTTTCAGTATGTCCACGACCTCAACTCTTCACGAAACGGCCCGTTTGATGGTCTTGGCCCCCAAGGTAATCTTGGCGGCTGACGAATCAACGGGCACCATGGGGGACCGGCTCAAGTCGGTTGGGCTGGAGAATACTCTAGGCAACCGCGAAGCTTTCCGCCGTCTGATCTTTTCTGCCCCAGTCGGCGAATATATTGCCGCCACGATCCTCTACGAAGAAACTCTCGAAAATCCAGAACTGGTCGGACTTCTTCTTGCTCGGGGAATCATTCCTGGCATCAAGATCGACAAAGGTTTGGCCGACTACGGCACAAACGGCGAAAAAATCATTAAGGGCTTTGGCGCGTTGGAGCTCAAAAACCGCCTTGCGCTGTACGCCAAGCAAGGCGCACGGTTCACCAAATTCCGCAGTCTTTTTTCTATCACCGTCGACGACAACCAACTTCCGACCCGTGAGTGTATCCTCATAAACGCCTTTGCCCAAGCTGAGTTCGCACGGCTCAGCCAAGCCCAAGGTTTGGTTCCAATCGTCGAACCCGAGATTGATTTCAAAGGGGCTCACTCTATCGACGTCTGCGAGTACGTAGCCTTCGAGGTCCTTCGGGCCGTTTTTGACCAGCTGGAAAGAGCCGAAGTTGATCTTGATGGCATGATCCTCAAGCCGTCGATGGTCACCTCAGGGCAGTCAGCCGAAAACCGCGCTCATCCGAATGAGGTCGCCGAGCGCACACTTCGAGTCATCCTCGACATCGTCTCATCAGAAGTTCCAGGTATCGCTTTTCTTTCTGGTGGTCAAACCGACGACGAGGCGGACGCAAACCTTGCCGCTATCTCACGGCATGCCCGTGAGCAAATGGCGCCGCATAGATTCGCAGCTTCTTTTGGCCGCGGTCTTCAGCGTCGGGCTCTGGAAGTTTGGGGTGGCAAACCCGAAAACTACGTTGCGGCACAAGAAGCCTTCCGCGAAAAGTGTCGCCAAACCAGCCAAGCCTCAGTCGCCTGAGGTACAACAGTCAACATATCCCGCTTCCGATTATTTTCGGCGGCGGGATTTTTTTGCCATAATCCCAACATACCCCGCTTTTGCGAGGAGTGTAACGACGAAACAATTTCTGTCTCTCTTAACACCTCACCAAACGGCTTTGAAACTAAAACGTTTCACGCAATGTCGTTCGTGCTTCTAGTTTCCTCCTTTCAACTCTAAATTGACTTCGAACGGCTTTAATCGAGAGGGCGGCGAGATTAGCTAGCCCGACGATACCAGTCCTTAAGGGCATTAAGTGAGAAGTTAATTTAAAAATAAATGTTTCTACGAAGCAGAAAACCCTCCAGTGATAAAGGAAAGATAGTTACTCGCTCGCATTTATTCATAACTTCACATAAAGCGTAGTTATTTCATAAATACTCACTTAGCTTTGTATAAAAACAAAGCGCAAGACGTAACAAAATTTATTTTTGTGAGTAATTACGTCCTGCGAATAGAATTAATTAAATAAATTAATTCTCTCGTTGAGACAGGAGAGCTGATTCTTAAAAAATTTTATTCGCTGTTAAAAAACCAATAATAACTGCACCCCACCACCCGATTTGCGACACTGTCGTTGCCATAGCCATTTGCAATCTGAACATTACAGGCGATTTTCCAAATTTAACATCTCCAAGTTTTTCCGCCCAATTTTTAAGATACGCCAAGTACAATCCATTTATTCCAAGCATCACCACTAAACCTATTTTTAGCTGCGTTCTCGGCTTGTCATAATGTGCTCCTAAAAATAATCCAGAAACTACCAAGCCCAAAAACCCTAACCAAATCAGTTTCTGAGTAACACCGGCAACGGACATAACTTGAGATAGTTTTTGCTTGTTTAGTATCCAGAGCAAGCCCCAAACGTCGACAACTATTACGGCTCCGAATCCAACCACAAGGGAGATCAAATGGATAAAAAGGGGTAATTTTTCAATAAAGTCTGCCATCAAACATGTTCGGTAACCGCTGTCGCCGGAGTAAGCGGTGTTTTGTTTTTTCTTTTAGCTATTTCTACATGAACAAATACCCATAATCTGACGACAATAGCCAGCACTCCAAACCCCATCGCAAACCTGCCCATAAATCGCTTAATTACCAATACTCCGTCCTTAGTCTCAGCTAAATAGAAATGGATCAGTACAAATGCTAAAGCAAGATAAGACATTGTTTGCAATAGTTTCCATTTCTTAGCCCCCATTATTTCCATAGATTTTTTATTTGAAGTGACCGTAATTAGAAACAGTAAAATCGTCGCAATCATTCCCGCCCAGACAGGCGCCGCCTTAGGGTTAGAAAAGCTAAAAATAGCCACGAAATCCCAGTGATAGTATTTATAAAAGACGAGTAGAAAATGAGCCAGTGCAATAAAAAACGAAGCAACCCCCCAAAATTTCCGGTGAATTTTTACATAATTAAAGAATTTTATATATTTTGAAAGCGGGCCGACCATTAAGGTTATGGATAACAATGTGATTGACCATAGTCCCGTTGTTTTGATCATTTCACTCGTTGTCATTTTAAATTTGTTGTAGGTAACAAAATAAAGCACAAAAACCAATAAAGGAATCAAAATATGATAGAACCATTTTGTGATCGCTCTTCGCTCAATACTTTCTGGCATGGGATGATCTAAATGTTGAGGAGTTGAGGTAGTGGTTTGAACAGGCGAGATATTGTTTTGTGTTGGAGTTAGTCCAGATTCAATTTCCATAACACTCTAATCATAGCAAAAAAAATCCGCCAGGTAAGTATGTATTTCACACTAAACTCCTGGCGGTATTCTCATCCGCTTGATGGTTACCTACTGGCGCAATCGTCGAAAAAGACGATAAGCCAGATAACCAAAAGTACAGACGATGTAGATCGGGGTCAGCAAAAACAATCCCACTCCAACTGTTCCCATCAGCTTGTCGGAGAAAGATTGCTCGTGATAAACCCTGGATTCATTTTTCAAGTTGCATCCTGACTCTTCCTCTGGCATGAATAACGAACTCGACATGCCGCCATCCAGCCTCTTGGTACCTAGCTCGCAATTTCTCGCGGACCAGGTATTTGCCTGCTTTCCTGCCCAGCTCGATAAAGATGGAATCTCCGGTAAACCGGCGATCCAGCATCCCATCGATTTGATCTTCAAGCTCGATAAGCAGGCGGACGTCTTCTTCGGTAAGTTCGGATTGAGGTCCCAAGGCCATTTTTCCTTTCATCCTTGCAAACCCCGCCACCCGTTATGAATTTATATAGGTTCGGACCTTAACTCGATTTAAATTTTCTTGACTAAATCTCTCCTTAACGTGCAATTTACCTATTAAAGGTGCGCTTATTCTATCCCAAACATGTCACAAATTCAAACTATAGGGCATTATTTAAATATTTACGGGTAAAATTCAAAAAATCTTCGACTATAATAATAAAATTATGCGATACAAGTTCCTTTTACAAAATAAAGACGGCCTCTTTGTAAATTTTTTATTTGGAATAGGTATTTTTTTAAGTCTGATAATTTATCCTGTCATTTTTGTCTCGCAAAACTCTTTATTTTATCGCTACCATCTCTCGCATAACGAAAATATTAGTTCAGCTGAGCTGACATCTGCCCAAGAAACTTCAGGCAGAATTACCAGCTTTCTACGTACTGGGCGAGATCTTCCGGTTAGTAAAATGTCAGAAAGAGCCGTTGTTCATATGCTTGATGTTAAAGGTATTTATCAAAGAGCGATTGTTTTACCTGTTATTTTTTTAATTTTCGGCTTGCTTTTATCTGTCTTCTTCAAGGTTAAAATATCCTCCAAATCAATTTTAATTGCATCAATTTTTACGTTTTCCTTTTACGTACTAATTGCCATAAGCGGGGACCAGCTATTTCGTTTTTTGTTCATAAACTTTCATTTATTGCTCTACACCAACGATCTTTGGATGTTAGACGCCAGTGATTTATTAATAAAACTTTACCCTGAATATTTTTTTACCAGACTTTTTACAATAAGCGGTTCAATTACAATTATTGCTTCAGTTATTACAATTGCGGTTTTAATCACAATCAAAAAATATGCAAACAGGTTTTCAAATCGGTAATTTTTCCATCCATTGGTACGGGTTGATATTTGCATTTGCCGTGGCAGTTGCGTATTCGGTTATAAACAAACTTTCCTTCTGTTCGACTTTATCCAAAAAGCATATCGAAGCTTCATTATATATAGCACTAATATTCGGTATTTTTGGCGCAAGGTTTTATCATGTTGCTGATCAATGGGCATACTACTCAGTTAATCTAATTGACATAATCAAAATATGGCAAGGGGGGATAGGAATCTACGGAGGACTGTTCGGGGGATTAATCGGAATATTGTTTTACTCTTTTTATAAAAAATTCAATCCCCTTTTGGTTTTCGACCTTTTTTCTCCAGCCGTACTTTTAGCTCAAGCCATAGGTCGGTGGGGAAACTATTTTAACCAGGAGGCGTACGGCTCTCCTTCTAATCTGCCTTGGGCAATAAAGATAGATGCAGTAAACAGACTTAGAGGGTTTGAAAACTTTCAGACCTTTCATCCTACTTTTCTATATGAGTCAATCCTTGCTGTCGTCGCTTCTGCAATTTTAATTATTGTTTACAGAAAAAATTCCCAAAAAATTGGCTTGACGGTTTCGTTGTATTTAATATCGTACGGACTAATTAGGCTATTTGTTGAAAAATTCCGAATTGATACTTGGCAGGAGGGTGGAATAAAAATTGCACAGATTATCAGCCTGCTATTTGTTTTTGCAGGCATAGTAATGCTTATCCTAATTAAGAAAAATTTGCTCCAAAAAAAGGTTGACAAAATCTAGCACTCGGGTTAATATAAGTGCCAGTAACACATGTATGGCAGAAGTGATATTAACCCAAACCAAAATTAAAGTTCCTGAAGAATTGGTAGTTTTACCATTAAGGAAAGACGTTGTTTTTCCAAACTCAATCATCCCATTACTGCAATTCTCAAGGCCCAAGATTAAAAAGGCTATTGACGAAGCCACAAGTACATCCGGTTTAGCTATTTTTGTTGCCCAAAAAAGCGAAGCTGTCGACAATCCGGGCCCAAATGATATTTATCAGGTTGGTACGGTCTGTGCAATTAGAAGGATTTGGAAATCTGACAATGAATATCACACAGCCGTGGAGGGGCTTAGTAGAGTCTATCTTAAAGAATTTACCCAGGTCGAACCTTATATGAAAGTTAAAGTTGAAGAAATTCCGCAATTTGCTGAAAGCGCCGATGATATCGATGCAATGGTCAGGAACATCCAAAACAAAGTCCGAACTTATGCCGAGCTAGGTGGGCAAATATCGATTGAAGCTTCAATTTCTGCATTCTCTAGTGAGGATGCTAATCAAATAGTTAATATTATTACCGCCAATCTTGCAGAGCTAAAAACTACTGAAAAACAACAGATCCTAGAAATGGTTGATATCAGAAAAAGGCTCGAAAGTCTTTCTGAGATACTTCAGAAAGAAATCAGGATTCTTGAAATAAATCAAAAAATCGATACAGAAACACAAGAGCGTGTTGGCAAGGTGACCAAAGAAGCAATCCTTCGCGAAAAAATGCGATCGATTGAAAAAGAATTAGGAGAAGATGAAGACCAGCGCGAAATCGACGAACTTGAAGAGCAAATAAAAAATGCTCAGATGCCCAAAGATATTGATAAAAAAGCCAGAAAAGAACTCAGTCGGCTCGCAAAAATGTCGTCCTACAATCCCGAATCAGCCTATATTCGCACCTATCTCGAAACTCTAATCGAAATGCCCTGGCAGCCCAAGAAAACCAAAGCCATAAGTATCAAAGATTCTGAAAAAATACTGGAAGAAGATCATTATGGACTACCCAAAGCCAAAGAAAGAATTATTGAATACTTAGCGGTTAATAAGCTTGTAGGAAAAATCCGCGGTCCGATTCTCTGTTTCTACGGCCCTCCGGGTGTCGGTAAGACTTCTATTGGTAAATCCATAGCAAAAGCCCTCGGCAGGGAATTCATTAGGATTTCTTTAGGTGGCGTACACGACGAGGCTGAAATCCGTGGTCACAGACGAACCTATGTCGGTGCCATGCCGGGACGAATTATTCAGGGTATTAAAAACAGTGGAAGCACTAATCCTGTATTTATGTTGGACGAAATAGACAAAGTAACCTCAAATTATCGTGGTGACCCATCAGCCGCTTTGCTTGAAGCGCTGGATCCAGAGCAGAATAATAGTTTTTCCGATCACTACCTAGAGGTGCCCTATGATCTTTCAGACGTGATTTTTATCGCAACCGCCAATCAGCTTAATACCATTCCTGATGCATTACTAGACCGCATGGAAGTAATTGATTTCCCAGGCTACACTGACGAGGAAAAATTTAATATTGCCAAAAACTTTTTACTTCCTAAACAACTCAAAAATCACGGATTAAGTCCTAAAAAAATAAATTTTGAAGATTCCTCACTGCGAGAAATCATTTCCAAATATACAAGAGAAGCCGGTGTAAGAAACCTAGAGCGCGAAATCGGAACCGTTTGTCGCAAAATTGCAAAAGCAGTGGCATCAGACGAAATAAAATCACAAAAAGTTACTGGTAAAAATTTGGAGAAGTTTTTGGGTGCGGAAAAATTCAAACACACACTTGCTGATAGTCACGACGATGTTGGAATTGCAACAGGTCTTTCGGTCACCAATGTTGGAGGGGAAATCCTTTTTATCGAGGTTTCAGTTGTACCTGGTAAGGGCCAGTTAACCTTAACCGGTCAATTGGGCGATGTCATGAAAGAATCAGCTCAAGCAGCCATGTCATATATTAGATCACGCTGGAAAACCCTAGGTCTCGACAAAAATTTCAACCAAAAGATCGATATTCATATTCACGTACCAGAAGGCGGTATTCCCAAAGAAGGACCTTCAGCTGGAATTACAATCGCTACAGCCCTAATTTCTGCACTAACCAAGAAAAAGACCGTCAGCTCAGTTGGTATGACTGGCGAAATAACCCTAAGAGGCAGAGTTTTACCAATCGGCGGAGTGAAAGCTAAGGTTTTAGCCGCACACCGTGCAGGACTAAAAACAGTCATTCTTCCTTTTGATAACAAAAACGACACAGAAGAAATTTCAACCGTTATCAAAAACGACATGACGTTTGTTTTTGTTAAACACCTAGACGAAGTTCTGCGTGTCGCATTCAAATCACCCAAAGGCAGTGGCAGTTCAGGGAAATTACAGACTAAACCAAGAGTTAAAGCAAGACCGGCAGTTACACCTGGACTTTAATCCTTTTTATAAAAAGTTAGCACCAATTCTCACTCCTACACCTAAATAGATTCAAAATTGGTATTATCTAAATAAGCCTAAAATAAAATGTCTGAAAGTAGTTTTCGCACAAATCAAATTCCAGGTATGACCATTTTGGAGCTTCGCGTACCTCGTGATTCAGAAGTATCTTGGGAATCAACCGCACAGATTCTAACCAATCTTAACGGAAATTTTCGGTTCGACAAATACGCCAAACTTTTTAGACGCATAGTACCTTCGATGTCGTTTGAAATCGCAACCGTAAACCAGACGATTAAATTTTTTGTAATTCTTCCAACCAGTTTGAGATCTTTTTTTGAAAGCCAATTGATTTCTCAGTATCCGCTGGCTGTCTCTGTTGAGGCAGAAAACTATCTGACAGACTGGTTCAATCAAAGCTACATACTTTCAGGTGAGTTAGTTTTGGGTAAGCCTGCATATTTTCCAATCAGAACCATGAAAGACTTTGAAGCAAGCGTTGACCCAATGTCTTCCATATTAGGAGTGATGTCAAAAACCCTCCCTGAAGAAAAAATCATTATTCAGATAAATCTTTCCGGGGCTGCAAGCGGGTGGTCAAGCTCAGCGAAAAGCTTGCTTAATCCGCCAAAAGTCGAAGGCCAGACAGCGGTAAAAGTAGCTGGATCTAGTCTAATTGAAGAAAAAATTGCGCTTCCGGGGTTTAATACAGCAATCAGGATTCTCACGGGGGCACCAACCGAAGCTCAAGCTAAAAATTTAATGGATTCTATTTCGGGTTCATTTGGAAGCTATGCCAACGGAGATGGGAACTCATTAAAACTGTCGCGCCCAAGCAATCGTAAAAAGAAACAATTTGTCGAAGCAATTTACAATCGAACTTCGAACCAGAGTCCCGCAGGGCAGGTTTTAAGTACAAAAGAAATTGCCTCCCTATGGCACCTTCCTTCGGCAACATTGAGTACGCTTCAGAATCTCAGTTGGGGCACATCAGTCCTTTCACAATCACCCGAAAATCTTCCGACTTCTGAGAGTCCGGAACGTGACACTATTAATTATTTCGGCCGAACTGTTCACAAAAACCAGATCAAAACATTTGGTATCAAACATAACGATAGGCGCAGGCATTTTTATGTTGTCGGTAAATCAGGTACAGGTAAATCGACGCTAATTGCTAATATGGCCATTAATGATATTCGTAACGGTCAAGGGCTGGCGGTCGTTGATCCCCATGGAGATCTTTGCGACATTCTTCTCGACTATATTCCTTCTTATAGGGTCAATGATGTAATTTACTTTGATCCTGCTGATCAAGCTAGGACTTTTGTCATTAATCCTTTGGAGGTAAAAAACGAAGCCCAAAAAGAGTTGGTAGCATCAGGAATTGTCGGCATATTTAAAAAAATGTTTGCTTTTTCTTGGGGTCCAAGATTAGAGCATATTCTAAGAAACACGATTTTAACTTTAGTTAATGTCCCGGACTCATCATTTATGGACGTTCCCAGAATTCTTACCGATAGAGCATTTAGGGCCGAGAAGCTAAAATTTATTGATGATCCTGTTCTTTTGCGCTTCTGGAGGGACGAAATTGACAATGTTCAGCCGCGTCAATTGGATGAAGCGATTGCGCCAATTCTTAACAAGGTCGGTCAATTTCTCTCGAGTAAAACTATTAGAAACGTAGTCGGCCGGCCAAAATCCACTATAGATATAGAAGATATTATGAACTCCGGAAAAATACTTTTATTTAACTTGTCGCAAGGGTATTTAGGTGAAGATTCGGCGGCACTTCTGGGAGCCATGATCATTACTAAGTTTCAAATTGCAGCAATGAATCGAGTCTCGATTAAAGAAGAGGACAGAAAAGATTTCTTTCTTTACGTTGATGAGTTTCAGAACTTTGCGACGGAATCATTTGGAAAGATCCTTTCGGAGGCGAGAAAATATCGACTATGTTTAATAATGGCTAACCAATTTTTATCTCAAGTTCCTGAGGAAATTCGCAATGCCATTTTAGGTAATGTTGGGTCGCTTATGACTTTCTTAGTCTCTGCTCAAGATGCACCAATTCTCTCCAGAGAATTTTCGGACATATATAAGGAACCGGAGTTTACATCCCTTGGCAACTTTCAGATATTAATGAGGCTCCTAATTGACGGGCACGCGTCCCGTCCATTCTTTGCAAATACCCTTCCTCTTCCAAGATCAAAGACCGAACGTAGAGATAAGGTTCTGGAGCTGTCTAAACAAAAATATACACGCGAAATAAGTGTATAGCACGATTTTGAAAAAATCCTATCAGAGTAGTCTAATTGACAGTATGAATATTATTGTATATATTTGACTTAATCAGCGCTTGCCGTTATTAGTGGCAGGCTGAAAAATTAAACAATGGAAATTTTAAAAGATTTATTAAGTAATTTCGCTCTACCCATTGCCATTCTTTCCGGTTTAGTAGCAATTGGTTATGGAGTTTATTTGATCCGCTGGATCATTGCGCTTCCAACTGGTAACGAGAAAATGAATGAGATAGCAAAAGCTATCCAAGTTGGCGCTAATGCTTTTATGACAAGGCAGTACACAATTATTGGAGTATTGGCTGTCTTTATTTCAGTTGCAATCGGCGCACTTCTTAATATTGAAACCGCTATTGGATTTTTAATCGGTGCAATTGCTTCCGGTGCAGCCGGTTTTATTGGTATGGCAATTAGTGTCAGAGCAAATGTCAGAACCACCCAAGCAGCACGAACATCCCTATCGAAAGCGTTAGATGTATCCTTCAAGGGTGGGTCCGTTACTGGCTTGATGGTTGTGGGATTAGCAATGATTTCAGTTTCAGCCTTTTATCTAGTTGTTCAGGATGTTCAACCATTAATTGGTCTTGCGTTCGGAGGAAGTTTAATTTCAGTTTTTGCAAGGCTTGGCGGAGGAATTTTTACTAAAGGCGCAGATGTTGGAGCAGATCTAGTTGGCAAGGTTGAAGCAGGCATTCCAGAAGATGACCCTCGCAATCCTGCTGTTATCGCTGACAATGTAGGTGACAATGTTGGAGACTGTGCGGGTATGGCTGCTGATCTATTTGAAACATACGTTGTTACAGCTGTTGCTGCAATGTTTTTAGGCAATTTGACCTTCACTTCCGGAACAAATTCTGTCATTTATCCATTACTCCTCGGCGCTGTTTCGATTATCGGCTCAATTATCGGAACGTTTTTTGTTCGTCTACCAAAAAACAAAAGCATTATGGGTGCCCTATATATGGGCCTTTTTGGCGCAGCGATTGTTTCCGCAATTCTTTTTTATCCAGTAACTGTTTTGACGATGGGGAATAATGGTCTTGTTTCTACCTTGAACCTTTATCTTGCTTCATTAATTGGAATTGTTGTTACAATCGGAATGGTAGTTATCACCGAATTTTACACCTCAACTAAATTTTCTCCCGTCAAAGGCGTTGCTCTCGCTTCAACAACGGGGCACGGAACAAATGTAATTGCCGGCTTAGCCTTAGGAATGAAATCAACTTTTGCCCCAATTCTTTTAATAGCAATGGCAATTTTTAGCAGTTACTACCTTGGCGGTCTATACGGAATTGCAATCGCTGCCATCTCAATGCTTTCTATGTCCGGAATCGTAGTTGCAATAGACGCTTATGGTCCGATTACGGATAACGCGGGTGGAATTGCAGAAATGTCTGCTTTACCGGAAAAAGTTCGAAAAGTTACTGACGCTCTCGACGCAGTCGGTAATACGACTAAAGCTGTAACAAAAGGTTATGCTATTGCTTCAGCCGGCCTTGCATCTTTGGTGCTGTTTGCAAGCTACTCGTTAGAATTTGTATCTAAAGGCGTAGATGTTCAATTCTTACTCTCTGACCCAAATGTCGTCATCGGATTATTTATCGGTGCCTCCCTGCCATACATCTTTTCAGCATTTGCTATGGAAGCTGTAGGCAAAGCTGCGGGTTCGGTTGTGATTGAAGTTCGCCGTCAGTTTGCAGAAATCAAAGGCATTATGCAGGGAACTGCAAAACCTGATTATGCAAAATGCGTTGATATTGTGACTAAAAACGCCCTCAAGCAGATGATTTTCCCAGCACTTATTCCTGTATTAGTACCAATAATTATTGGATTTGTTCTGGGTGTTGAAGCTCTAGGAGGATTGCTTATTGGATCGATCATTTCTGGATTATTCCTAGCTCTTTCAATGACTTCGGGCGGCGCAGCTTGGGACAATGCTAAAAAGTTTATTGAGGCAGGCAACCATGGCGGCAAAGGATCAGATGCTCACAAAGCCGCAGTTACAGGAGACACAGTCGGAGATCCATACAAAGACACGGCTGGACCAGCAATCAATCCAATGATCAAGATCATTAACATCGTTGCTATTTTGATAATTCCGTTTCTTTCCTTCTAAGTTTTGGGTCTCCCAAAACGCAGGCTTGTAGCTCAAACTGATTGAGTAATGAGCCTAGCCGAAATTACGAGAGAATTTGAGCGAGACCCTATTAAGAAAAAGAGCGAACAAAAAGTATTAGTTTTAGGTTTCCTGTCTCAACGAGAGAATGAATTTATTAATTCATTCTTTACGCAAGGCGTAGCTTTAGTAAAAAAGCGAGCACTTAACTTAGAACTCTCGCTACGGAGTTCGCACGGTCAAGAAAGTGTGTTTAAAAAACCCTGTTTCTTCTTTAGAAGAAAACCCTCTAATGATAAGCAATTTTAAAAAATTTGTTTTCTTTATCAAAGAACTATAAATCTTCCTTAATAAAACCAATCAGCTCAATATTTGCCTTAATTGCGTTCGAGGCAGAAACCTCCAAACCCTCATTGTAAAAATAGGTTAAGATCCTTTGCTGTGTCGTTAGATTATTTTCAAGCGCTATCCTGGGCAAAGCTATATCACCACGGGATTTGAGCCTTTCTGCTGAATCTTTAATTTCATTTAACGATTCAATATAAGCAAAAATATTTTTTACAGCCTCCTCCTTGTTGCTATTATTAAACAACATATACGACTCCTTTAGTCGTTTGTTTGAAATAATTATCTTCCAATTAATTTTTTCGAGTTGATTAGGCTTAAACGTTTCCTCCCAATCTTCTTTTACAGATACAAGAGGGAAAAATGGAGACCCTGGTAGGTGTGATATAGGTGGTAAAGCGTCAATAATCATCTCAACCTCATCTTTGTTAACGTTTAAGTCAATTTCATAAATATTTCCATCTTGGGCAAAAAGATTCTGAACACTAAAGAACTCAAAGGCCAAGAGAAACAACATTAGTGTTAGATTTTTTTTCATTTGTCTTTTTTTTGGGAAAACTAGTGTTGACCTGATTATATCAAACGTAAAGCTCGTCGGCAAAATCCCAATGCCCTTTTTTAATGGCACAAATTTCAATAGCTTGCACTGAGCTTGTCGAAGTGTACCGCCTAGGGGATTCGAACCCCTGATCTCTCGGATGAGAACCGAGTGTCCTAGACCAACTAGACCAAGGCGGCAGAATAGTCTTTCTTACTTTCGAGGCTAAATTATATCTGTATTAGCCTAGATTGACAAAAGGTAAATTTTAAATTATCATCAACTCCCTAATATTAGTATTTACCACCACAAGCCATTATACTGGCCGCGAGTGGTATTTTTTATAATGACAAAAACAAAAGAAATTCTACTTGATAAAGATTTTTTGGAAAATCTCCAGAAAGAACTAATCAAACTTACCGGCCCGGAACGGGTTCGTGTCGCGAGCCGAATTCAGGTTGCGCGCGAAATGGGGGACTTGTCTGAAAATTCCGAGTACGATGCCGCGCAGGACGAATTAGTAGCACTTGAGCGCAGAATTTCTGAAATTGAAAAGACCTTAAAGTATGCCAAGGTGCTCCCCGAAGACCTAAGTAACAACAAGAGTGTCAAAGTCGGATCGATTGTTAAAGTTAAAACAAAAGATTCAGAACAAATTTTTACAATTGTAGCTAGCCCCGAGGCAGATCCAATGAAAAACCTTCTTTCCGAGGATTCACCGGTAGGTAAATCACTAATAGGTTCAAAAGTGGGGGATATTGTAAGCCCTCCAATCCCCTCCAAGCCCGTTTACGAGGTAATTTCCATCGAATCAAGATAACACCCCGTTAGCCTGTCTTGATTGGATTCCAATCTTGCCTTATACTCACCTAAATAATTATTTACTCTCATAAATATGGCAAGTCCTCAGGGTGAACTTAGAAAAATCAGACTAGACAAACTAAATAAGCTTACCGAGCAACAAATCGAAGCTTTTCCTTCAGAGGTACAAAGAACTCACATAATTTCAGACGCACTAAATCTTAATGATCAAAACGTCACAATCGTCGGCCGAATTACATCACTCAGGTCTCATGGAAAAATAATCTTTGGAGATCTTTCTGATTCGAGCGGTCAGATGCAAGTTCTTTTTAAATCAGATGGATTAGGGGAACAGGTTTTTGAAAATCTTAATCTGCTTGATATTGGAGATTTTTTGCAAACTACTGGAAAGGTTTTTGTTACCAACGCTGGTCAAACTACTGTTGATGTAGAAGACTACAAAATCCTAGCTAAATCTCTCCTTCCAATCCCTAGCGAGTATTATGGACTGGCCGATGTCGAAACCCGCCTGAGAAAACGATATCTTGATATTCTGACCAATCCGGACGTTAAAGAAATCTTTGTCAAAAAAAACAAGTTTTGGTCCTCGCTAAGAGAATTTTTAGTGCAAAAAGATTTTCTCGAAGTAGAAATGCCAATTCTGGAAAATATTCCAGGCGGAGCAGAGGCCGAGCCTTTTGTTACCCACCACAATGCACTGGATAGAGATTTTTATCTCAGAATTTCTCTCGAATTACCTCTTAAAAAAATGCTTGTAGCGGGATACGAGAAAGTATTTGAAATAGGACGAATTTTCCGAAACGAAGGAATAGATTCAGAACATTTACAGGATTATACCCAGATGGAATTTTACTGGGCATACGGAGATTTTGATAAATTAATGGACTTAACTTGCGAAATGTATCAATTTGTAATTGAAAAAACTTTCGGTACTCTAAAATTTGAAAGAGACGGAGTAATCGTTGATTGGTCAGGCAAATGGCCCAAGCTTGACTATGTTGAGCTTTTTAATAAGCACACAGGATTAGATCTACTTAATGCCAGCGACGAAGCGTTATTTAATTATGCAACCGTAAACAAAATAAAATACGACAAATCAGCTTCCCGGGGAAGAATAATCGATTTAATTTTTAAGAAAAAAATTAGAATTCTACCCGAGGTATCTACCCAACCTGCATTTTTAGTCAATCCTCCTGTTGAAATTGAGCCACTTGCCAAAAAGAATAGTAAAAACCCTAAAACAGTACAGAGAATGCAGATTCTCGCATTTGGATCCGAACTTGGAAAAGGATTTGGAGAATTAAATGACCCGATTGATCAGCGAGTGCGATTTGAAAATCAAATGAAGCTTAGAGAACAGGGTGATAAAGAAGCTCAAATGATCGACGAAGAATATATCGAAGCCATGGAATATGGAATGCCACCGTCGGCAGGTTTTGGTGTTTCAGAAAGATTGTTTTCAGTTTTAGTTGGGTTACCGATAAGAGAAACGGTAATTTTTCCATTAATGAAAGAGGCAAATAATGAAAAAAAATAGTCTTTCAAATCTGATAAAGTTTTTTCTTCGCATTCAGTGGACCAAAGAACTGCCGAGACAAGGATTTTTAACCTTAGGGTTTAAAAGAAACGAAGCCGACTCAGTTGCAGCACACTCATTTGCAACCGCTGTTTTAGCATACGAACTTGCAGTTCTTCACAATAAAGAGAACAAAACACCAAAAGTTAATGCAGACAAAGTCCTAAAAATGGCCCTATTTCATGACCTAGCGGAAACAATTGTTGGTGATGTTGGATCCTTTGTTAAATATCTCGAACATGGCAAGTTTCGCGATATTGAAGATAAAGGTATGGAAATACTGGTTGAAGACTTAGTAAACAAAGAGGAGATAATTAGTCTATATCAGGAATATTCACAGAGAAAGACGCTCGAGGCAAGATTTGCCAAAGCTGCAGACCATATCGACGCAATTGCCCAAATACAGGGTGTGCCAGCGGCAAAAGATGAGCTTGAGAAAAAGACCCATGAAATACTAAAAATTACCAAATTCCCTTGGCATCAAAAAGCCATTGATCTGATCACTTCTGGCAAAATAAAAGGTATCAGAGAAATCAAAGATTAAGATGATAAACCTAAAAAAACTCAAAGAAAACAAGGATTGGTTTCAAAAAAAGATTGAAGAAAAAGGAGTAAGTATTAATCTAGACGAACTACTAGATATCGACAAGAAGCGATCAGAGCTAATCATTCAGGTCGAGGAGTTAAATCGTCAGAAAAAAGAAATCGCCTCGCAAAAAATAGAAAGCGCAAAAGGTAAAGAAGTAAAAGAGAAACAAAGGGAAATTGAAGAGTCACTCAAACTAATCGAAAAAGAATATTCTGATATTTTATATGCTATTCCAAGCCCCGCCTTTGATGATGTTCCAGTTGGAGGCGAAAATAAAAGTCAGGTTATCGAAACCAAACTTGCACCCGCAAAACTCCCCTTTACCCCTAAAAGTCATGAAGAATTAGGTAAAAGTTTAAACATTATCGATCTTGAGGCCGCTGCAAAAGTTTCGGGATCGAGATTCTATTATCTCAAAGGAAAAGGTGCCGAGCTGGAGTTGGCTTTGCTTAATTATGCCAAGGATATTATTCTCAAAAATGAGTTTGAATTAATAATTCCTCCTGTACTAGTTAACACACAATCCATGTGGGGAATGGGTTATCTTGAACACGGCGGAAACGAGGAAACTTACTTTTTAGAAAAAGACGATTTATATTTAGTTGGCACCGCAGAACAAGCAATTGGTCCGATGTTTAAAGATCAAACTATTGCTGAAAAATTATTACCGATTAGATATGTTGGTTATTCGCCTTCCTTCCGTCGCGAATCAGGAAGCTATGGCAAAGACACTAAAGGTATTATTCGAGTCCATCAATTTAACAAATTAGAAATGTTTGTTTTTTGTACCCCTGAGCAATCTGAAAAAGAACACCAAAACATTCTCCGACTAGAAAAAATCCTTGTTGAAGGGCTTGAGCTTCCCTATCAGGTCGTGAATATTGCTTCTGGAGATTTAGGATTACCTGCTGCCAAGAAATACGATATAGAAGTTTGGTTCCCGTCGCAAGATCGTTATCGAGAAACGCACTCCACCTCAAACACGACCGATTTCCAGTCTAGAAGACTAAATATTAAATATTTAGACCATTCAGGACAAAAAGAATTCGTTCATACCGTTAATGGAACCGCATTTGCTTTTGGTAGGATTATCGCCGCGATTATGGAGAACTTTCAAACTAAGGACGGTGAGGTCATCATTCCAAAAGTATTACAGCCCTATACTGGATTTGGCAAAATTGAGTAGCACTCAAGGTCTTAGACTGTTATTTTTAGAACGCTTAATTTATAATACTTATTCGTAGCTAATACCCAATAATTTTATGTTAGGAAAACTAGGCGGACTATTAAACTCAAACGAAAAGGAAGTAAAAAAACTGCGCCCGATCGTTTCTAATATCAACGATTTAGAAAAGTCATACTCGAAACTTTCAGATTCAAAGCTCAAATCAAAGACCGAAGAGTTCAAAAAAAGGTTAAAAAGCGGACAGTCAATTGACGAGATTCTGCCCGATGCTTTTGCGGCCGTCAGAGAGGCTTCCATTAGAACTACAAAAATGCGCCACTACGATGTCCAGCTTATTTCGGGCATTGTTCTTCATCAAGGTAAGATTTCTGAACAAAAAACTGGTGAAGGTAAAACCCTGTCCGCGACACTTCCTGCGTATCTTAATTCTCTAGAAGAAAATGGTGTACATATTGTTACGGTCAACGATTATTTAGCCAAAAGAGACTCCGAATGGATGAGTCCTATTTATTCAACCCTTGGCTTAAAGGTCGGATATTTAATTCACGAAATACCGCCGGGAGGAACGCTTCGAAGAGAGATGTATCAGGCCGATATTACATATGGCACGAATAATGAGTTTGGATTCGATTACTTAAGGGACAACATGGTCTGGGATTTAAAAAACATGGTTCAGCGTGGTCATAACTTCGCCGTCGTGGACGAAGTTGATTCGATTTTAATTGATGAAGCCAGAACGCCTTTAATAATTTCTACTCCATCTGGGGAAGCAACCGAAAAATATTTCACTTTTTCAAAAATGGTCGGCAGTCTGAACGCAGACATCGATTTTGTCATCGACGAAAAATTAAAATCAGCCTCTCTTTCGGAAGCCGGTATAGAAAAAGTAGAAAAAATCCTTGGAGTTAATAATCTTTATGAAACAAACTTTTCCACAATTCATCATATTGAGCAAGCAATCAGCGCAAGAACATTATTTGTAAAAGACAGAGATTATGTCGTTAGGGGAAACGAGGTAGTAATTGTCGATGAGTTTACAGGTAGATTAATGGAGGGCAGGCGATACTCTGAAGGATTGCATCAGGCCATTGAAGCCAAAGAAAACGTTGCTATTCAGGAAGAAAGTAGAACTCTTGCAACAATTACTTTTCAAAATTATTTCAGAATGTATAAAAAACTTTCTGGAATGACCGGTACAGCTGAAACAGAAGCCGAGGAATTTTTCAAAATTTATAAACTCGATGTTGTGGCCGTACCTTCAAACAAAATTAATATTCGAAAGGACCACTCTGATGTTGTTTATAAAACCGCAAGAGCAAAATACTCTGCAGTTGCTGATGAAGTAAAAGAACTTAATCAATCCGGCCGGCCAGTTCTAATTGGTACAACCTCAATTGAAAAAAACGAAATGCTTTCAGAGGTGCTAAAGAAAAAAGGAGTAAAACACGAGATATTAAATGCCAAAAACCACACAAAAGAAGCAGAAATTATTTCACTTGCTGGACAACGTGGTGCGGTTACGCTTGCAACTAATATTGCCGGCCGTGGTGTTGATATTAAGCTCGGTAACGGTGTCGACAAGTTAGGTGGTTTGCATATTATCGGTACCGAAAGGCATGAATCGCGCAGAATTGACAACCAGCTCAGAGGGCGTGCCGGACGTCAGGGTGATCCAGGATCAACACGATTTTATGTCTCTCTAGAGGATGATATTATGCGGCTTTTTGGTGGAGAATCTATTTCTAAAATTATGACTGCTCTCAAGCTACCCGAGGATACTCCTATAGAAAATTCCATGGTTAGCAAGGCTATTGAAAATGCGCAGAAAAAAGTTGAAGGGCACCACTTCGACAACCGTAAAAGAGTTGTTGAATATGATGATGTGATAAATGTTCAAAGGGAAATAATCTATACCAGACGTAAGGAAATATTAGAAGCCCAAAAAGGCAATAAAGATTCAGAAAAGGATTTTAAGTCAGATTTTAATCAGAAGCTGAATAATTATATTGATCAATTGGTGGACATTCACATCAATCAATCAGAATCACCTGATTACGAGCTTTTGACCAAAGAGTTTTTTAATATTATCTCCTTTGATCCAAATTCCCAAAAAGTAATTACAGAAGAAATTGCAAATCTGAAATCAAAGGATAAAATTGTCGAATTCATGCAAAAAATTATCGAGGATATTGGCAAAGAAAGAATAAAAAGATACGGACAGGATGCAGTTGATCAGGCTGAATTAGTTGTTGCATTAAGTGTGATAGACACTTTATGGATGGAACACATTGATACCTTGGACGATTTACGGTCCGGTGTCGGCATGAGGGCTTACGCGCAAAGAGATCCTTTGGTGGAATATAAAGGCGAATCTTACAAGCTTTTTGAAAAACTGATTAGCGATATCGACTCTGAAATAATAAATAGAGTATTTAAATTCCCCATAGAATCGCTGGCGCAGTCGCAAGTTCCGGAAATTGACCCATTAACTGCTCAAGCGTCGGGGGCCGTGGAGGCAACGGATGAAACTGCAAAAAAAACACTAGTTAGTAAAAAAGACTCAAAAGTTGGCAGGAACGACCCCTGTCCTTGCGGTTCAGGCAAAAAATACAAGCGCTGCCACTACCAAAATTAAATAAGCGCGCAGTCCGTCCGAAGCTTCATGGCGAAGGAGGACAAGAAGTGCCATGGGTAAAACGGGACCCTATTGACTATCATGTAATAAAAATCATTGAGTAATTAGTGTATTAATATAGAATATTAAGTAAAAACTTACCCTAATCTTAAGATACAATAGTTTAAATACCCAACTCATGACACCTGCCCGACGTTTCATTACTTTTAATATCCGTACAATTATTTTATTATTTGTGTTAATAGTTTTTACCTTTGGTAATATTTTTGCACATCTTATTATCAAAAACACTTTAATTTCTAGTCTAGACAAGGAGCTTGAAAAATCAAACAAATCTCAAGCAGAAGTTGTGATATCACAATTCAACTCAGAAATTGAAAAACACTTTTCAGATTTAACAAATCTTCAAAATTATTTTATCAATAATTCCACAGCAGGCGAAGAAAATATTAAAAACTATGCGCAAGGGCAAATTACTTCCAAAAGCGTTTTTAACCAGATTGGAATTGTTGATATAAACCTTCAGCCGATCGCAGTCTCAGATAGTTCTATTCCCAATAAAAATTTTATCAAGGATTTTTCAAACCTTCCAGAGGTTCAAGAAGCAATCAAATCAAATTACATATATAAAGAAGAGTTTGTTGCTGGCCCAATTGAGCTAGTCGGGAAAAGAACACTCTTTATTTTATTTAAGCCAATCGAAATAAATGGTGCATTTTTTGGTCTTTCTTTTGGTGTCGTTGATATTAATCGTTTAAATCGTAACGTATTTTCTTCCTCATCTTCTGAGAAATTTAATATTTCAGTTGAGGTTAATAATCACACTCTTTTGCCTTATGATGCAGGCGTAATACAAAAAGAACACGAAATAGATCTTCGGTCGGAATTTGGCAAAATAGTTTTTGATACAAAATTCTACCCAAAAAACTTTATTACCGAATCAGGTCAAATTGCTATTCAGATTATTTATGCGTCAATTATTTCAATTCAAACTCTAGCAGTAGCTATATTAATGATATTTATGTCCCAAACTCATGAACTAGAGAAAAAAGTCGCCAAAAGAACATTAGAAATACTTGAGAAGTCAAAACAAATTGCAGTTGAAGAAGAAAAAATAAAAAAGATTATTAACAACACTCCAGTTGGAATTATTGCTATTAGAATATCTGACCTTAAGCCAATATTTTTTAATCAGAAAATTTCAGACTTTTTTGGCTCTGACCTTGATAATGTTTTAACTATTAATGAAATCGTTAGTCGTGTTAATCCACAATCCAACAATTCAGAAAGATACGATTTACGGTCTCTGCCTTACAATCAAACTTTAATTTCACACAAGCCGGAGTCGATTGAAAACTTAGTAATTGAAATTTCGGGTAATAAAAAACAGGTAAAAATGGTTTCAATTCCAATTAGACACGAAGATGGGCAAGACGAAATTTTAATTGTGATAACAGATCTTTCAGAAGAAGCAAAATTGGCTGAAAGTCTAAAAAAAGTAAATATTGAATTAATAAGTATGGATAAGCAAAAGGATGAATTTCTGTCAGTCGCATCTCACGAACTTCGCACTCCAATGACTACCATAAAAGGATACGTTGACATGATATTAAACGGTGATGCTGGAGAGATAAACACTGAAATAAAACAATATCTTTCAGAAGTTTATAAAAGTATCAACCGTTTGACAGCTCTAGTTAACAATATTTTAACTGTTTCTAAGCTTCAGAATAGAGCGCTTCAGTTCGACCTTAAATCATTTGATCTTGTGAATTTTATCTCTGAAAATATGTCTAACTGGAAAGTACTTGCATCAACAAAATCACTAAATCTAATTTTTCATCAACCAGCAAGTCCAGTTCCAGAGATTTTGTCAGATCCAGGTAAATTAATTGAAATAATGAACAACTTTATATCGAACGCTGTTAAGTATTCAGAAAAAGGGGATATTTCGATTTTTATTAAAAACGACGCTGATTATGTTTATGTTTCAATTCAAGATATGGGTATAGGCATTGAAGAATCTGAAATGCAAAAAATATTTCAAAGATTTTATAGAGTGGATAATACACGATCCAGAAACCAAGAAGGTTCTGGTCTAGGATTGTATATTGCAAAAGATCTAGTCGAAAAAATGCATGGTCGGGTATATGTACACTCTCAAATCAACGTTGGGTCAACCTTTTCATTCTCTGTACCTATTGCCAAAAAGGACAAAACCCCACTAATTAGGGATACGAAGTTTACTTCATAAGGATTAGCCTTAAATTTCAAAGATAATTTCAGTATAATTGAACTATGGATAACAACAACAATACTGCTCAGTCCGCAAATATCTCTCAGCCAGTACAAACCAACTCTGCCTTGCCCCTTGTACAAAATTTAACTCAAGAGCCTGTGCCGACGCCAGTTAACGTCCAACCGCAGATCACACCAAATTTGCCCGTCAAACCTATGGCCGTAGGAGCCAAAAGGAATATCCTGCTAATTGAGGACGATCCAATAATTTTAAGAATGTATAGTACAAAACTCAAAAATTCAGGCTATGAAGTTAGAGAAGCAGTGGATGGGCAAGAGGCAATAGAGATCTTAAATTCTTTTAAACCCGATGTTATTTTGCTTGATTTAATGTTGCCAAAACTTGACGGATTCGGATTCTTGCAAAAAGCTAAACCAGTTCTTGGTAATACCCCTGTTATTATCCTAACCAACCTAAGTCAGGATACAGACAAAAACAAAGCAAGAGAACTAGGAGCAGTTGATTTTTTAGTTAAAGCAGATATCACCCCTCAAGACGTTGTGAATACGATACAAAAACATATTTAAAATTAATGCTTCTGCCCAACGAAGATCTCAAAAAATCCCTACTTGAATCCGGATATGTTAATGAAGCTCAATATGACGACGCGCTTAACGCTTCAAGAATGTTTAAACTACCAATAGTAGAAGTAATTCTTTCACGTGGACTAATAGCAGAAGAAACTTTAGGAGACGTACTTTCAAAAACATCAGGTTTTCCATTTACACCCCTAAAAAACAAAATTGACCCAAGAATTCTTAATTTAATTCCTGCTGGTTTTGCAAACAAAAATCGATGTCTGATTTTTGATCAAAACGAAAAAGAAGTATTTGTTGCAACTTCTCATCCTGATAATTTGGCAGCTTTTAACCAAATAAGTCAAAAAACTCGTCGCGAGGTAAAGCTTTATTTCACTCTTCCTTCGCTACTTAATAAAGCGATGGGTCAATATCGACAGGATGTCACCGAAGGATTTAAGTCTGAAATCACAAAAACAGCATCGTTAGCAGCTAACACAACCGGAGCAAACATTGGCGATAATATTAATGTCGTCAGAACATTTGAAAAAATTCTGCAGTTTGCAGCTGCAAAAGGGGCCTCAGATATTCACATAGTAGGCTATCAGACCAGAGTCATCATTCGTTTTAGGATAAATGGAAGATTAAGAGACATTCTCGAGCTTCCAAAGAATATTCAGCCAGGCTTAATTGCCAGAATAAAAATTCTTTCATCTTTAAAAATTGACGAGCACCGGGTCCCTCAGGACGGACGTTTTCGTTTTGACTATTTAACAGAGCAGTATTCTGTTCGTGTTTCAATTCTTCCACTGTCAACTGGTGAGGATGCCGTGTTGAGATTGTTATCGGATTCATCAGCACCAAAAAGTCTTGAAGACATAGGATTAAGAGGTAAAAACCTGGAGATTATGAAGGAAGAATTGGAAAAGCCTCAAGGAATGATTCTTTCGACCGGTCCGACCGGATCAGGTAAAACTACTACACTTTATAATTTGGTAAAAATTCTCAACAAAGAAGATGTAAATATTATCACTATCGAAGATCCTGTCGAGTACACAATAGACAGGGTTAATCAAATTCAAGTCAACACAATAACTGGCTTAACCTTCGCTTCGGGTCTAAGATCGATATTAAGGCATGATCCTGATATTATTCTAGTTGGAGAAATCCGTGACGCCGAAACAGCGGACATTGCAATTCACTCTGCACTCACTGGACATTTAGTTCTTTCCACACTTCATACTAATGATGCCCCTACTGCCATTCCTAGATTTGAGGATCTAGGCGTCGAGCCTTTTTTGCTCGCATCAACTCTTTCAATAATAATTGCTCAAAGACTTGTAAGGAGACTTGATCCGAACAAGATAGAAAGTTATCAGGTTCCACCTCATATCTTAGAAAGATTTTCACAATATCTTGGTCATGACCTCGCAACCAGTTTATTGACAGGAACAAACTTCTACCAACCAAAAGCAGGCCTGGACCCCGACGAAGTTTTTATCGGCCGAATAGCAGTTTTTGAAATACTTAAGGTTTCTCCGAAAATTCGCGAGCTTATTCAAAGTAAATCTTCATTAGACGATTTAACTAGACAGGCTAGACTGGAAGGTTTTACTACAATGCTTGAAGATGGAATCGATAAAGCTGCGGCTG
>CAYGIG010000006.1:0-24389 GCA_964349875.1 uncultured Gammaproteobacteria bacterium | reverse complement strand
AAAGCTTGAAGAGCTTTAATCTTCACTCATTTATCTTTTTTATTTCCCTTGTCCTTATTTAACTCCGAAGTAATAAGGCCGTATCCGACAATTACAACTATCGGAATCAGAAAAATTCTCCAGAACCAACTCAGGTAAAAAATCAAAAACAGCCCACCTATCCCCGCAATACCAATCATCGCAATAATCGTATATTTCTTTAACATTTTTTTCTTTTTACAACGCAGCTATTTTTAATATTAGTCAATTTTTATTTTACATCTTTGTCAGTACAGTCGTTTTGAAGTAAAATCTCCCTTGTCAAATAAGGACCAGTAGCTCTAGTTTCTGGTTTTCATAAAACGCAGGACGTAGTCTAAGTAAAGATCAAAAATAATGGATCAATTTTTGAGCGAAACTTAGACGAGTAACTTGTCGGTTAGAGCGCCACTCTTTTAGTTTCAGGCTTCCTGTCTCAACGAGAGAATGAATCTATTAATTCATTCTTAACGCAAAACGTAGTCAAAACTGAGTATAATTTTGCCAGCGGCAGAAATTACACGAATTTTGACGAGTATTTCTAAAGCTAAAATGTGGGCAGTCATGGGCGCGTAGCTCAGTTGGTTAGAGCGCGACTCTTATAAGGTCGATGTCCTTGGTTCAAGTCCAAGCGCGCCCACATTTTTGCCCAAACAGAATTTACCCGCAAATTAAGTTAAGGTGGATGTCACAAGTATCGAGTCCAAGCTGGTCCACAACAAATATCTAAGCGCCACTCTTTTAGTTTCAGGCTTCCTGTCTCAACGAGAGAATGAATCTATTAATTCATTCTTAACGCAAAACGTAGTCAAAACTGAGTATAATTTTGCCAGCGGCAGAAATTACACGAATTTTGACGAGTATTTCTAAAACTCAAATAAGTTTAGGCCAGTTTTGCTCTTTGAATAATCTCAGGTTCCAACTCGTTCACATCTCGTCCGAACTTTAATCTCGAAAGTTCTTTAATTTTGGAAGCTAGCTCCAAACTCTTCACATCGCGACTCAAATCTCTTGTAGTGTCCATTGAAAATGGCTCCAAAGGCTCATTTTGGTATATCGACCTAACATATGTCTGAAACCTGGCAACATTTGTCAAGTCTGACTCACTAAAAACCCCCTTAAACTCGTGACTTAGAATATTCGCATCACTTACCCCTACTCTAAAGGAAATCAAGGTTCCGACGTTGCCAAAAACTGCATTTTTAACATTATCTTCCATCTGGTTAATAAATTGATTCGCAACAATAAGATTAAGCCTGTACTTTCTTGCCTCAGAAAGTATCTCCGCAAAAGTTTCCGTTGCAAAGTTTTGAAACTCATCAACATAGAGATAAAAATCTTTTCTTTCTGCCTCAGGCATATCCTGCCTACTCATTGCTGCAGTTAGTATTTTTGGGACCAAAAGAAGTCCCAAAAATTGAGAATTTTCTGGTGTCACCTTACCTTTTGAAAGATTAATTATTAAGATTTTTTGCTGATCCATTACCTGTCTAATATCAAACGAGCTCTTTGATTGACCTATTATGTTTCTGATCATTCTGTCTGTCACAAACCGGCCAAACTTAGAAGCAAAATACCCCAGAGTTTCCGATCGATGGTACTCATTTGTATTAGCGATTTCGTCCGTCCAATATCGTTTTACAATCGGATCACTAACACGCGGCAACAATTCTTTTGTGTAATTTAAATCAGTCACACACCTATAGGTTTCAATCAGAGTCGCACCGGGAATACTCATTACAGTTAGCATCGAATTCCTCACAGCATGTTCCAGCCTTGGCCCGACAACGCCGGTGTGGTGTGGGTCATACAATTTATACATTAAACCGATAAAACTTGAGACGATCATTCCTTTCTGTTCTTCCGTATTCGCCTCCATAATATTTAATCCCATCGGCCGTGTCAGATCAGAAGGGTCGAAATAAATCACATCATCTGCTCTTTCTTTGGGAATTTTAGAAAGCAAATCTTCGGCAGCATCACCATGTGGATCAATAAAACACACCCCGCGACCTGCATGAATATCTTGAAGAATCATTGATTTTAGTAACTCCGTCTTACCTGTTCCAGTTCTACCGATAATATACACATGACGTCTTCTATCATCATCCGTCAGATAAACATTCCTTTCCGTATCTCTGAACACACTTTTACCAAGCAGCAATCCCTCTGTTGCCATATTTGAGCTGGTTGGCGCGCGCTTAAAGTTCAGCCAATAAATATTCGGAGTCTCCACACTCTTGTTAGGAAAATGAAAAATACTCGCTAATTCCTCAATATTTAACACCGATCCTCTACCTCTAACTGGTAAATATCTGTAAATAAAGTCGGTCATAAATGCTCTTCGGTTACCGACTTTCTCAGACGTAAATTTATTAAAATCCGAAGTAAATTGAGAAAAGGCATTTTTAATATTGTCATAATGAATTTTTGCCCCATCTTTTGTATCTGACGAAACTACTATCCTTATTGATACCTCAAGTCCTAATTTTGACATTTTGGTTTCCATTGCCTCGATCTGCCTTGGATCCCCACTGCTTTTCGGACCTTTTTCGTCAACTGAAACATTTTTCTGTTTTGCAATAAAGGCCTTAGCCGCATCCTTCCATCTGGAATCCGTGCCGGATACAAGAATTTGAATTGCTGCCCCTTCTCCCTCTTTCAAAGACGCCAGCGGAGATGTCAAAGATGACATTGGGTCAGTAACCAATTCTTTATATGTTTTGATTGGAAAATAATTTGCCTTACTCAATTTTAAAGAGCCATAAGCAACCTCACCCTGCTCTTTAAAAATATTATATTCCTCAACCTCCAACACCAAAGTCCCAGGATAAGTTGCATAAATTTGCTTAACCAATAGATCTCTATATTTCTTAGGAATTGATACATAAAATCGAATATCACCAGGCAGAGCAACAATCTCAAATGATATGTGGTCTTTCGGCTTTAAAAAACTAAAAAGACCCTCAGGAACAGAAAGCGCAGACAACGAAGAGAACATCTGCTCAACAGCATCAATTTTTATTTCATTGTCTCTTGGAACAGCAACCGAAAGCAGAACAAAATCCAACGAACGCTCTTCCCTGTCTCTGTTTCGATATTTAATTGCCACAAAATAACCCGCCACTGCGCTAGTTACGCCTAAAATAAGTACAACTCCGACAATGGTTAACAGTGTTGAGATTAAATTCGCAATTTCAAAATCCATTTTCTTAAGCTGCTCCTTTCAGTTTTTCGATTCTTCCTCTGAGCACATTAAGCCAACTTCCAGATTTATCAGCATCACCGGGTTTTATCAAAATATCCTGTCCTATACCAGGCGGCAAAACCTTAGTTGCTTCGGCTTCAATATCAAAACCACCAACTGCCTGAATATGCTTCGAATGGTCTCCAGACATTACACCTAATCTTTCCGAACCTTCAACATCAATTTGAGGCGGTGCTGTTTCAAAATGAATAACCTCCACAGGCACAAAATCAACCTTCTCTACTGGAAGCTCCTCAACTGGGTTAATTTTTGGCTGGCTAGTTGCTAATTCACTCATTCAATGGCAGATAAACTTCAGACTCATTTCCTATGGTTAATTCTAGCAAAAATACCCAAACTATACGTTAAATAATCTAACCTGCAATTTTTAAGCAATATTTTAGGGAAATAACTGTTTATGCATATTAGATGCAAACTAGAGTGATCAGATATTTTTTACTGCCCGCCATTACTTCCCTTTTGCCACGCCGCAGCTACCGCCTCCGCTACTCGTTCAGCGACACTCTTATCCAGTGCGTCGGGCACTATCTTGTCCGCTGTTGGATTTTTTACGCATTTTGCAATTGCCTCTACCGCAGCCAATTTCATCTCCATCGTAATTGTCGTTGCCCGCTCTGACAACGCACCTCTAAAAATGCCCGGAAAAGCCAAAACATTATTTATTTGATTACCAAAATCTGACCTTCCGGTTCCAACCACCTTTGCACCTGCCAAGTAAGCCTCATCAGGCATAATTTCTGGTATAGGATTTGCCATCGCAAACACAATAGAATCATTATTCATTTTTTCAATCATCGATTTTGTAACGATTCCTCCTTTTGAAACGCCGATAAAAACATCCGCGCCAATAAGCGCATTTTCGACCGTTCCAATTATTTTATTTAGATTTGACACATCTGCAATCTCGCTTTTGTATCTATTCATTCCATCACGGCCGTTATATACAATTCCATTTGAATCAACCAATATTAAATCTCCAATGCCAGCTCTGAGAAGCAGTTTTGAAATAGAAATCCCTGCCGCACCCGCACCGCATACAACCACTTTTACTTTAGTAAAATTCTTATCAACTACCTTTAGCGCATTTTGAAGTGCCGCCAATACTACTATTGCAGTCCCCCATTGATCGTCGTGAAATACCGGAATCCCTATACCTTGTAAAGCATCTTCGATAATAAAACAATTTGGCGCAGCAATATCTTCAAGATTAATTCCCCCAAATCCGGGAGCAATATTCCTTACTATATTAATAATCGTATCGTTATCTTGAGTCTTAATTACAATCGGATATGCGTCGATTCCTCCTAATTCCTTAAAAAGAATCGCCTTACCCTCCATTACCGGCAATGACGCTTCAGCACCGATATTGCCTAGTCCAAGAACTGCTGACCCGTCCGAAATAACAGCGACCGCATTACTTTTGCCAGTCACTTCCCAAACTCTTTTTGGGTCTTCCGCAACATATAGTGATACTTCGGATACTCCTGGCGTGTAAGCCAAACTAAGATCTTCACGAGTTTCAAGCTTGACCTTGCTAAAAACACCCAACTTACCTCTGTTTTCTTTGTGATAACTTAAACTATCTCTCTTGGTCATTGTGGAAAAAATAAATTATTTGGCCAGCTCCGCCTCAATCACGCTCTTTAAATTACTCAGACCCTGTCCATGATCAATAATTTTGTTATTTACGATAAATGTCGGAGTCGAAGCTGCGCCCAACGCGTTTCCATCAGCTGTATCCTGGTCAACTCGAGCACCGTACTTCCCAGAGTTAAAATCTTCTTCCCATTTTGCGTAATCTGTAACAACACTTTTTGCATAACTTTTCAGATCGTCAACTGTAAGTTTGGTCTGGTTTTCATACAACTTATCGTGCATTTCAAAAAACTTTCCTTGAGCACCTGCAGCTTCGGCAGCTTCGGCAGCTCTATAAGCAAAAGGGTGAATTTGTGTTAATGGGTAATGTCTATAAACAAATCTCACACTCTTATCTTTATACTCTGTCTCTAAATCCTTTAGTGGCTGATAGGCTGATCCGCAAGCCGGACACTGGAAATCACCCAGCTCGACAACCGTTACTTTTGCATCAGCAGGCCCCTGTCTAACCCAACTGTCTTCCAAGACAATTTTATTTTTAAGCTCTTCCTTTATTTCGACCGGATTATCAACCGTCGCGGTGACCGACGGAGCCTTAGCCCCGCCTGTCGAATTCCAGACAACAACCATACCGCCGACCAAAAGTACGGTGGTAACAATAGCAAACCAAGCAGCAACAGGAATTTTGTTTAACATAATTATGTGTCTGATTTTACATTTCTTTAGCGTTTGTTGCAAAACTAATTTTGGATTTGCACTAAATACTCATTCCAAACAGCATTAGATATTTGCGCAATTACCGCCGACCGCGCATCTACATTCCCAAGTAAATTTTCCGTGTAAACAGTCAAAATATAATCGCCTTTTCCACTCCTAATTATTCCCCCATCATGCGTTAGCGCGTCTAAAGTACCTGTCTTATGATAAATAATTTCCGCACCATCTACCCCTGCAGGTATTCGGTTCTCTGTTTCAGTGTGATCCATATATGACAAGACCTCGTTGGTGTTTTCATTGTTTAACAATTGGCCGCTGTACAGCTTCTCTAATAGATTTCTAAAATCAACCGCGTCTATTGTGTTATCAAAAACATTTATATTAGTTAGCCTCAAGCCTAGCGCAAAATTTTGTAAATTTTTATATCCAACCACTGTATTTATTGTTTCCCACGAATTATTATCAGAAACTTCTAAAGCTAAACGGGCGTGCTCTTGCAGAGCCACACCTCCAACTCGCTTATCCAAACTGACCAAATCCCTTTCAATTGCATTATATAATCCAGAGACCGACAAAACTTTCATTGTCGAAGCGGCCGTAAATATTTTGTCTCCGTTAATTTCCCAGCTTTTGTTTGTTGTCAGATCCTTAAAAGCAATTCCAAAATCTCCTGCGTTTTCACTTACAATCTCGCCGACAACACTTTTCATTTTGCTAAAATCGGCTTCCTTTTTAACCACAACAGCATCCTCAGACATACTGATTGTCTGATTAATCTGTTCCTGGGGCTCTATCTGTAGTATTCCGCTGTTGTTCAAGTTACCAAAAAAAACTGTACCAACAACAAAAAACAGGCCTAATACTATTGCGCCGACACCTGGTAAAAACATCTCCAGCCATTCTAGACTAATAATTTGTGATAGTTCAATTTAGGAATCTAACCAAAAACAATCTCGCTGAGTTTTTTGCTTAACTCAATCGGACTTTTAGCCTGCCAAACATTTCTACCCACAGCCAAACCAGTCGCACCTGATTCAACAATTGTTTTAGTCATCTTCAAAAATTGATCTTCTTCAGAAGCATTTCCGCCTGCAATCATTACATTAGTCCTGCCTGCAGCTTTTACAACCCACTCCATGTTCTTCAAGCTCTTCGGGTAAGACACTTTTACAAAATCCGCTCCAACCTCCATACCAACTCGAGCAGCATAAGCAATTATTTCAGGTGTCAATTCGCCGACTAATTTACCTCTCGGATACATCCACCCAACCACAGCCAAACCCTTTTCATGAGCCTCACTTGTCAGACGAGCAAATTCTCGCATCATAATATGCTCAGAAGGCGCACCCACATAAACCGTATATCCCACGGCTACCGCTCCAAGTGCTTTTGCCTCATCTACGCTGCACAATAAAGATGAAATCGGATCTTCGCTATTAAATCTTGTTTTACCATTAACCTTAATTATTAAAGGGATCTTACCTTTGTATTCACTGTCCTGATAGTATTTTTCTGCCACTCCTCGTCCGACAATTACACCAGTGTAATAACCTGAAACAGCAATATCGAGTATATATTTTGGGTCAATATTATCATTGTTAAAATCAATTGTTCCATGCTCCATACCCTGATCATAAGCCAACCAAAGTGCCCTGTTATTTTTGGTTAATTGTTTTATTGAATCTTGGGTTGTCATTTTTTAACTACAGGATTTATAGCTGGTTGTCCTGACAATACAGCAATAATATTTTTGGCTGCAATTTCACTCATACTCTGTCTAGCTTTGGTTGTTGCTGAGGCAATATGCGGTGTCATTACTAGATTAGGAGCTGCCATTAACTCTGGCGATATCTGTGGCTCAAACTCAAAAACATCAATCCCCGCGCCAGCAATCTTTCCAGATTTTAAAGCCTCAATTAAAGCTACTTCGGATACAACTGGACCGCGTGAAGTATTAATCAATATCACCCCAGGCTTCATCATTGCAAACTCTTCTGTATCAATTAAATGTTTTGTCTCGGAAGTCAACGGAGTGTGAATGGAAATTATGTCTGATTCGCGTACAAGTTGAACAAGCTCAACCTTTTGGATTCCAAATTCCCCCTCCATCAGGTCGTTTCTCATCATGTCTTGATATAAAACCTTCATTTCCAGTCCAGCTGCACAGATTTTAGCCAAATACGAGCCTATTCTACCCATTCCAACAATTCCAATCGTTTTACCAAACATTTCTTCCCCTACCAAAAGCTCCGGCTCCCATTGCTTATACTTGCCATCTCTAACATATTTATCAGCTTCAACAATTTTTCTAGCTACAGCCATAATCAATGCCAGTGAATGTTCTGCCACCGCCTCCGTTAATACCCCTGGAGTATTAGTCACAGCAATATTTTTAGCTTCCGCAGCATCCAAATCAATATTGTCATAGCCGACCGCATAGTTTGCGACGATTTTTAGATTCGGTGCCGCACTTATTACATCAAGAGTAATTTTGTCAGTAAGTAGCGAAAGTACTGCATCAACTCCGGCAATTTTTACCTTCAACTCTTCGGTCGAAAGTACTCTGTCTTCACTGTTAATTTCTACCTCAAATCCGGCTTCTTTTAATAACCCCATGCCGGGTTCCGGAATTGGTCTGGTTACAAAAACTTTTGACATATATTTTTTCTTCTTCTACTTCTACGATAGCCTATCAATACTAATTATTCCAAATTTTTACCTTATTTATATCTCCTCAAAAAATCTAATTGTTTTAATTCTGGCTCTGCCAGATTAAAATTTCATTTTAGGAAAGGGAATATTAAGGGAAAACCTTGGTTTGCCCTAAAATAAAAAGGTCCCCAATTGTGGGGAGAAAGAAAATAATTAATTAATCAGGTTTTTGAACAGGCTCTGCCTGGCAAAAACTTTCCTCTAATGGAAGAGGAATACTAAGGAGAAACCTAAAAGGTGTCTCCTTAGGGTTAGACGAGGGCCTTTAGCTCATCTGGTAGAGCGCTGCATTCGCATTGCAGAGGTAAGGAGTTCGAGTCTCCTAAGGTCCACTTTTCTTGACTACAAGCTAAAATAAGGTATGGAATCAGAAAAATTAAATTTAAATAAAATAATATTTCCTTCAAAATTAACCGTCACGGAACAGGAAATTGATATTTCAACTCTCAATCAGAAACAACAAAAATTTTACCTTGACCTTTTTACAGAGATTGTTGATATATATACAAAGAAACAAAAACATCGTGTGATTATTGGCATTACAGGACCGACAGGTTCCGGAAAATCAGTAATTAGCGCTCTCTTTCAAGAAATTGCAAAACAGATAAAACTACCCTTCAGACTTGAGACTGTGGGAATAGATGCTTTCCACTACCCAAACAACATTCTCGTATCCCAAAAAAAAGACGGTAAAAACCTGATAGATTACAAAGGGAGATTTGATACTTACGATGTTTCAAAACTAATCTCTGCTCTAAAAAGTTTTTCACTTGGGAAAAAAATCTCATTGCCTGTGTATTCCCGAAAAATACATAATCCAATTGAAAATATTGTAACAATCGACGAACAAAATACACTTCTGCTTATCGAGGGTTTATGGCTTTTATACGATCAAGAGAGATGGAATGAGATTGGTAAACTTTTGGACTTTTCTATTTTTGTAAATGCTGATAAAGAAGTAGTGAGAAAAGCAGTTGTTCAACGGCATATAAAAGGTGGCAGGACTGCAACGGAAGCAAACAATTATTATGAGACTGTTGATTCAGAAAATTTTGACCTCGTCATGAAAACAAAAAACCGAGCAAATAAAATAATTGCTTCCTACCACGAAATCTGATTTGTCTAATCGGAAATCAAATTAATTTAGCTTTAAAAGCTGTATTTTAATATTACTCTGTCTCCAAATAAAATTTTACAATTCTAAAAATTTCAACAGTTTCTCTATATTGCCAGTTGCAACACCAACAACACTGTCAGCTCCCCCGTAATATATATAAATCTCTTCACCTATAACAGTAGCGCCGCACGGAAAAACAACATTAGGAACTTGTCCTACTTTCTCATATTCAACATCAGGTTCAAAAATCGGCTGATTAGTTCGACTAATGATTTTAGTTAAGTCGTTAAGATCAACAAGTGCCGCACCAACTCTATATATGCCATCATCAGACACTCCATGATACAAAACAAGCCAGCCAGCTTTAGTTTTAATTGGTGGCGCTGTAATACCAACTTTTTTAGAATCCCACATTCCCTTTCGCGGAGCAATCCAACGATACTCCTCGAGCCAAGTGTCTCCATCAAAGTTTAGATTTGAATGCAAAGAAAGGTCGATTGTGTCCCCAGCTCGATGGATAATTACAAACTCTCCATTAATTTTCTCCGGAAACAAACAAGCATCTTTATCATCAATTTCTGGAGGAGAAATAAGTACTGGTTTTGCCCAATTCCACTTTTGATCTAAAAAGTCCTTCTCTAAAATCGATGTCAAAGCAACCCTTGGGGGGTGTTGCCCATCATAAGCCGTATAGAACATATAAATCGTTTTGCCAATTTTAGTAATGCGAGGATCCTCACAGCCAGAATTTCCTCCAGTCTTCAGTTTTTGCTCAAATGGCTCCCTTGGAACATAAACTGGGTTTGGAGACCGAAAGTCTATATGCGTGCCATCAGCACTCACTGCATAGCCAAACACTGAAGTATTATCGTCCGATTGTGCCCGATAAATCATATGAACTTTCTCGTCCAAATAGATCGCTCCAGGATTATATGTTGCTTTAGATTCCCAACTGTTTTCTTTTTTCGGCAAAACAATCGGGTTATTCTTTGAACGCAAAAATTTAAATGAACTTTTTTCTTCATTTTGAATTTTATTAAGGAAGCCAGAAAGTGAAATTTGAGCCAGCGCACAAGTTGTATCAGCCGCGCCATAATAAAGATAAATTAATCCATCTTTTATCATGGCTCCGGAAGGAAATATAACATCAGGCACCTGCCCGTATTGTTCATAATATTCCTCTGGCACCATAATCGGATAACTTGTCTGCGCAATAATTTTACGAGGATCATCAAGATCAAGAAGCACCGCCTCTATACCGAATACTCTTTTTGGTGAAAAATAACCTTGTATATATGAATAAAATATCAACCAACCATCGTCCGTTTTTATCGGTGAAGCACCAACTTCAACATGGTCCTCCGGTCTTCGCTGAAGCGGAATAGCAGATTTTTCAAAGCTCTGATACCATTTATTCCAATAATCGTCAGACCACATCTCGCTTTCATTATCGAAACTAGCAAGACAAATTTTTGCAGGCGGCATATCTGTATTTACCGTAAGAATCGCCCACATTTTTCCTTTGATCTTTTCTGGAAACAGAGTCATGGCTTTCGCGTTAAAAGAAGTAATAAGGTGCTTTTCTCTGATTGTTTCTAAATCATCACTAATTGCCAATCCAACCTTGACACCTTGTGCGTTTGGAGGGTAAGTAGAGAGTGCAGTATAAAAAATGTAATATGTCTCGCCTAATTTTGATACGCGTGGATCTTCACATCCAAATCGCTCCCACTCGTATTTTGGAACAATAAATCTTCGTCTGTTATTAAAATTAACTCCATCTTTACTCTCAGTAATACCAATATCAGAAACCATTAATCTAGTTTTAGCAATCGAGTGATAATGGTGGAGAGACGTCGCTCGATACAATAGAAAAATATCCTCACCTTTTTGAACCGGAGAACAATTAAAAACCGCTTCAGATTCCCAAGAGTGACTTTTGTCTGGAACAAGTATTGGATTTTTTTCAAACCGTTTAATTAACATATTTTATTTCTTCTCCTTTAATTGCCTTAGGGACAATTTTGGCCTTTTACTGTGAATTAATGCACTTAAAAAGTCGTCAAGCTGAGCATAAGCCACTCCAATGTAACTATCTGCTGCACCATAATAAACCAACAAGTTACCGTCTTTTACTATCGCTCCCGAAACATAAACTACTCCACCCTTAAATCCATTATTTTCATAATCTTCCGACGGCTCCAAGATGGGCTCGTTTGCTCTAAAAAGAATTTTTGTCGGATCATTAAGATCAAGAAGCATAGCTCCAACTTTATATTTTCCCCAATCATCATCCATTGCGTGATAAAGAAGCAACCAGCCCAAAGAAGTTTTTATTGGAGGAGCTCCAGCACCTCTGAGCCACTTATCCCAGCAGCCTTTTTGTGGCCCACCCCCATGATAGCTATTTATATATTTGTCATCATCAAATTCTAAATCATCTACATATTCAATTTGAATATTCGGCCTAATACTATGCAGAAGAACATATTTATCATTTATTTTTTCTGGAAAAATTAACCAGTTTTTATGGACTTCTCCAGGCGGAGAAATTAAGACTGGTTTTTTCCATTTCCATTTTTTGTTTAAAAAGTTTTCAATTTTAGTTGAAGTTAAAGCCACTCTCAATCCCTCATCACACGCAGTGTAAGTCATGTATATCGAATCTTCATCGTCAATCCGTACCAATCGGGGATCTTCTGCTCCGCCAAAGCCTCCTCCTGATAAAAACGAAAAAATATTGAATGTCGGGGTTAGAGAATCAGTCCCGGCTTGATGTTCATACGCAGGCTTAGACAATCGTTCATCAATGTGAAATCCATCACTTGAAACAGCAAATCCTAGGCGGGACAGACCATCCTCGCCGATAGCCCGATAAAGAAAATAAACCTTATTATCAATTAAAATTACACCGGGATTAAATGTTTGCCAATTCTCCCAATCATTTTCAGGATTAGGCTCAATAATTGGATTTTCTTCCGATTTAGCAAGAATCAAAGGAGAAACTGTTTTATCCATTTCTGCCAAAAGCTCTAAAATTCTTTTTCCCAAAACCACCTCTCTGGCACGAATTGCCATTCTTTGAAAGGTTCTTTGAGACTTTTCAACTAAATTTTTAATCATATGATTTATTCAAAAAAGAATGGTTAGATTAGCTTCGCTCTAAAATCTGGATTTTGACCCATAACTATCTCCATTTCCTGAGCAGTTAATAGCCCACCCTGCGGCCCCATAACTGCAATTACCCCCGCGCTCTCCATTGTGCCCCAAACCATCGCCGTCGGAATGTCCAACCCTTTTGCAATTGCTGTGGTGAATCCTGTTGAATAAGCATCCCCACAACCTGTTCTGTCAACAATTGGCGCATCAAAAATACCGCAGAACCAATAATTTTTACCATCAGTTGCATAAGATCCCGACGGACCATCAGTCAAAACCGCAATTTTTACACCTAAATTTAATACCCCACCCATTAACTTCTTTACATCATCCGTAAGATCGAACCCATCTCCTAAAACCCTAACCGTTTCTTCACGATTAAGAAACAAAATTTCGCTTTTTAAAATTACTGGTCCCATTACACTCATTCCGGCTTTCATTTGATAACTTCCGGGATTGTAAGCAAGCTTTGCTCCGACTCTTCTGACATACTCCAATACCTCAACATGCATTCTTTCAAACCCAATTCCAGTTGAACTTAAATAAACCCAAGACGCTGGCATTAGATCAGGCAATCTATAATCCCGAGGTTCATGGTAAATAAACAAGGTTCTTTCTCCCTGAAACGAAATTGCTGTTGCATAGTTACTCCTCTTATTTTTATCAACCAATATGTAGTCCATTACTAGCTGTTCTTTTTTAAGTTCGCTCAAGATCGCCTCACCTATTTGATCGTCTCCAATTTGAGTGTAAAGCGCCGAATTCAAACCAAGCCTTCTGGTTCCGACCGCAACATTTGCCGAATTTCCTCCAATAGTTGTCACTAGCTCCTCAACCATAATTTTGTCACCATAACTAAACGCCACTACACATTCTTTAGTGTCAATACTGCAATAGGCCGTCTCATCCGGCACCACATTGAATACGTCGCGTGAGGTATCTCCAATAGCAATCAGATCCAACTTATTCATTTTTGAGTAATTTTCTAATTTTTCGGATAATGTCCTCAGACCTTAGCCCATATGCATCCATCAACTCTTCAGGCTTACCTGATTCTCCAAACGTGTCGTTTATACCTACCCGTAACATCGGCACAGGACAATTCTCCGCCAAGGCTTCCGCTACCGCGCTCCCAAGTCCCCCATTTATCTGATGTTCTTCGGCTGTCACAACCTTACCTGTTTTTTTAGCTGACTCTACTATCGTCTTAACATCCAACGGCTTTATCGTGTGGCAATTGATCACCTCGACCTCCACTCCTTGTTTTGACAAGTCTTCAGCAGCTTTTAGCGCTTCAAAAACCATTACTCCACAAGCAATAACTGTCACGTCTTTTCCTTCTCTAAACACTTCAGCACGTCCAATTTGAAAAGGAGTATCTTCAGTCGTAATCGTAGCCACATTTTCCCGCCCAAACCGGACATAAGCCGGTCCCTGCATTTTTCCGATAGCCAAAGTCGCTTTTTCACACTCCAACCAATCACAAGGAACTATTACCGTCATGTTTGGCAATACTCTTGTTATAGCAATATCCTCCAGAGCTTGATGTGTTGCCCCGTCCGGACCCACGCTAATTCCAGCGTGAGCGCCGGCAACTTTTACATTGGCTTTTGAATACGCAACTGAAACCCTTAATTGATCCCAGTTCCGACCAGGATTAAAAACCGCATAAGAACTGATAAACGGCACCTTACCTGACAATGCCATTCCAGCTGCAACCCCCATCATATTCTGTTCCGCCACACCCATTTCAATAAATCTTTCTGGAAACTCCTTTGCAAAACCTGCGCTTCTGGTCGAATCAGTCAAATCCGCACACAGCACCACTACTCGCTCATCAAGATGTCCAAACTTAACTAAGCCAGTTCCAAACCCATCGCGAGCGGGTTTCATTACCGGATTTGTCAAACAATCTTTAGCTAAATATTCTCTCAAGTTACTCATGTTCTGCTTTAATCCTTCCTCTTAAAGTTCTTAGGTCATGTAAAGCCTCTTTTGCTTGATCTTTATTCGGCGGCATTCCATGCCATTTAAAATCATCTTCCATAAACTCCACTCCCTTACCTGGTGTAGTATGTGCAATTATCACCGTAGGCATTTGCCTGACACTATCAGCCTCTTTGTACGCCTCTAAAAGAGCATCAATATCGTTTCCGTTTATATCAATCACATTCCATCCAAAAGCTTTATATTTATCTCCTAAAGGCTCCAAAGGCATCACGTCCTCCGTATCTCCATCTATCTGAATATTATTTCTGTCAATTATTGAAACTAAATTATCCAAACGTTCCTTTCCTGCAAACATCACTGCTTCCCAAATCTGGCCTTCATCGTGCTCTCCGTCACTTGTCACACAGTACGTCCGCCATTTTTTCTTATCCATCCGTGCTGTTAGCGCCATACCTATCGCTTGACTTAAACCTTGACCCAGTGGCCCAGAAGAAGTTTCTACACCGGGTAGCTCCAAATTGTGAGGATGTCCTTGTAAACGGGTTCCGAATTTCCTGAGTGTTAACAATTCCTCACGCGGAAAAAATCCTCTATTTGCTAAAGTCGAATACCAAACGGGACAAATATGACCACAGCTTAATACAAATCTATCTCTATCCTCTTTTTTAGGATCTTTCGGATCAATATCCATTTCAGAAAAATAAAGCGTCGTAAAAATATCCGCCGAGCCCAAAGTCCCCGCTGAATGACCCGATCCTGCCTCCAACAGCATCTTAATCAAATCCTGCCTTATCGTATTTGCAGTCAATTCCAATTCCTGAGTAGTCATATTTATATAATAAATGATTTTTCAGATCCCAAATCCCCGTGATTATGAATTCTTTTCATTCGTCCTTGTAACTTCTTAATCGCTTCCACAACCTCCTCGGGCGTTGTTGCAATTTCATACACTTCCAACTCTTCGGGTCTAAGTAGCATATTTTCTTCAAAAGTTTTAATGATCTTCTCCCAAAAACTTCCATAAAGAATCATCGGCTTGTGGTGTCCAAAATATATCCTACTCATTCCCCATGCCATTCCAAATTCGGAAATAGTTCCGGTCCCGCCATTAAAAATTATATATATTTCGCCAATTTCTAATAATTTCAGAGTTCTTTCAAGATAATTCTCCGTAATTATTTCCCTATCCATCGGATTATGCATATCTCTACCCTCAAAATGTGTTGCACCCTTTGGGTAAAAAGTTACACCAATAACCTCACCACCACCGGCCTTTCCGCCCTTACTAGCTGCTTCCATAACTCCCGTTCCGCCGCCGTTTACAATCGTATATCCCGCCTCAGCTACTACTTTTGCGGTCTCATAAGCATCCCGATATAGTTCCTCGCCAGGATAAGTCGTCGAGTAACCTAAAAATGAAATTCGATTAATTTTTACCGCCATACTCTAATAATCCGTTTTTGCCTCAAACTCTGTCAAATCACATCTTCCTTTAGGAAAAGTTTTCTTGATAAAGTAAGTAAATTCTAGACTTCGAACACTTCTCCAAACGAAGGAATAACTACGTCCTGACAAATACCATCAGCTTTTATTTTGTCAGCCAAACCCTGCGCTTGATCAATTTCTCCATGAACCAAAAATACCTTTTCCGGCATCCTACCCATTGCCTTAAACCACATCAATATCTGATTCTGGTCAGCGTGAGCAGAATAGCTTCCAATTGCTTTTATTCGCGCTCCAACATTAACCTCTTGACCCTCAATCTTCACCTTTCTCTCTCCATCAAGCAGTCTCCGACCCAAAGAGCCTTCTGTTTGGTATCCAACAATTAGAAGCACATTTTTCGGATTAGGTAAAACATTTACGGCGTGTGACAATATTCGTCCACCATTCATCATTCCGCTTCCCGCTATGATAATTTTTGGGTTACTTTCATCTTCTATATCCAAGGACTCTTCCTTAGACGCTGTAAATTCCAATTGAGGAAAGTTGAACAAACTACTGGGCGTTTCGTGATCTTTAATTTTATCCGACAAATAACTAAAGGATTCCTCATAAATCTCTGTAGCTTTTATAGCCATCGGTGAATCCAAAAAAACCTTAACTTTACCCAAATTATTTGAGCCCAATATATGATCAATATCATGCAATAACTCTTGGGTTCGCTCAATAGCAAAGCTTGGTATCAAAAGTATCCCTTTATTTTGAACAACTTCTAAGATAACCTCCAACAATTTTCTCTCCCTCTCAGTCACTGATTCATGGATTCTATTACCATAAGTTGACTCCATAATGACAATATCTGCCTTCTGCAAAGTCTCAGTTGGTTGCAATAGTGGCGCAGGAGAATTACCTAGATCACCGCTAAATACAATAGTTCTACCCTCAATCTCACCAACAACCATTGCGGAACCTAGAATATGCCCCGCATCAAGTAATCGAAACTTCCCTGATCCAACTTGGACCTCTTGGTGATAATCCAAATCGACAAATAATGCCATTACTCCCTCTACATCTTCTGCAGTAAACAGAGGTACTGTTTTATAGCGTCTCGCTTCCCTGCCAATTATTTTTGCACTGTCCATCAAAACCACTTCTGCTAACTTTTTCGCCGGCTCAGTAGAATAAATTTTTCCTCGAAATCCATCCTTAAAAAGCTTTGGCAGTTTTCCACAGTGATCAGCGTGCGGATGCGACAAAAAAACCGCATCGATTTCACTGGGGTTATAACTAAACGGTTTGTAATTTTCTACTTCACAGTAACGTCCGCACTGATACATTCCGCAATCCAATAACACCTTCGTATCTCCGAATTCAATCAAATGATTACTACCCGTCACCTGTCTGTCAGCACCATAAAATCCCAAATGCATATTAAATTTCTTTCGCTATTGCTACTAAATCATTAAACCCTTTTTCCGGCTCTCCGCCAAATATTGCACTCGAAGAGACAGCAAAATCAAAACCCTTTAATCTTTTTACTGTATCCATATTTATTCCTCCGTCAACTCCGATTCTTAAGCTGGGTTTTATTACTCTAACGTGACCTAATTTAGGCAATACCCCGCCAATAAATTCCTGTCCGGACTTACCGCTATATACTCCCATGATCATAACTTCGTCAGCATACTTTATGTGTTCTTCAAGCTCCTCGACAGTTTGGTCAGGTTCGATAACAATACCTGCAATTTTTCCCTTGTTCGTTATTATTCTAAACGCCTCCTCAAACTCCAATTCTCGCAAAGCATTGGCATAAACAAAGATCCTTTTTGCCGCAGTTTCCGCCCAAGAAACCAGTCCTTCCATAGTCACATAAGTCATCAAATGCAAGCTAAAATCATAGCCGTCAGGCACAATTTTCTTAATCGCCTCAATTCCGACACTCTCCGTACTGACAAAGTCCCCATCAGCTACGTCAATATGAATTTCGTTACTAAAACTTTTAGCCACATTAATCAAACCATTCAAATGTTCTTCCGAATCAACAAAAATACCGGGGATGATTTTTACCATATTTATTTTTCCTCAATTTTTTTTAACCGACGAATATGTCTTTCATCGCCGCTAAACTCCGTGGTCAAAAAAGCATTCAACATTAACTCCAACTCCTCGAATGTATTCAGCTCAGCTCCCAAGACAAGAACATTCACATTATTGTGCTCCCTGCCTCGTCTTGCCATAAACTCACTGGTAACCAAACCAGCTCTAATCCCATTATATCGGTTAGCCGCAATCGACATTCCTATTCCAGTATCGCAAATCAGGATTCCCTTTGTTCCGCCATTTAATAGTACTTTTTCGCACAATAATTTCGCATAATCAGGATAATCGTCACCCTTTATTAAGTCTTTTGGGCCTAAATCCTCGGCAGAATATTCCAAAGCCGCAAGCCATTCAATAATTCTATTTTTGAGATGCCAACCTGCATGATCACTTGCAACATAAACCATACTTTATTCTAACCAATTTTTGATTACTCCTGCCTGCTCAGATTTCAAACGAGTAACTATTTTTAAACTTAGCACCAGATCTCCTGATGCGCAGGACGTAGTTTGTCGGCGGAAGCAAAGTGAGAGGCTCAGCTTTGCAACAACGACAAACGAGTAACTATAGGCCTATTTATGGTATAATACTTAAGTTGTGGAAATCGGTTTTGCCAATCCACACATTCTCTCCTTCTACCCCGCAGGAGTTGAACCTTGAAATACATCGTTCCCGTTATCCTCGCCGTCAATACGGCCCTCACTGTGCTTGCGTTCTTCCTCATCGACGTGGCGCAGGATAGTGCAGCAGAAGCCAGCTCCCGAGACCTCTGGAGCCTGTTCGGCTACGTCTTCGTCACCGCAGCCGTCATCAACGGCGTTCTTTTCCTGATTTCCTTACTGGGAATCATCAAGATCAGAAAGGAAGACGAGGAGGAGTAACTCTCCTCACCTTTTTCCCTAAGCCCTCCCCTAAAAAGGAGGGCTTTTATTTTTCGGGTTTCCCGAAAAGCAGGCTTGTAGCTCAAACTGAACAAATTTTTGGGGGACTCAAAATATTTGTGAATTTGAGCGAGAACCTATAAACCCATCTTTCCTTTTTCCTCTAACTTCTACTAAACATACTTTCGATTTCACCTCTCCAAACAGGCAGCTTGCCAAATGTCCGATTGATACTTTGGTCGACATTTGGCAAAAAGTGAAGAGGGAAATATAAAAAATAGTTTCTTATCAAAAAAAATCTAATTAGACCAACTTAGCCCTATCAAACACTTCCCCGCTCTCAATCATCTTCGTAATTTTCCCTCGCATCGCCTGTGCATTAACCAGCGTTGCGCCCAATACTTTTCCGCCGCTAATCAATACCTCCGCCACAGTTCCTTCCGTTGCACTACCAATAACTTCGATCTGCTGTGCCAAATCTCGTCTGACCACACCAACCGTCGTCAAATTAGCATCAAATACCGGCGCTGAATAAGCCGCGATCAACCTGAACTCTTTTGTATTTCCACTCATATTTTCACCGGCAATTCTCCCCTGTTCCGAAGCGTTCACCCAAGTTCCGTAATTAATCGGCATCTTAAGATTCGTATCCCAAAATTCCGTCATATCTCCAGCTGCCCAAACATCCGCAACCGAAGTCTTTAGGAATTCATCTGTTACAACCTTACCTTTATTCCGTTTGATCTCCTCTCCGACGAACTCTGTATCCGAAACAATACCTACCCCAATTCCACACAGATCTGTCGCAACACTTTGACCGTTTTTAAACACTGTCCTTTCTAATTTATCGGCCCCCTCAAAATGATCAACAGCCACGTTATACATCATTTTTACGCCATTTCTAACCAACACTTGATCTAGAAGCTTGCCAGATTCGACCCCAAGCATATTCTGCCAAAACCACTCCTCAAGGATAAAAAAATTTGTTTCCAATCCAAATTTTACAAATGCCTGCACCAGCTCCAGTCCGATAAATCCTCCACCGACTACACCTGCCGATTTTTTACCTGTTACATATTGCTCAATCGCTCTGGAATCATGAATTGACCTCCAATAAAAAATTCCAGGCAAATCCTCACCTAAAACACCTAATTTTCTGGGAACTCCACCCGATGCAATTAATAATTTTTGGTAACCGATTTCACCCTTGTCTGTTACAACCTTTTTGTTTGCAGTATCAATCTTGGTAACAGTCACGCCTGTTCTAATATCGATTTTCTTCGTCTGATACTCCTCCAATTTCCGCATAAAAACCTGCTCTTCAGTCACTTCGTGCTTAAGAAGCTGAAAAAGCAATACTCTCGAATATAACAATTCCGGTTCTTTATTGAGAATTACAATTGATGCATCAGCATTGTACCTGCGATATGTTTCCGCCGCAGTTGTACCGGCTATGCCTCCACCGATTATCAGGCAGTCGATTCTTTCCATTCAGCTAGGATAAACCTGTTGTCCTGTTTCTATATCAGTCACAATTATCGCCTTCGTCGGACAGCTCTGAGCTGCAAGTAGATTAGTCTCATCCGTATCGTGATCACCGTTTTTGATTATGGCAATATTTTCCTCATCCAAGTCAAACGTATTCGGAGCCACAGCCACACAGCTTGCAGCACCAATACAAAGTCCGCGATTAACCTCGATTTTATATTTACTTTTATCTTTTGGTAGTGCATCAACTACCTGATTTATTTGTTCTTCAGACATACAATTCTCCTTTCATAAATAACTGTTTATATATTACTTTTTAAGTCTAAACTTATGCAAATCAAACTTTAATCCGAATTGCTCTAATTGCCATTAACGCACACTTTACCCTCGACGGAGTCAATGCTGGAATCCCTAAATCCTTCAAAACCTCCTCATCGGTTATTTTCCTGATTTCCGACAGTTTTTTACCCTCAATCTTATCTTTTAATAAAAAGGTAGAGGCCTGAGAAATCAAACAGCCCGTGCCTTCAAAACCAAACTGTACAACCTTTTCTCCGTCTAATTTTATTCCAATTACCAATCTATCCCCACAAAGACTGTTAAATTCCTCAATCACCAGATCCGGCTTCCGCACCTTCTTCTGCACAGCACTTTCCCTAACTAAATCCAATAATTCATCGCGATAAAGATTGTCAATCATACTTTTAATATTTTTTTAGCCTTTTCAATACCAGCAAATAACTGGTCTATGTCCTCTTTGTCATTGTAAAAATACAAGCTCGCTCTAACAGCCGATTCTAAACCCAATTTTTTCATCAAAGGATGTGCACAGTGTAACCCTGATCTTACTGCCACGCCTTGTGTATCCAGAACACTAGCCAAATCATGCGGGTGAATTCCTTCGATATTAAACGTAAAAATCCCCACCCTACTACTCGCTATATTCGGTCCTATAAAGTTAATACCTCTATCCTCAAGCATTCTCATCATATATTCCGAAAGCGCCCGATCTTCAAGTTCGATCTTGTCTAATCCAGCATTGCTTAAATATTCGATCGCAGATGATAATCCTAAAACACCAGCAATATTTGGAGTACCAGCCTCAAACTTATAAGGAACATCATTCCAAATCGTACCGTTTTCAGTCACATCCCTAATCATCGATCCTCCACCTAAAAACGGTGGCATCTCAGAAGCAATTTCCTCTCTAATCCAAAGTACACCGACTCCAGTCGGGCCGATAGTTTTGTGTCCGCTAAACACCATAAAATCCGCTCCTATTGACTGCACACTTACTCCGATTTTACCTACAGTTTGCGCTGCATCAATTAATATTTTTGCCTTATCATTTATTCTTCGAACTTCTTTTACCAGCGTTTTTACATCATTTATTCCACCTAATACGTTTGACGCGTGAACCAAACCGACCAGCATAGTATTCTTGTTGACCTTTTTCCTTAAGTCCACGACATCAATCAGTCCAAAATCATCTATTCCAACAAATACGATTTTTGAGCCTGTTTTTTTTGCAATTATTTGCCATGGGACAATATTGGCATGATGTTCAGAAATCGATAATAAAACCTCATCACCTTTTTTCAAATTTCTTACTCCCCATGAATATGCAACCAAATTAATGCTTTCGGTTGTCCCAGAAGTAAAAATTATTTCCTTTGGATTTTGACAATTAAGAAAATCTGCAACTATTTTTCTTGTTGTCTCAAAAGCCTCAGTTGCCATTTCTGAGTACTTATATACACCTCTATTTATCGTTCCATATTCGCTAGTGTAGAACTTATGTGTTCTATCAATTACCTCTTTTGGTTTTTGAGTAGTTGCGGCGTTATCCAAATAACTAAACCTCTTACCGTTAACTTTATTATTAAATATGGGGAAATCTTTTCTTAACATTTTTATTTAGATTTTAAGTGTGTTCTTCACAGCTTTAAAAAACCTTTTATAATCGCCTTTTCTGCCATATTTCTACTCAGTCCTTTGGACATCATATAAAAAATAGTGTCTTCACTAACTTTCGTCACCCATGCACTGTGTCCAACAGCAACCTCATTCTCCTCGATCTCCAGCCCAGGAGTCGGTTTAGCAACGGCATTATCAAAGACTAGAAACTCCGCCTTAAATCTCCCATCACTTCCTTTTGAGCCATTCAAAACCTTAATTAATCCTTTTACCTCAACCTTTGAACTATCCTTCAATACTCCTTTTATATGTACATTACTTTTTGCCCTGAGTCCAACATGCGTCACAAGCGTAGAAATATCAAAGATTTGCTCATTTTTCCCAGTCAGTACTCCATAATAATCAAAACTGCTATCATCCCCAAAAATCTCGATTTCTACTTTTTTAATCCCTGGCAATATTTCTTCCCTAATGCTCTTCTCAATATTATTTTTCAAAACAATTTTATAATTTTTCAACCTATTGATCCCTCCATTTCAAGCTCGATCAGACGGTTTAATTCAACCGCATATTCCAAAGGAAGTTTCCTTACCACAGGCTCAACAAACCCTCTCACAACCATCGCCATCGCCTCAGATTCCGTCAGCCCCCTTGATTGTAAATAGAACAGCATTTCTTCCGAAATTCTTCCAACCGTAGCTTCATGGCCGACCGACACTTGATCCTCAAAAATTTCCATTGTTGGAATAGTGTCAGATTTAGATTTATCGTCAATAATCAAAGCATCACACTGCACATGTGCCTTTGAGTTAATTGCCCCTTTGGCGATCTTGAGTAAGCCCCTATATACCGTCTTTCCCCCGCCAAACGATATCGACTTAGATACAACTGTTGAAGTCGTGTCTGGCGCACCATGAAACACTTTTGCTCCTGTATCTTTATATTGACCTGGGCCTCCAACAGCAATATTAAGATGATCTGCTCTAGCTCCGCGGCCAATCAGCATTGATGCAGGATAAAGCATAGTAACCCCTGAACCCAATGATCCACCAACCCATTCCATGAATCCACCCTCTTCCACGATCGCCCTTTTAGTATTCAAGTTATAAACATCAGTCGACCAGTTCTGTATTGTTGTGTATCTAACGTGCGCATTTTTCTTAACAAATATTTCCACAACCGCACTGTGCATTGATGTCGAAGAATACTTAGGTGCCGTACAACCTTCAATGTAATGTACATCGCTTCCCTCTTCGGCAATAATCAAAGTGTGCTCAAATTGCCCATAATTTTTAGCATTCATCCTAAAATATGTCTGCAGTGGTAAATCAACCTTCACACCCGCAGGAACATAGACAAAACTGCCTCCACTCCAAACCGCTCCATGTAGTGAAGCAAATTTGTGATCCGCAATTGATACGCATCGAGTCATAAAATATTCTTTAAGTATTTCCGGATACTTAGCAACGGCCGTATCAGTGTCACAAAAAATTACTCCCTGTTTAGAATATTTCTCCATTAAGTTTTGATAGAACCCTTCAGACTCGTATTGCCCCACTACCCCAGCTAGGAACTTTCTCTCTGCCTGAGGAATACCGAGACGTTCAAAGGTGGTTTTTACATCCTCTGGCACGTCTTTCCAACTCTCATATTTACCGTAATCGGATTTGAGATAAAAAGTTATTTCATCAAAATCTAATTTAGACAAATCAGCACCCCAAGTCGGCATCTTTTTTTGTTTAAATATTTCGTAAGCAGTTAACCTCTTCTCTCTCATCCATTCAGGCTCATTCTTCTCTTTTGAAATAAGTTCGACCACTTTTCGGTTAAGTCCTTTTTCTGGTCTTACTACCGACCTTTCTTTATTGGCGCTTACGCTTGTTTGGTCGATAACTATTGGATTTTGCATGTCTAAACTTCTGGATTTTTGTACTTTGCATAACCGTCTTTTTCGAGTATTTTCACAATCTCCCTACCGCCCAAAGCTCTGAGTTTTGCGTCAACAAATACCCCAACTCTATCC
>CAYGIG010000005.1:0-25236 GCA_964349875.1 uncultured Gammaproteobacteria bacterium | reverse complement strand
GCGAGAGTCCTCTGGAAAAATAAAGGTAGATATACAGGACATCAGCTGTGATCCAAAGGTACCAATTTTGGATGTATTTCTTGGTCAGCAAGAATTGTGCAGCCAGACTAAGGACAGTGGTAACGGCGTCGAGAAACGGCGCTGAGTCGTTAACTTTAATTAAGGTATAAGTCAAAACGGCAGTGGCGATAACTGAAATCACAATTAACCAAGCCATTGTCTGTTTTGGTGTGTTGGCTACTTCTAGTTTAGTTTTGTTTTTGCCACCTTTTAGCCACCAGTACCAACCTAAAAAACCAAGAACGATATAAACGACTTGGAGTGCTGTATCAGCAAAAAGTCTAGCTTGCAGAAAAAGAACAATAAAAAATATATTGTTTAAAATACCAATCGGCCAATTCCAGATATTTTCTTTAACCACTAGCCATACGCATATCCCACCTGTTACAAAACCGGCAACCTCAGTAAGTGAGATCGGCAAAATTGAAAAATAAGATAAGCCAAAAAGACCGGCGCTGATAATTGCAGCTAGGAGTGTTTCTGTTTTTTTCATAATTAATTATTGTTTTATATACACTAACTAAATACATTTTACATAATATTCGTGTAATGTCAACACTATGTATCGAGATGCCGAAGTGAAGAAAAAATATTCAGGCCTTGATAACTGATTTTGGTCTGATAGAATTCTTGTCACCTTAGGCTTAGCTGATTCTGAGTAGGCCCCCTACTCTTTTTAATGCTAAAACGCCTGTAGGGAACTTTAAAGGAAATCGGGGTTTGACTAATAAGTGGAGGTTTTTGATCTCGTTATTATCTATTTTCCCTCGGCTGCGGTTGCACTGCTAGTCGCTTGCGACGCAGTTGAACAGCACGGCTTTAAACGCCGGCTGGGCGAGATCGCCAATCAGATTGCCGAATGCGACTCGTGCCTTAATCAAATTGGATACTATCCGTTTGGTTATGGACCAGAGAACTGGCGTGCAAAACGAACACGACTCTTGTGTGAGTTTCGAACATGTCAGAGCCAGACGTCTACGCGCCTCGCGAATAAGAGCTACACGGATTTTGTTAGGAGGGTGAGATGAAAATATCTCAAAGCTTTCGACCAAGCGACAAACCAAACGAAGTGAAGAAGGAGGAAGATCCTGACACAATACTGTCTCGAGCAGTTTTGTTGGCCGCTGTGCGACGCAGCTCCAAGCCTGCAAACAACGTACCGACAATGGGGACTAAGTAAGTCTCCAAAACAATACCGCCGCACCCCTGAAAAATCGGAGTGCGGCGTTTTCATATTAATAGCCCTATAACATGTTATAATCGCACCCAACAGGAGCGGATCCTGAACAAGCACATTAATCTTAAGGTGGAGAAATAAGTGGAAATTTTGGAATGGCTCCAACGGTTTTCGAATCTCGGAGCGGCGATTGCCATTATTTATGTGGCAGTTAGTGTTCTCAGAGGGAAAAAACTTCCCTACGTCACGGCGGTTAACTTTCATTTTCGGCGGGCTCTGAACGCAAAAACGCGTGAAGAATTCGCGAGAATGTTTGACGCATCGCCTGAAGTAAGCGAAGAAAACGACAGAAGCTCCGTCCAAGAACAGGTCGACAAACACCTCACTTTTGAGGCCACAATGACGGCCTGGTACAGAATTCGCCTCGAAAACTTTGTTCCAGACACCTCGTTTGGATTTAGCAGTACTGAGTTGGAGTTTCAGCTCGATTGCCTCAAAAACGGAGAGACTCTGCATAAGTCCCGTTTCTGGGCAGCGCACGATATGGCCAGACGATGCGGATACCAAACCGGCGCAACACTTCAAGAATGCGTAGCAATGGACGAAGAACGAACGCCGGACTATCCCAAAATTGTCACCTTGGAGAGCAGGCGGTGACTAATTTTGGCAAAATCATCATCAACCCCCAACAAGCACACAAGAAGGGAACAAAACAATGGTGAATATTCTGATCTTTGCGGGAGCAGTGATCGCTCTGCTTCTGGCGTCGGCAATCGGTGTCGCCCAGTGGCTGATGGTCAGCGGTTTTGTTCCGTCTGACCACAAACTTCTTTCTCCAGTCAGATGGATAATCGACGCGTGCGTATACGTCGATGACAAGTTGGTGAAGATCACCTTCAGGAAAACTACTCCTGACGATTAACACCTCTCCAAACCCCCCAAGGCCGGCTATTAAGGTTGAATAAACCCCAAAGCCGGCTTTTTAGCACTTATTTAACGTTAGTGATAATATATTTTGAATAAATATAGTCATATTGTAGTTTTTTCTAGCTTCTAATATTTATCTATTGACTTGGATACACAAGATATCTGTATGCGTCACATTTTGATGCACAAATATTGTATTGGTGTATGGATACAGCTGTGAATAGTTTTGTTTGCGATCGAGCTTAAAACATCCTACTTACCTCTCTTGCTGTTTGGATTGCTATTCTTGCGCCCTCCTACCCCGTTACACAAATGAAGATGAAGACAATCTTTTGCCTGTATAAATTGACTACACGAAGTGAAGACAAATATTTTGTTTTGACTTTCAAGTAATGAAGTCAATCTTTTGTTTGTATATGGTTGACTTACACGAAGTGAAGTCAATCTTTTGTGCAACAAAAGATTGACTTATAGTCTTAAAAGTAGTAAAAATATATTCATATAAATCCCCTGCCCAAAAAAATAATAAATATAATGAAAGATAAAGTTTTTGGAAAACTTGGCGGATTGAATCTTCCTGTAGTAATCGGAGGATTAGTAACTTTAGGCGTTGTTATTTTACTTGCTGCTTTAATCGTTAATGCTTTAACAAAACCTAAGTCTAACAAAGACGAAATTGCTGAAGGACCAATACCTTCAGTTAGTGCAGTGCCAACTGTCACGCCAGCACCTGAAGCAAACAAGTCAGTCCAAGGCGTAAAGTCTCAAATCATTAAACCTACAGATAAACCTGCTACTGTGAATACTCAAACTGCACCAGCTGCACCAGTGGCAACTGTAAGAACAGTCACTACTGAAGATGTAATCGTTAAACTTAACCCAAGGTGTACTAAAATGCGCGCAAGATGGAATCCTGAAGATCCATATCAAGTGTCTTTTACGACCGAAGGTCAGGCCGACGGAGCGACTGTGGTCAATTATCAGTGGGATTTTGACGGAAACGGAAGCTGGGACAGCGAAGAAGGCAGAGTTGAGAACAGTATCGGTCACCGATACTCCGAAAAGAAATCCTACACGGTCAAGACTCGCGTTAGAGATTCACAAGGCCGCTGGTCAGAAACCTGCGAAATCGGAATCGATCTTAATTCTAACTAAAGAAAAATAGATTTATAGTGTTTGAGCGTTTCGAAGTCTCGGGCTTTTTCGAAGCAGATAGCGTCGAAACGCATTGAAATAAACTTTCCGACAGTATTTTGGTAAACAAGAGCTGACTTGTGTATTTTTTGCAGTTTTTTGCGATCAATTTTGTCGGCAGCGGCTCCAAACGATGAGGTCCGAACAGCTTTAACTTCCACAAAGACAAAATCACCTGTCTTGCCATCGGTCATTATTAAATCGATTTCACCATACGGAGTCTGATAATTACGCTCGACCAATATGTAACCAATGCTTTTAAGGTATTCGAGTGCCTTATCTTCAAAAATATTTCCTGTAAGTCGTTTAGCTGAAAACATGATGTTTTGACAAGTATGATAAACGATGTAGTGGGCATGGGCCAAATTCCGCTAGTTTTTGCCGGTGAAGAAGTGTGCCGTATCCTTTATGTAATTCAAACCCATAATGTGGATATCTCAGAGCTAAATTGGTCATTAAACGATCCCTATAAACTTTAGCAATAATCGAAGCTGCCGCAACCGAAGCTGAAAGAGTGTCCCCTTTTATAACTGCTTTTTGATCGATCGGAATATTATTATTAAGACTTCGGCCATCGAGTATTATTCCACCAACAGGAGTTTTTAACCTTCTTATAGCTTTGTCAAAACCGTATTCCAGACTCTTAGTAATACCTATTGTGTCAATTAAAACATTTTCTATACGGACAATTGAATACTCGATAGCGCCTGATCTTATAATTTTTGCTACTTGGGTTCTGTGTGGTTCTTTGAGGGCTTTGGAATCGCCATAAGGTGTTGGTAGCAAAAAATCCTTAGGCAAAATAACAGCTGCAACAACAAGAGGACCCGCAAAACACCCACGGCCTACCTCATCGAAGCCTGCTATATATTTTTTGTCAGGGAAAAGTTGAAAATCGAACTCAAAGCTGGGGATAACCAGCGACATATTCTAAAATTAAAGGGTTTTCGCTGCCGAGCCTTTAAGCTTGCGCATGTAATACAGTTTGGCTCTGCGGATTGGTTTTGAAGGAGATTTTACGACTTCGATTTTGGCAATCGACGGCGAGTTGACCGGCCAAATCCTCTCAACAGCTACATCTCCAATTGCAATCTTTCGGACTGTAAAGGTCTGACTGTCTTTTTGACCACGAATCGAGAGAACGATGCCTTGGAAAATCTGTACACGTTCTTTGGTTCCTTCTTTGATTTTTACATGGACTTTGACAGTATCGCCCACAGAGAAATTTTCAGTTTTGATCATTTTTTTTAAGCGGCAGTGATATTAACATTTAATGCTTCGACTTTGCAACCTAGAATGGAAAGATCTTCGATGAGGCTGTCGCTTAGTTCAGCACCGAACGGTACAGGAACATTGCGAGTCTGACCATCGGTACCCTCCAGTAGTAGATATGTGGATTTTTGTCCCGGAAAACGCTTAAGTACTTCATAGATCGAATGAAGCGTCTGACGAGAAGCCATTTTTGGAATAATAATTCCAATACCTTCCGGTCCGGGTTGACCTTCGTAAGTAAATTTGTCTGCGACTTGGCCTTCAATTTTGGCCTCAGAAAGTATTGATAAATCAGTAATGATCTCCGCCAAAACTGCGGTTTCTTCTTCACGGGCGTCTAATTTTCCCTCTAGAATAATAATTGCGTCGACATTCAGCACAGTTTTGAACTGAGCAAAGGTTCTGGGAAAAATAACTACATCAACAGTCCCTGTTTCATCCTCTAGCTTAATAAAGGCCATTTCTTCGCCTTTGGCTTTAGTAAAGGTCCGCCGCATTGAGGAGACTAAGCCGCCGATTTTTACCTTACTCCCAGGCTGATAATCTTCTTTAAGCGTGGCTATTTTGTGGGTGGTGTAATAATTTAGTTTTTGAAGCGAGCCCGAGATTGGATGGCGGGTAAGATAGAGGCCTAAGAATTCTTTTTCCCAGGCAAGCAGCTCTTTCTCGCCTGCTTCTTTGCCGTTTTTGAGCCTTTCGGTCAGCGGCGAGTCATCAAGAGACGGATTTTTGATCTCAAGGTCTACCTCATCAAAAAGCATACCTTGACCTTCGGAAACTTTTTGAGATAAAGACTGACCGGTGGCTCTAAGGGAATCAATGACATCCAGCATTGCTTGGCGTTTGCCAAAAATGTCCATCGCACCGGCTTTAATCAGGCTTTCAAATGTTCTTTTATTGACTGTTCGAAGATTGACTCGGCGGCAAAAATCATTAAGAGAGCTAAATTCGGCTTCCGTGCGAGCCTCAATCATTGAATGAATGGCGGCTTCCCCGACATTTTTAATGGCGGACAATCCAAACCTGATTGAACGCTCTGAATTTTCTGAAACTTCGATGGTAAAACCGACATCGGAACGATTGATGTTAGGACTTAGAACTTTGATGCCTAATCTTTCGCACTCCGCAACTGCTTGTGCGATCTTTTCAGTGTCGCCAGACTCAGCGGTCATAACAGCACACATAAATTCTACGGTGAAGTTGGCTTTCATGTAGGCGGTTTGGTAAGCCACGACGGCATACGAAGCAGCGTGAGCTTTGTTGAAACCATAACCCGTAAATGGTTCGATTAAGGCAAAAAGTGCTTTGGCCCGCGTTTCGGATAAGCCGTTTTTGATGGCACCTTGAATAAACTTGTCTTTCTGTTTTGCCATTTCCTCGGGAATCTTTTTACCGATGGCTTTTCGGAACTTATCGACTTCTTCCCAGTTGTAGCCGGCAATGTTAATAGCTGTTAGCAGCACGTCGTCCTGATAAGTAATAACGCCATAACTTTCTTTAAGATATTCTTCCATTCTAGGATCGAAATATTTGATCTTTGTCGGATCGTGTTTGCGCTCAATAAATTCGGGAATCGAAGCCATTGGTCCTGGCCTAAATAAAGAAATCATGGCCATAATGTCAAAAATATTGGTTGGTTTAAGCTCTTTGAGATATCTGGTCATGCCGGACCCGCCAAGCTGAAAAAGCCCCATAGTCTCACCTCTGGCCATCATTTCGTAGGCTTTTACGTCATCGAAATTAAGTTTTTCCAGTTCTATTTTCACGCCTTTTTCACGCTCGACAATTTCGACTGCATTACCTAAAATCGAGAGATTTCGGATACCTAAGAAATCCATTTTTACCAGTCCCGCGTCTTCTATGGCATGCATATCGTATTGTGTCGAAATAACCTCACCTTTAGTTTCTTTAAGAAGCGGTGTGAAGTTCGTGACCGGCTCCGGAGCGATTACTACACCTGCCGCGTGAACACTGGTGTGCCTAGCTAGCCCTTCGATTTGCATGGCTGTGTCAAGCAATTCTTTGGTCTCAGGATCATCTTTGTACAATCCAGACAGCTCAGGGGAGACTTCCATTGCCTTTTTAATTGTCATTGGCATCCCCTGTTTGCCAAGAGGAATGAGTTTTGAAATTCTGTCGGCTTTGGAATACGGCCAGCCAAGCGCGCGCGCAACATCCCGAACGGCCCCTTTTGCCATCATCGTGCCTAAGGTGCCAATCTGTGCGACCTTGTCAGCGCCATATTTTTCTCTAACATAAGCGATCACATCGTCACGGCGCGAATCAGCGATATCGACATCAATATCAGGCAGGGATGGTCTGAAAGGGTTAAGAAATCTTTCGAACGGCAGTTTGAAATATAGCGGGTTAACGGTAGTGATTCCTAATCCGTATGAAACAAGCGAGCCTGCGGCGGAACCCCTTGTTGTAGAAACAATTCCGGCAGCTTTGGCGGCTCTGATAAAGTCAGCCACGACTAAAAAGTAAGTAGAATAACCTTTGTCGTTGATAATTTTCAGCTCGTATTCAAACCTCTTCATAACTTCGTCGTCGACAGGACTTATCTTTTCTTTGACACCTTTTAAGGCTTCTTCGCGAAGAAAGACTTCAGGCAGTTTATTCCCTGGGACCTTAAATAGCGGAAAGTGGTATTTACCGATTGGTATTTCGATATTTACTTTGTCAGCAATTTTTACTGTGTTTTCTAAAAACTCAGGGTTATCCGGAAACCTTTGAGCCATTTCTTCGGCTGATTTAAGGTAATAAACCGGAGCATCGACCATACGCAAGCGATTTACTTCGTTAACCGTTTTACCTGTCTGGATACAGACCAAAACGTCTTGAGCAAAGGCGTCTGTTGCTTCGACGTAGTGCAAATCGCCGGTTGCGACTGCAGGTAAATTTACCTCTTTTGAGAGTTTTGTCAGTCCGTCTAGAGCTTTTTTTTGATTTTGAGACAGGCGAAGAAGGTCGTTGTAAATATCGCTACCAATAGCGTGCGTAGGTAGAAAACTTTCAAATTCATGATTGTAAACCTCGACATAAAAGTTGTCTTTGGTAAAAACTTCTGAGTACTCAACCAAAACAGCTTTTGCTTTGTCATATTGGCCGTCGATGAGATATTTACTTACTTCGGACGACATACAACCACTAAGAGCAATTAGGCCTTTTGAATATTTTTTAAGTAGTTTTTTATCGACACGGGGACGGTAATAAAATCCATTAATCGAAGCTTCGGAAAGCAATTTCATTAAGTTCTGATAGCCCTCGAAGTTTGAAGCTAGCAGTGTTAAATGATCGGTTTCGTTGCCTTGATCAAAACTTTTTTGAGTGTAATCTTTTCGGGCCACATATATCTCGGCACCAATAATCGGCTTAATCTCTTTTTCCAAACAAGTTTTGTAAAAATCAATTGCACCATGAAGATTGCCGTGATCCGTGATCGCAATCGCATTTTGTCCCAAATTTTTGGCTTTTTCGACCAATTGAGGTATGCGGCTAAGGCCGTCTAACAGCGAAAATTGAGTATGGACATGAAGATGGACAAAATCAGGCTTAGTTGACATCAATGTAAAAATCTATATGGAAGTATAACAGAGTTTTAACCTGCCATTGGAATTGATTTGAGGCTAAAATCCTATAGTTACTCGCCAAAATTCTTTTAAAAACTGCCTCCGACATTTTTGTTATCAGTTTTGGCTACGCCCTGCGTAACAGGAGACCTGTTACTAATGTTACTCGCTTGAATTCATGAAATTTTACGTCCAGCAAAATTTGGCTTCATTTGCGCTACGTCTATGCGTTTAATGGATACCTGAAACTATGAAACTTAATTTACTTTTAAAAGCTCGACCTCGAAAATAAGGGTGGAATTAGGTGGAATAGAAGCTCCAGCTCCGCGTTCACCGTAAGCCATATCAGATGGAATTGTTAGTTTGCGCTTGCCGCCGACTTTCATGCCGGCAAAACCCTTGTCCCAGCCTTGGATAACTTCGCCTGCGCCGAGATTAAATGTAAACGGCTCACCACGATCGACCGAGCTGTCAAACTTGGTTCCGTCCGTTAATGTACCAGTGTAGTGAACGGTTATAGATTTGCCGGAAACTGCTTCGGCTCCTGAGCCGACTTTTTGGTCATCGATTTTGAGTTCTTGCACGTTATTGTCTGTTTGTGCTTGCGCACTGCTTGTAGATTCTTTACTGTCCAACGGATTAGCGACATCGGCCTGCTCAATACAGCCTGTTAAAGCTACTGAGAGCAGCAGAACAGTAAAAATGTAACCAAAACGGTTTTTGGACATATGTAGAATTTAACACAAAAGAGATATGTGATAAAACCCTGAAAAAAAAATACCGAGCGACAATAAAAAACTGTCGCCCGGTTATGTTGACGTCAAAGGAGGGAGCCCCACCTTTAGTCCGAATACATGTCCAGCACTTTCTGGCCGGCTTGGTGTTTTGCTTTGGTAGACTCTTCGAGCTCTACAGCAACCGCTTTTAGGAATTGCTGCGGTGTGAGCCTACCGTCACTCAGCGCCTGTTTGAGATTCTCCATGCGTATTTCGTAAGCCTTGGAGGCTTCATCCATGGCGACACGCATTTGAGCCATTGCAGCTGCGGAATCCCAGGGAAGTTTTGCGGGCTTGGGTTCAGAACCGCTTGTTTGGGTCAAGACATCCTCCCTTTAGGGTTAGTACCCTAGTAAAAAGTATTGTAACATGACTTATAGTATTTGGAAACTATTAAGTTATATAAGCTTTTTGGTGAGCAAATCTTTGACCAGCTGAGGATCCGCCTGACCTTTGGTTTGTGCCATGACCAGACCAATTAAGTACTGTAAAACTGTGACTTTTCCAGCCTTGTAGTCGGCAACAACTTTTGGATTTGCGTTGATCACAGAATCAATGATTGGATCAAGCTGGCCGGTGTCTGAGAGAACCGAAAAACCGTCCGCCTCGACAATGGCCTGAGGCATGCGTCCGTCAGCGAGCATTAGCTCGTAGACTTCTTTGCCTTGTGTGCTGCTAATGCGTTTTTGATCAATAAGATAAACCAGCTCAGCCAGAGCGGCTGGAGTGATATTAATATCGGACAAGTTCATCCCCTTCTCTTTTAAGCTAAAAAGTACCGTTGAAGCAAGCCAGTTGGCAATCTTTTGAGCATGAGTTTTGGATTTACCTGAAAATGTTGTTTCGTAGTCACTGACGGCGGTTTTGAAGAAAGCTAGAATTTCCGGCCGATCGACAAAATCCGAGGCCATGGATGATTCCAGCCCATAACCGGTAACGAGATTCTGGCGTTCCTGTTCAGGCAGAGATGGGATTGTTTTTTTGATTCGGTCAATGTCGGATTGCGGAATCGAAATTAATGGAATGTCAGGTTCAGGAAAATAGCGGTAATCATGAGCCGATTCCTTGGATCTTTGGGTATAAGTTTGATTCTTCTCTGCCGAATATCCGCGGGTTTCCTGAAAAATTTTCTCACCGTCATCTAATGCTTTAGATTGTCTTTTTATTTCGTACTCGATTCCGGCTTTGAGATTTCGAAAGGAGTTGAGGTTTTTAATCTCGACTTTAGTGCCTAGTACTCTGGCCTTGTTTGAAACAGAAATATTAGCATCAAAGCGCATCTGCCCTTTTTCCATATCAGCCATAGATATACCAAGATACCGAACCACTCGCTGCATCTCCTGAGCATACGCAACAGCTTCGTCAGACGAAAAAATGTCGGGCTCGGAAACTATTTCTACCAGAGGAACACCCGAGCGGTTAAAGTCGATAAAAGTTTGACCGTCGGCATGGGTAAGTTTGGCGGTATCCTCTTCCATATGTGCACGCTCGATTTTGATTGTACGTGAGCCAATTTTCAGACTTAGTTTAGAAGTAAACGGCTGGTCGTATTGCGAGATCTGGTAACCTTTGGGCAAATCAGGATAAAAATAATTTTTACGATCGAATTTTGACAGATCTGGTACTTTGCCTCCGAGGGCAAGTCCGATTTTTAGCAGATATTCGATGGCTTTTTTATTCGGTACAGGCAGGGCGCCCGGAAGACCAAGACAAACAGGGCAAGTGTGAATATTCGGTGATAGTCCAAAATAAGAGGTTGAACAATTACAGAACATTTTACTGTTAGTACTCAGTTCAATGTGGATTTCCAGTCCGATAGTAGGCTTGTAGTTCATAAATTTTCGACCTCCTTGCCGATGGTAAAAAGCAAGTCTTCGCGGCCAAAACCTGCAGTAAAATGTAAGCTCAGCGGCAGGCTGCCGTCTTGGCCAAATGGCACAGACATGGCCGGAAGTGTGGTGACATTGGCTGTAACTGTAAACAAATCTGAGAGATACATCTCCATAGGGTCGGTCACGGCTCCCAAGTCCCAAGCCGCGGTAGCTGTAGTAGGTGTCACAATGAGATCAAATTTTTCAAATACTTCGAAATATTTTTGCGTTAGATAGTCTTTGGCTTCAAGAGCTTTTTTGTAATACGCGTCGTAATAACCACTAGAAAGTGCGAAGGTTCCCAAAATTATGCGCCTTTTTACCTCCTGCCCGAAAAAACTGCGGTCTTTGCCAAAACGCACTCCGTTAAAGCGTGAAAGATTAGATGATACCTCGGACGGCATCAGCACATAATAGATCGCTAAAGCTAAATCGGGGTCTGGAAGAGTAATTTCGGTAATATCGTGATTTTTAGCAAGCAAACTTAGCCCTTTTTGAAAATTTTCTTTAACAGCGGGGCTTAGTTTGTCTGTAATGCCTGCTGGAACAGCGATTCTGAGCCTTTTTGGGGTCTTTGGAGCTTCGTTAAACACTAGAGTGGTGGAATCGTAAGAATCAACGCCTGCGATAAGCTTAAATACCGCCTCAGCGTCAGCCACGTCTCTGGTTATCGGTCCGGCCTGATCAAGCGAGCTGGACATAGCAATAAGTCCATAACGGCTGACTCTTCCATAGCTCGGCTTTAGTCCGACAACACCGCAGAGCGCAGCCGGCTGTCTAATTGAGCCTCCAGTGTCAGTACCGATTGAGAGCAGGGACTGCCCGTCGGCGACTGCAGCTGCTGATCCTCCAGACGAGCCTCCGGGTATTTTTTTTAAATTATGGGGGTTTTTGGTAGCAAAAAAGGCCGAATTTTCGGTCGTGCTTCCCATTGCGAATTCGTCACAGTTATTCTTACCTAGGATTACGCCGCCTTGAGTCTTGATCTTGGAGACAACAGTCGCGTCGTAGGCGGGTATATAGTCCTCTAAAATTTTAGAGCCTGCTGTGGTTCGAAGGCCTTTGGTGGAGATAATATCTTTAACCGACAGCGGAATTCCCATTAGTAGCGGAGTATTTTTGGACAGATTATCGGCCAAAAACTGGTCCGCAAGCTTGGCCTGTTCTACGGCTCCAGCGTGATCAAGGGTAATAAAAGCTCCGACTGACTGACGGGAACTAATCCGAACCAAAACGGCTTTTGTCAGCTCCGCCGAGCTAATTTCGCCGTTTGAAAGCATTTTGTGAGCCTGAAGGATAGTAAGTGAGGTTAGTTCGGACATTATTCAAACACTCCTTTGACAACAAACTGGCTTCCGTCGTGGCTACTAGAGTTGCTTAAGGCGTCTTTTACTGAGAGCGACCTTTCCGAGTTAGCCTCATCAACGCGAAGTTCTGAGATTTTTACTTCAGATATGTTTTTTGTTTTGGCAGCCTTAGGACTTTTGGCAACTTGTTCAACAAAATTTAAGATTTCAGCCAGTTGTGGTTCGAGAGTTTTAATTTCTGAATCCGTTAAGGGAATTTGGGCTAGAACGGATATTTGTTTGAGATTGATTTTTGACATAGTTACATCTCCCTTAAAATTTTAATACGTTCTTCGATTGGAGGGTGAGTAGAGAAAAGATTAGCAAACGACTTCTTGAAGTGACCGGTGCCGAGCGGATTGGCAATATAAAGATGTGCGGTCGCAGGCGTCGCCCCTGAGACTGGTTTTTGATAAGCGGAAATTTTAATCAGAGCATCGGCGAGACCATCCGGATAGCGGGTGAGTAGTGACCCTGAGGCGTCGGCTAAAAATTCCCTTTTTCGGGAAACAGCAAGCTGAATAAGCTGAGCAGCAATTGGCGCTAATATCGCCGCAACAATGCCTAGGACAAGAAAAATCCCGTTTCTGTCTTCACGATCGTCTCGATTTCCACCGAAGAACATAAAATGCCCAAAAAAGTCCGCAAGCATGGCGATAATTCCGACTAACACAACCACAACAGTCATAAGTCTTGTGTCATAGTTGCCGATATGACTAAGTTCGTGAGCCAACACGCCTTCGAGCTCGGTTTTGGTCATCACGGAGAGAAGGCCGGTAGTAACCGCTATTGAGGCATGTTTTGGATCCCTGCCTGTAGCGAATGCGTTGGGAGCATCGTCTTGGATAACATAGATCTTCGGCAGAGGAAGTCCGGAGCCGATTGAAAGATTCTCGACTGTTTTATAGAGCTGAGGGTGAGATTTAACATCGACGCGCTGAGCACCGGCTATTTTCATAACCATTTTGTCAGAGTTAAAGTAAGCTACAAAATTCATCACCCCAGAGACAACCAAAGCGACGCCAACAAAAAACAGTCCTGAGCTTGATTGATAGCCTAGAGCTTTTGTAAAAATATAGACAATTACGGTCACAAAAACGGTAAAAACCGCCATTAAGAAGATGGTTTTTACACGGTTTGCGCCGATTTGAGAATAAATGGTTTTTTCCGATTCGAATTTCATTTTGTTAACTAATGGGTTTTGATTATACCAAGCTCTCTCTTTAGGACAAGGTTTTCTCTTATAGAGAAACAGATTAATATTTCCTTAGGAAGGAACAATTTTTTATTTTGAGCTTGCTCAAAGCAAGACCAGCCTTAAAAGGCAGGTATTTATATTTCCCTCTTCTCTTTTTGCTGAGTGGCATAAGAAAAGTAACTCGGCCACTCATCAAGGTGTATTTTCAGACAGTGAAAACGATTGTTCGCTTTATTAGATTTTAAGTTTAAGGAATATCTGAAAATCCAAACCCGTTTAGGAGGAAAATACGAGATAGGGAAAAAATATACAGACAGCTTCGCTACACTCGCAGTGACAGGAAAGAAGAGTAGCTGTGCGGAACCTTTAGGTCCAGCTTTGCTGGGCACAGCGTCGAGAGGAAAACCTTGGTTGTTCTCTCGAGATCAAAAAAAGACCCAGCCTCGTAATTGAGACTGGGTCGGGTGTGGTTTGTAATGAACTGGTGACACTTTTTTATTGGTGCCGAGGACGAAATGGATTACTGCCTCTTCCAGATCCTGATTCTGAAGTTGGACCTGCCGGACCTGGTGTGCCGGGACTGATCGGGGCTGAGGCCCTTGACTTATGAATCGCAAGTAGCAGGATTATCAGAAGGACACACAGTATCCCAATGATGGAAACCGCGACAATCACAAGTCTTGGCGTCCACCCTGATGATGAAGCTGGGGCTTGTGAAGCAGTCGGCTGTGACTGAGCCGGCTGATTTGACGATTGGACAACCCCAGGCTGACCGGGTACAGCTTCTTTTGGGTCGGCTGGTGTGGGAACGAGTGCTCCACTTGAACTGACAGCAGAAACAGCTTTGCCGATCTTATAGGTCGGCGAGAGCAGTTTCATGCTTTTTATCGAAATGTTTGTCGGACTATTGATGACGGCGCGGGTTACCTTGCCGTTGTCAGTAGCGACATAGAAAGTGATGTTCTTGCCGGCGTCGCGACTGGGCGAATTTGTCAGGCTACCGGTCTGATAGGCAGCAAGGCTGACGATTTTGCCGCTGAGACCAAGGCTTGACGTGATTTCGGTCAATGGTCCGAAGACTGACTTGTCTGTTTTGGATCTTTGCATCATCCAGACATTTGAGTCCGACCAGATTGCGTAATAGTCATGAAGACCAATCGCAGTTACGTTTATGATCGGGCGCTGGACAACCATTGAAACCACTTGGTCATTTGCCAAACTCGAAGCGTACGCGGTCAAGCGGTCTCGGTTTGGCAGATTGGGGTCGCGAGGATCGGAGTAGGCGTACAGAATGACATTCCCGAGACTCATTTCGGTTTTGGTCTGACTTAAGCCTCGGCTGAGATTTTTAGGATCACCGGCTTTGTCGTTAGTTGTCAGCGGAGCCCAGCCAAGACTAGTCGGAGCAAAATTGTACTTGCTGAATCCGACTTTGGGAGGCAGGGCTGTCTGAAAGGTGTCGAACTGGTATTCCCCGCTTGAGTTTTTACGGCTACGAAAAACCTCGCCGTTTTGCCCAAGAATCATTAGCTCGTTGGCGAGAGTGAACGCGCTGAAGTCGTAGATACCGGAATCATTACTGAGTCCGAGGTCAGCGGCTGTCAGTTCTTTCCATCTCGTGGTTTGACCTTCCGTTCTGGTAAAGAAGACCGAAAGCTTGCGGTCCTGGTTGGCCAGGCCCTTACTTCGGTCGGACGACGCGACAGAAAGCAAATAGATGTTGCCTGATGCATCAACCTGAGGATTGAGGAAATACTTGACCGGAAGTTCACTGGTGTCGACTTCGGTAACAAACTCCTGACTCCCAGTGACGAGATAGAGCTTGTCACCGGTGGTGACGAAGCGCCACTCACTGGAGTCGGCCTGTGGGGTCTGGGCCTGAGCTGTCGTTGCCGTCTGCGTCGCAATTGCGAGCGAGGCGACAAAAATGATCAGGAACATGCTGTGCTTGATTAGCTGCGACATTTTGCGTGAAAACCTTTCGTGAAATTATTTCCGCATTACTGCGAAGGAGGTTCGTTGTTGCGGCCAAAGCCGGCAATGTTGTTTGCAATTCTCTGGATAAGTCCAGTCAGCTGACCGGAGGTTTTCCAAGAGAAGCGGAAGAACTTTCGGCCGTTTTTGACCGAATGCTTTTTAATAGCTGCTCTGCGCGCGGGAGTCAAGAATCTACCTTCGCTTTCGTTTTTGGATTTGGGCTGTTTTGTTGAAGTTAAGGTTCCAACAGGCATAGAACTGTATGGACGACCTGTTAACTGCTGGTTATACTATTTTTGATACTAAATGTAAATACTACAGGATAGTTTGCGAAGCAGAGTATCCTGTAAGACGTAGATAAAACTTTGAACAAAAATGTCGAAGGCAGTTTTGAAAAGGTTTTAGCGAGTAATTTTAGGTTCTCGCTTTGGTCATTCAAAAGACATTAGCTGTTTGAAGTACTAACTTTCTCAATCGATCAGTTCAAATACTCGATATTTTTCAAAAGATACTCTGGGTTGCGATGTATCTTGTGATTTGTATATAGAGTTTTTTTGTAGACCTAAGCCATACTGATAAGCGTTTACATTGATATCAGGTAGATGAAATTCACTACACTCTAGCCCTACATTAAAATCATAATAGTAAAGATTTTTGTCAGTTGTTACGATTTCTCCGTTGTTATTTTTTGAAGCGTATTTTAACGATACTTCAGTTCTAATTAATCCGTTAGGCAGTGAATAAGTTGAATTATATATTAGCAATGGATGATTGATTAGAATCTCGTCGTGATCAGCAAGAAAGTTACTTTTTAATTTAATCTCTATAACATTTTTTATTTCCCCGCTTTCGCAGCCGTATACGTTTTTATATAACCTGATTGATCGGCGATCGTTACCTCCGATCTCCCATCTAAATTGACCTCGAACATACAGATTTAAATTGATGAACTCTTCTAACCGAGGTATTACCTCATACTCAACCTGAGTCGAACCACGGCAACTAATATTGGAATATAAAACAGCATCCTTATTTTGTTTTTCGAATGGCAAAGTCCAGACCCCATTTGAAATAGAAAAGTAGGATTTTCCAAGCCAATCACTATCTTTAAAACTATGCCACTCCAGGTTGGAACAACTACTTACAGTTTCTGAACCTAAAACTTCCCGATTTGTCTCCTCTTTTTTTATACTCGACTTCGTTTTTGCATCATTTTTTTGTTCGACCTTTTCTCCTGAGAAAATTTTTTCTCCAAGGTTGATTGCCATGGTAATAGTAATACCTGAAGCTACTAGTAATAACAGAATAATCAAAAAGAAAAGTGGATAAAACAAATATTTATTTCTAGATGAAAGTGCATTATCTACGCGATCCCAGCTTTTGGACAGTTGCTTCATGAACTAAGTTATTGACAATATTTTGTATTCTTTTTTTTGATAGTTAATTTTGGTTCCTACGCTTTTATTAATAAGGAGTTTTGCGAAGACAGATTGTGAATTAACGAAGTGTGGTTTATTCTGTTCTACATACCAATGAGGAACAATTGAATATATTGTTGAAGTTAAATAGATGCTATCAATTGTGACTTCTAATAAAATGCTACAGGTATTATTAACGAGTAAATCTTTCTTTCGTTTCTTTCGTAGAATCGCTTGGTCAGCCATTTCCATCAACTGAACTAAATCTTTATTTTTGGTGCTGTTTGAAATATTTACTTCAGTGACGGTTTTGGTAATTTTATTAATCTGTTCTTTGACCAATTCCAGAAATTCGCTGTGAACGAAATAATAGTCACTATCAATATATCTAGAAATCGGAGAGTGAGATTTTTGAAACAATAAATCCATCATTCTCTTATCCGATAAGGTCGCCTCGTCGCTAACCAAGTTTTCCACTGAAGACAATATTGTTCCTAGCTGTTGTATTACCGCATTGGACACGCGACCACTGTTTTCTTGTGCGGCGTCATAAATCGTTTTAATCATGCTTTGAAATTCTTTCTTGTTTTTAATAAATGCCTTATTTCTATCTAAATTACCTTTATTTAATAAATCTAGAACTTCTTGATCTCGAGCTTTTTCAGCCAAAAATTTTAGTTTCTCAGGAGATACCAGTGAAGCTATTGGTTCATTCCTATCCGTGATTAAGACAACCCTACCTCTCTTCGAAAGAGCGATATATGCTGACATGTTTTTTCTAAATTCTCTTAGTCCTGTTATCATAGTTGGTACATTAGTATTGAATATTAATGTACCACATGTGTACACAATTTGTCAAGGCAAAAAAAATTACTTTTCGAAATCGACTTTGACAGGTTTGCGCTCGTCATCTACAGCCTCAAAAAACTCTTCTTCTTTGAAGCCAAACATTCCGGCAAGGAGCATATTTGGAAAAGTTGCTATTTTAGTATTGTAGTCACGAACATTGGCATTATAAAACTGCCTGGAGTAAGCGATTTTTGACTCTGTGTCGGACAATTCATCCTGAAGCTGTTTGAAATTTTCTGAAGCTTGAAGTTTGGGATAGGCCTCGGCGACTGCAAAAAGTGACTTAAGAGTATTGCTTAGCATATTATCCGCTTGAGCTTTTTCTTGAGGACCAGTTGCTGACAACATTGCTGCTCTGGCTTTGGTTACATTTTCAAAAACACTTTTTTCGTGTTTGGCATAACCTTTGACTGTTTCGACTAAATTAGGGATAAGATCAGCACGCCTCTTAAGTTGTACATCAATACCAGACCATGCTTCTTTAACGCGGATTCTGAGCCTGACGAGACTGTTATAGAGAAAGAGAACGAATAAAAATAAAACGCCGACGACAATTAAAAGTGTGGTTAGTGGGTTCATAACAATAATGATTATAGCAGATTATTTAAACCGCTCAAAAAACTTTAGTAGTTTAGGTAATGACCAGGTGTTGATGATATCTTTCGCTTCTAATCCTCCCCGTCTGGCCACATCGAGACCGTAATGAAGTAAATCCAGACTTGTAATGTCGTGCGTGTCAGTGTTGATCATAAACAAACAACCTTTCGCTTTTGCCTGTCTAACTAGTGTTTCTGTCAGATCAAGCCGGTCGACGGAGGCGTTTATTTCCAACACTTTTTGGTTTTGGGCGCAAAACTCGAATATTTTATCCCAATCGGCTTCGTAGCCTTCTCTTTTATTTATTAATCTGCCTGTGGGATGCGATAAACCAAAGACTTTTGTGTCAGACAGGCCATTAATAATTCTTGATGTCATAACATCTTTTGGCTGTGAAAAGACGGAGTGAACGCCGGCAATAAAAGCATCGTAATACTTATAAAATTCGTTGGGGAATTTGATTTCACCTGCAGTACCAATATCAACTTCGAGTAAATTTAGTACTCTAGGATAATTTTTGTATTCATTTATTGTATTTATCTTGTTCTTATGGGTTTTTATCTCAGTAATAATTGACTTTTTCAACCAACTTTTCTCTGAAGGAGGATGGTCGGAGATGCCGAAATACTGATATTTTTTATCTTTTGCAGCTTCTACCAGCTCCTGAATCGAAGACGAGCCAAAATCGTGCATAGAGGTCGTGAAAAAATTAGAGTGGATGTGAAAATCACCTTTTATATCCTTTTGTTCAACTAGAGAGGGAATTTTGTTATTTTTAGCAAGCTCAATCTCACCCGTATCTTCACGTAACTCAGGAGGGATGAACTGCAGCCCTAAATATTTATAAAACTTCTCTTCGGAGTCGAATTTCTTAAGTTTGCCATTTTTGAGTTTAATCCCCTTTTCTGAAAGTGATAGGCCTTTTTTGACAGCTAAAGTTCGTAGAGCGATATTGTGCTCGCGAGAGCCTGTAAAGTGCTGAAGCAAGCTTCCGTAGCTATCAGGCTCGCAAACCAACAGATCGAGCTGAAGACCTGAACCTTTCAAGGTAATTGTGGCTGAGGCGGGACCTTTTTCTACGATCGTGTCCAGCTCGGGATAGGAAAGGAACCTATCGACGGCACTTTGGGTGTTGTGACTTGTAGCGGCAAAATCCAGATCACCAACACTGTTTAACCTTCTTCTGAAGCTGCCAAGAGCTTCGAATTTGAAAACTTTAGGGTCATTAAGCATCCAAGTTGTTACCTCAGAAACGACAGGATCGACAGCCCAAATTGGCGTCCTGTGCGACTTGGCAACTACTCTGCCAAGGTTATTGGCTATCTGTTCTTGGCTTTTTTGTCCAAACCTGGGAAGAGTTGCAATTAGATTGTTGTCAATTGCCTTCTTTAGATCGTCGATTGAGTGGATATTTAGCTTCGTAGTTAGTTCATAAGCTTTTTTAGGCCCGATACTTGGAACGGTAAGAAGTTCAAAAAAACCTTTCGGCGCAATTTTGTAGACATTCTCGAAATGCGTAACTTTGCCTGTTTCGAAATATTCCGTCATGTAGCCAAGTAAGGCTTTGCCCAGTCCTGGAACTGTATCGAGTGAATTATTTTTCCACAACTGTCTAAGGTCGCTGGTTGACTGCTCAACTGAGTCTGCTGCACGCTTATAGGCGGCAATTTCAAAAAAACTCTTGCCCATTATTTCGTAAACGGCGGCAATATTGCGTAGGGTTTGGGCTAGAATGCGATTTTCATTCATTAGTTTTATTTTACTAGAAACCTGCTACTAAAGAAAAAAGCCCAGACCTGTAATAGGTCTGGGCTGAGAGATGTCTTAGCTTGTAGGGCTAGACTGTGGCCGGTTCAGGAAAAGAGACAAGAGAACGGTCGAATGTGTGCTTGCACTTGATGCAGGTGAGTATCTGACCGTCGTCGTAGAGATAGGCGGGGCTTGAGAAAGAATCTCGGCAATCGGGACATCGCCTGGTGGTCCTGACGCAGGGATCGAGCTTGAACATCGCGAGTGTGATCAGCTGGACAACACGCACCACCTGATCGATTTCGCTCGGGAGACAGAACTCTGTTTGTGCCTGTCCGCCGAACCCCCGTTCGATGAAGTTCGTGAATTTTTCGGCACGAAGAGCTTCGACAAGCCAACGAATCGCTTCTTCGCAGTTCTTGAACTCGAAATTGAGCGCGAATTCTCCGATGGTGTGCGGAACCACGCCGGCGGAGATATCCAAACTGGTGAGCCTGATATGGAATGAGTTGTTGTGGCCTGACCCAACAGTACAGGCAATCTTGGGTCGTTTGACGATGCCGTAGCTCTGATGGACGACATCAGCGAACAACATCGCAAGTTTGACGGATTCCTCCTGCCTTCTGAGCGTGAACTCCTCGGCTGATAGCGCTACCATGTCTAAAAAACTCCCTGAATTTAATGTGCTAACAAAGGATTATAGCAAATATATTATAGGCTGTCGACTCGGGCAGGATTGACAATGAAGAGTAAGTTGCTATAATTTTGAGGTTAATACGACTGCTTGAATTTTGAGCCTGAAGTATTGTGATATATGGCAAGCGGATTAACTCTTAGGCAAGGACCCGTGGTGTAGCCGGCCTAACACGCTTCCCTGTCACGGAAGAGATCGACGGTTCGAATCCGTTCGGGTCCGCATAAAATATTTTAATATTCCCCTGCCCATAACTAAAAGTATTTTTGGCCTGTAAAGGCTAAAACAAGAAAGGATCAATAGAAGATTATGGCAAGGTCAAAAAAATCAGTTAAAAGTTCTGTTAAGGTTTCGAATAAAATTCCAAAACCCACAAAGGCGGTAAAAAATACAAATCTTCAAAGCAAATTTGTTTGGAAGGAAAATTATGCCGGATTTATTTTGGGCGCGATAATTTTGGTAGCGATCGGAATATTGGTCGCGAATTTCTTCGTTAAGAATTCAACCAATATTGTCAGTGACATCAAGACTGATGTCAGCAATGTTGAGCAGCTAAAGACAGTCACTGTGGAAAAAGGCGAATCTTTGTCCTCAATTGCCAAAAGAGAGCTTGGAGACGCCAATTTGTGGCCGGAAATCGTCAAAGAAAATGGCTTGACTTCTAGTGTCGTCGAGGCTGGCCAAAGCTTGAAACTTCCAAAGGTTTCGACCACCGCGGCTGTAACTACAAGCCCAAAACCGGAGGATGTATCCAAGGATACAAGCACAAAACCAGAACCAGAAGCTAAAGTCAGCCCAACTGTAGAACAACCTGCTTCGGGTGAATACTTAGTTGTAGAGGGAGACACTCTCTGGGAAATTGCTATCGCACAGTACGGCGATCCGACAATGTGGAGAGAGCTTGCACAGCTTAACAAAGTTAGCTACAACAGTCTGGGACATCCGTTAATCTACACAGGAACAGTAATTCTGCTTCCTGCTAAGTAAATCGAGGATTTTTTAATAGCAACAAAAAAAGCTAGACCATTACGGTTTAGCTTTTTTTTAGTTTAATATTGATGTTATGCGGGTATGGTCCAGCGGTAGGACACGGCCTTCCCAAGGCTGAGGCAGGGGTCCGACTCCCCTTACCCGCTCACTAGGATGGTGTTTTGTTCGCCGAAGTGGCTCAGTGGTAGAGCGGCTGTTGTGCTTCTAATCCAATATAATTGGACTAGAATTTTACTTTTGAGAGCCGAGGTGGCTCAGTGGTAGAGCGGCTGTTTCGTAAACAGTAGGTCGTGAGTTCGATTCTCACCCCCGGCTCTTAAAAGTAAAATATGAGGCTCGAAGATTACTTCTCCCTCATGCGTTTACTAGGTAAACATAAAACAGTTGGTTATGAGTTCGATCCTGAAAGGATAGTCTTATATGAGTAAGACTTGGGGTATAATTCGACTAGATGAAAAAGTATCGAGCAAGACGGGCGGTAAACTATCAAGAAAAAGCGATTTACCGAAAGTTTTTTCTGACAATCGGTCTTTCTGTGTTGGTTCTCGTTTTGCTGGTAATGTTCGGTGTACCAATCCTTGCCAAACTTGCCAGTCTTATTAATGGTAATAGCAGTGATCAATCTAGCGGGAAAACAGGTAAATTTGATCAAATAGCTCCCAGTTCTCCAACTTTTGACTACATTAATACTGCAACCAGTTCTGCAACTTTGGACATTATTGGTAATGCTGAAGCTGGCAGTGTAATAGTTCTTACTCTAAACGGAAAAGATACAGAAAAACTGGCTGACTCTAGCGGGAATTTTGAGTTTAGGAATTTTCGGCTACTAGAGGGCAAAAATAACATTATTGGCTATGCTAAAGATGAAGCAGGAAATAAATCCAACGAAAAGGCAATTTCTGTATTATTGGATACAAAACCTCCAAAACTGGAGATTAGCTCCCCTGACTCATCTGAGAAACAAATAACCGGAGGAGACCCAAAAATCGAAATTAGAGGTAAAACTGACGAAATAACAAGCGTAAAACTTAACAGTCTTCGAACCTCGGTTGATGATAATGGCGACTTTACCTATAACTATCCGCTAAAAGAAGGTGACAACGAAATAAAAGTTTCGGTTGAGGATCAGGCTGGAAATAAGACGGAAAGGATACTAAAGATTAATTATCGAAAATAGATTCCCACGTGCATAGAGCTCGTGGTCCTCTTTTGCTCACTTCAATAGATTCCCACGTGCATAGCTCGTGGTCCTCTTTTGCTCACTTCGTGTTGCTCTTTCGGTTTGAATAAGTGCCTTCACCCACAGCTAAAGGCCGTGGTCCTCGCTTGTTCGCAATAGTAAGAATCTAAAAGATCCAATTCCCTGAAACAAATAGAGTGAAGAATACTGCCTGTAATAAGATAAAAAGAGGAATGGTTATCTTTTGGGCAAGAGGATTTAGGTTAAAAAACGATAGGAGCACAAAGAATGGATAGGCGGAGAGTAAATATCTGGGAACACTTTCTAGACTGCCGGTTGATATCGGAAGTAAAAACGCGAGAACAAAAAAGAGCAGATCGAATTTTTTTAATTTCTTGTAATTAAGAATCAATAAAACCACCGCAAAAATAAAAAATACGAGATTTATTAGTGCAACAATGCCTAAATAGTCTAATTGAAGCTTGAACTCGGGCATTGAAAATCTTTTCCAAAATATTTGAGCCTGAATGAACGCAATAAAGCTTCCATAATAAATTTTTTGAATAATTAAATAGATTCCAAGCGGAATTATCGAAATTAATATTAGAAATATTTTGTGCAATATTTGCACTTTTATACGAAAAACGAAGAATATTAATAACATTAAAAATACTATTCCTTGTGCTCTGGTAATTGAAGCTAGTGAGGCAAAAACTACGGCTGGAAAATACTCTTTTTTGGCAAAAAAGAGATATGAAGAGATCGCGGTTATTGCCAAAAACAGGCTTTCGGGATAGAAACAAACCAAAATAAAAGCTGATGGAAAAGACAAGATGGCTAGAACGTAATTTTTGGTAAGCTGTGGGTAAAACGATTTGATTATTCTAGAGTAAAAATAGAGAAAAATTAAAGTAGAAATAAAACTTATAACTAAACCGGTGACAATTGGATGAAAAACATTTGAAAGAATACTTATAAGCCCAGGATATAGCGGAAAGTATGCGAAAAGATATGGATGTATATAGCCGTTTTGACTGATTGCATAGTAGTTTCCCCCATCCCACTGGGTAAAAAAATTAAAAATTGGCCAAATATTGTCAATTCGAGAAAAAAACAATCCGCCGTTTTGATGAAAAATACCAATATTTAATATCGTGATCGATGAACAGGCAAGCAAAATTATCCAAATCAGAAAAATACTAATTGTCTTCATTAATCGAAGCTATAACTAACATCAGTACAGGTATCATCAATGGATAAAGCATAATATTATTGAAGTTTGATGCAGCCAGAACACCCATTAGCCCTGAGCCTAATATATACAAATTTTTTCTTTTTGACAGCAGTGATCGAATAATTGAGTATATAAATACCCCAAAAAACAATACACTACCCAAAATACCAGTTGTTGCAAATATTAATAGAATAGTTGAGTCAGCTCCGAATGAGGAATTTTTCTGTTCTATTTTGTCATTCTCAATTTTATAGACTGAGTAATTATTGTATCCAATACCAATTATTGGATTAATAAGGCCGATTTGAACAGATTCTACCCACGAGATAAGCCTTGCATTAGCTGTAATATCTGGATTTATTATTCCAGTCACTCTTTGCCTGGCTGGTGCATAAAGCGTAATTATTAACGCAAAACCAATAATAATTGCAGCAAGAACTCTGCGATAGTAACGAATACCGATCAAAATCACAAATATCGCAATACAAATAAGACCTGAGCGGGAAAAAGTTAGAAGATTGGCAAGGATTAATAGGAACAGAAGCCCGATTTGGCCTAATTTATTAATTTTGGGATTATTTTTTCTGTCAAACTGCGTTATTAAAATCGACAAACAAACAACCAGAAACGGTGACAGGAAGTTTGGGTCAAGCCAACTTGAAACGAGTCTATTACGATGAGGGTCCCAGCCATATGGAGTCAAAAAGGCTATATCCGGTACAAGTATCAACTGTAATAATCCAATGGCGGCAACAGCACTGCCGACAACTACTACCAGCTTGTGCAATTTAATTATTGAGTATTTACGAAAAAACAGCACAATGCTGGGATAAAGCAAAAAATACAACACCAACCTGCCAAAATGCACGATACCTACAGAGATCTGAGTATTAATCGAAAAGTATGCAAAAATAAGGGAAATAATATTTACTACCACGAATAGGCTAAATAATCTTACTGGCCAAGCTGAAAAAATGGCCTTTGGGAAGACAAAAAAACTCGACAGAACTGTAAAAATCACAGTAATATCCAAAATTCTTACACTCCCAAATCCCGGTAGTGAAATTCTAGTAATTTCACCAAAAATAAGCACTAAAAAAGTTAAGACTAGGAAAAAATTATTTAAATAGATTAGTTTAGTTTTGTACAAAACTT
>CAYGIG010000004.1:0-29308 GCA_964349875.1 uncultured Gammaproteobacteria bacterium | reverse complement strand
GGATGCCTGTACGTCTTTAGTAGAGGTGGTTAAAGTTACTTGAAGACCACGAACTTTGTCAATTTGTGAGTATTCAATCTCCGGAAAAAGAATTTGCTCTTTTATTCCAAGTGAAAAATTTGCTTCTTTGTCAAAAGCTTTTTCAGAAATTCCTCTAAAGTCACGGACACGAGGCAAAACAATATTAAAAAGTCTGTCTAAAAAGTCATACATCCTGTCTCCACGAAGCGTAACTTTGACGCCAATAGCCTGACCTTGACGCAATTTAAAGGTCGAAATTGATTTTTTAGCTTTGGTGGCAATCGGTTTCTGACCTGAGATCAAGGTGATCTGTTCGAGAACTTTGTCTATTACTCCGGCATTGCCTGTGGCCTCTCCAAGAGAAACATTAATTGTGACTTTCTCAATGTAGGGAATCGCCATTGGATTTTTGATATTAAACTCCTTGGCTAGCTCTGGAGAAATTGTGTTGCGGTATTTTTCTTTAAGCTGATTCATGTTAGATTTTTTCGTTTGTTTTAGAGCTGACTCGGATTTTTTTATTGCCTTCAGTAATGAATTTCACACGAGTTGGCTTACCTGTTTTTGGGTCAACAATTGCAATATTGCCAAATGGCAAAGCGCGCGAAAACTCAACGATTTGTGATGGTCTCTGAGGGTCAAGGCTTTTGCGGTGTTTTTTGTAAACATTGACGCCCTCGACAATAGCCGTTAGTTTGTCGCGGTTTATTTTGACAATCGGTCCGGTTTTACCTTTATCTTTGCCGGCTGTAACTATTACTTTATCGTGTATTCTAAATTTTAGTGCCATATTATATTACCTCCGGTGCTAACGAAATAATTTTTAAGAATCCTTTTTCTCTAAGCTCCCTGGCAATAGGTCCGAAAACACGGGTGCCAATAGGGTTTTTGTCCTTATCAATAACTACAGCGGCATTTTCTGAAAAACGAATATAGCTTCCATCAGCTCTGCGTACCTCTTTTCGGCAGCGAACCAAAACAGCCTTAACAACTTCGTGAGATTTTACCGTACCGTTTGGGTCGGCTTTTTTGACCGAAGCAGTAACAACATCACCAATCGATGCAAAGCGCTTGCCAGTACCGCCGCCAACATGAATGACAGCTAGGTCTTTGGCTCCTGAATTATCGGCTACAACCAGTCGTGAACGATGCTGTACCATTTATTTAATTACCTCCGTTACTTTGAATGATTTATGTTTAGATATTGGCTTTGTTGACTCAATAACAACCTCTTGGCCGATCTTGGCGCCAAGGGCATTATCAGCTAAAAACTTTTTGTGAGTTTTAATGCGTTTGCCGTATTTAGAATCAACCTTGAAAGTTTCGATGCGAACCGAAACCGTGCCGGTCATTTTGTCTGATGTAACAATTCCTTTGTGTGTCTGTTTCATAAATTTTACTTTTTCAAGTTTGCAATTATGCGTGAAGCGTTGAGTTTGGTCAAGGAGCGGGCGACTTCTTTTTTATGCTTGGCAACCAAACTGGTGTTTTTGATACGACCGAGCTTGATTTCCATCCGAGTGTCCATAACGCTTTTCCTGTGATCACGTAGGATTTGGTGCAGCTGTTTAAGACCAGTTTCAGCTTTGGCCTTCGCTGTAGTGGTTTTGGTTGTAGTTTTTTCTTTAGTTGCCATAGGTTTGTTTATTAGTTAATTTCGTGTTTATCTACAAAAACAGTTTTAATCGGAAGTTTGTGAGCTGCAAGTCGCATTGCTTCTTTTGCGACTGTTCGGTCAACTGCGGCCATTTCGAACAACATCATTCCGGGCTTGACCACGGCCACGTGCATATATACATCACCCTTACCTGATCCCATACGGACCTCTGCTGGTTTTTTAGTAATTGGCTTATGAGGAAAAATACGGATCCAGATACGACCACCACGCTTAGTATGGTGGGTCATAGCACGACGAGCTGCTTCGATTTGACGATTTGTAATCCAAGCGGCTTCTTTGGCTTTTAGTCCAAATTCTCCAAAAGCGACCGTGCTGCCTCGCGTTGCAACTCCTCGGCGTTTGCCTCTGAACTCTTTACGAAATTTTTGTTTCTTTGGTTGTAACATATTTATTGATTTTCCTGACCTCTGTAAATCCAAACTTTGACTCCAACCAATCCAGATTTTGTCTCTGCACCGATTGAGGCAAAGTCAATGTCGGCCTTAATTGTCTGAAGGGGAACACTGCCAAATTTTCCGGATTCTTTGCGGGCAATTTCTGCTCCGCCAAGACGCCCTGAAAGGATAATTTTACCCCCTTTTGCGCCAGCTCTCTGAATTCTCTCCAAAGAAGATCCGACGACACGCTTGTGAGGAATACGTTTTGCAAGTTGTTCTGCGCAGCTTTGAGCAATAAGCCTGGCGTCTAGGTCGGGATTTTTTATTTCTTCGACCTTGAATTCCATTTTGCTCTCCTCTTTAAGTTTGAGCTTCTTCATTAGTGTTTTTTTTGTTTCTTCAAGTCCAGTACCGCCTCTTCCGATTACAATACCTGGACGGGAAACAAAAACAGTGATTGTTCTTTTATCAAATGAGCGCTCGATTTCAACCTTGGAAAGACCTGCGGGCCTGAGGCGAACATCAAGAAACTCCCTGATTACCATATCTTCAGCCAAAAGAACTTTATAGTTGTCTCCACGGCTGAACCATCGGGAAGACCAGTCCTTATTTATACCTGTTCTGAATGAAATCGGATTTACTTTTTGTCCCATGTTTTTAGGCTTTTTTTGTAATACTAGTAACTTCTTTTGTTGATTTTTCGGCTAATATCTGGTCAATTTCGGCATTACCAACGACTTTTGCAGAGGTTTTGGCGGCTTTTTCGATTTTAATCGGGGCTTTCTGCTCGAGAGTGACACGGATGTGACTAGTACGGCGGGTATAAGGTGCAGCGATACCTTTTGAACGGGCACGAAAACGCTTAAATTTGACACCTTCTTCAATAATAATTGCCTTAATAACTAGATCTTCGATCTTGGCAGATTGGTTTTTGGCATCAGAAATTGCAGTTTTTATAACACTGGCTATCAGATTAGCTGATTTTTGAGGCATAAAACTAAGCGAAACCAGTGCTTTTTCCGGATCGGTCGTTTTGACGGCTTTGACCACAAGACGAGCTTTGCGAGGTGAGACACGGGTATGTTTTGCCAGTGAGGTAAAAGTCGTATTCATAAGTTTAAGTCTTAGCAGCAGTACGCTGAGTAATCTTGCCGTGCCCTCTAAAGGTGCGAGTCGGAGAAAATTCTCCCAAACGGTGCCCGACCATTGACTCGTTAATAAATACAGAAAGGTGCTTGCGGCCATTGTGAACCAAAAATGTCCATCCGACAAATTCCGGAGCAATTTGGGAGTCACGGGACCAAGTTTTGATTGGATCCTTGGTGCCGGCAGCTTTCTGACGGTTTATCTTTATCATTAATTTTTCGTCAACGTATGGTCCTTTTTTAAGTGAACGGCTCATAATTACTTTTTGCTTCTTTTAGTAACAATATATTTATTCGAGAAATTGCGGCGATTTCTGGTCTTTTTGCCCAGAGTTTTCTTGCCCCATTTGCTCTTTGGTGAAGGCATTCCGATACCAGACTTACCTTCTCCACCACCGTGTGGGTGGTCGACTGGGTTCTGGGCTACACCACGAACTGTTGGTCTGATGTTTTTATGACGACTTCGACCAGCTTTACCTAGCTTAACGTTTTTTAGATCAAGGTTTCCAAGCTGACCGATTGTAGCATAGGCGTCAATGTGAATCCGGCGAACTTCTCCGGAAGGAAGTTTTACATTGGCATAACTGCCCTCTTTGGAAGATATGACAGCAAAAGTCCCTGCTGAACGAACCATTTTGGCTCCGCCTTTTGGTTCTAGTTCGATATTGTGAATCTGAGTTCCAACTGGAATCTTAGAAAGCGGAAGTGAATTACCAACCCGGACTGCTGCCTTAGGACCGCTTTCGACGATGGCGTCAACTTTTAGTCCGACAGGGGAGAGGATATAGCGTTTATCTCCGTCTGAATAGTTGACGAGTGAAATATCGGCTGTACGATTCGGATCATACTCAATCGAAACTACCCTGCCTGTAACGCCTGATTTATTCCTCTTGAAGTCAACTTTTCTAAAAAGTCTTTTGTGGCCGCCGCCTTTGTGGCGAGTTGTCAGTCTTTTCCCTCCGGCTCGGTGTCCTTTGACTTTACCTTTGGTTAAAGACCTCTCTGGACGGTCTTTACTTAAATCTTCATTGACTAAAGTACTTTTTAGACGACTGCCGGGAGTGGTTTTTTTGTAAATTTTGATAGCCATTATTCTTTGGTCTCCTTTGTCTTTGCTGCTTTTTTAGCTTTTTTTTCTTCTTTGGGTTCCTCAAAAATACTGATTGTCTGGCCTTTTTTAACAAAAACTACGGCTTTTTTATAACCGGCAACAGTAATTGTTTTGCGCTTACTGTTTACTTTCAGTGAAGATTTAACATTTGAAATTGTTACTTTAATAGTGTCAACGCCAAACAATGCGTTTGCAGCCTTGGCAACTGAAGTTTTGTTCGCGTCTTGGTGAACTTTAAATGAATACTGGCCAAAAGGATGACCTTTAAGGCTTTTTTCGGTAACAATAGGTTTGAGAATTATCTGACTTAGATCCATCGTTGTATTAAGGCTTTTAGACTTTCGGCGGTCACAACCAGAGTTGAACCATTGATAAGATTGTATGTCGTAAGATCGACGGCAGATTTGGTAGAAACTCCAGAAATATTACGTGCACCGAGCTGGAACTCGGGCCGTTTTTTATCCAAAAGGATTAAATATTTTGAAGATTTCGGTAGGGAATTGATCGCTTTTGCTACTTTGGCGGTTTTGGCCGGAAGAGTTTCTAATCCTTTGATAGCAACGATTTTATCCTCAGCTAGTTTTTGGCTTAGGGCTGCTGATAGAGCTTTGAGTCGCATTTTTTTGGGCAAGGTCTGAGAAAAAAGATGGGTTTGCGGTCCGAATGTTGTTCCGCCTCCAACCCAGAGAGGTGAACGGGTTGAGCCGGCTCGAGCGCGACCTGTACCTTTTTGTTTCCAAGGTTTCTTACCACCACCTCGGACTTCTCCGCGGGTTTTGGTGTTTGCGTTTCCGGCTCTTTGGTTAGTCAGATAAACTCTGACAGCTTGCGCAATTAGAGTTTGATTAACTGTCGCCCCAAATATTTCAACTGGAACATCCAGACTGCCAACACTCTTGCCATCAATATCAAATTGGGGGATAGAAAGTTTTTTAATTGTCACAACTGTTGGTACCACCTTGTCAGCTTTAACTGTCTTAGCTTTTACAGAAATTTTTGGAGTTTTAACCACTGCTTTTTTGACTGTCGATGCGGTTTTGGTTGCGGTAATTGGTTTTTTTGTTGTTGCCATAGCGATTATTTGACTTCTTTACTATCTGCTTCAGGTGGAGTGGGGGAGTCGGAAGAATTTTCACTAGGGGTTTCAGAATCAATATTCTCCCCTTCTGCACTACCCTCTTGGGTCGCATTTTCTACTTCAACAACTTCTTCGATTGTTTCTTCTGTGTCGACTGTGTTTTCAATTGGAGTTTCTTCGTCCGGTGCGACTTCGATGACGGACTCCCCTACTGAATCTTTGTCGGTTTCACTGACAGTCTCAGTAGATTTTGGCTCAACAAGTGGTTTCTTGGAACTAACTTTTTCGAGCATAAGAAGAGAATTTGGTGCACCAGGGATGGCACCTTTTACTAAAATAAGATTATTCTCAACATCAATATCGTAAACAATGACACCAGATACGGTTTTGCGGGCATTCCCTGTGTGTCCGGCCATTTTTTTACCCTTAAATACTCTGCCGGGGGTGGTAGCCATTCCGATAGATCCAGGAGCACGTTCACGGTCAGACTGACCATGTGTTCGCGGTCCTCCTGCAAAACCCCAGCGCTTCACAACACCAGCGAAACCTTTTCCGCGACTGGTGCCGGTAACTTTTAGAACATCACCAGAAGCAAAATCGGCGACAGTGATTTCGGTGCCAATAGCTGGAACCTCTAATGTTTCATTAAAACGAAATTCTCGGACTGTTTTAGGAATAAACTTGAGATCTTTATAGCCTTTTTTCATCGAACTCTTAGGTCTTTTGGCTGTTTCAAACCCGATTTGTAACGCAGAATATCCATCCCGCTCGGTTTGGCGGTGTCCAACGACAAGGTTAGTCGTGGCTGAGATGATTGTTACCGGTACAGAATTACCCCGCGAATCAAATCGCGTAATCATATTTTTCTTTTTGCCAAGTAACATTTGCATTTTATTTCTTTTTCAAAACATTAAGCAGACTTCCTTATGTCTTATAAGGCTGTCTGCATCAAATTACTAACGAACTATTTGATATGGTGGCGCCTATTTTGAGTCAGGCGCAATATTTACATCTTTAGCTCAATGTCGATTCCAGCTGGAAGCTGAAGGTTCGTTAGTGAGTCTATCGTCTTGCCTGTCGGCTCGATGATATCGATGAGGCGTTTGTGAGTTCGAACTTCAAAATGCTCCTGAGCATCCTTGTGAGTATGCGGAGACGTTAGGACGGTGTATCGCCTAATTTTGGTTGGCAACGGAATCGGACCGATGATTTTTGCTCCGGTCGAAACTGCTGTATTTAAAATGTCACGACAGGTCTGGTCAATGACCCGACTATCGTAACTTTTTAAACGGACTCTGATTCTGCCTTTTGCCATATTAATTTGCTTTTTTTGTTTTTAATCAAAAAAGCACTTTTGCCTTCTTTAACAAGAAGATAAAAAATTGCTTTTATGTTTAATTAATTTAAACTGCGCGATTTTAGTTGCGCAAGGCGAGATTTTATACTACCTGAATTGAAATTGCAATAAACTACGCATAGCTAAAAGCTATGCGTAGTTTGATGCTTCGCATTAAACTCCACAGGGTTTGCAATTGTGTGTATTTTGATGCAGTGTATTAAACTACTCCAGCTCGGGGCGCTGTTCGTAGTTTGATGCTTCGCATTAAACTCCTTAGAGCCTACAATTGTGCGTGTTTTGGATAAGAAAAAGGCCGGCCACTAAGAATAGTGACCGGCCGTGGATGCTGTGCCTAGACGGAAACAGCAAGGATCAGATTGGTGAACAAACGTGGACCGACTGCCTGAAAGGCAATTCCGCCAGGGTACTTGAGCTCACCGCCCGGTGCGCCTACGCGCATAACGATGTAGAAACCTTGGTGGGAAACGACGAAAGTCGCTTCTCCGACCAAGTACTCCGGACCGACTTCGAGAACGGTTTGGTCGCCGAGCCTGGAGTAGTTTGGATGGTGCCTGCGCAGGTACTCTCCTTCGACCTGTCCAGCGGAGACAACGATGAACTTCTCGCCGTGATCGATTTGCCATCGCTGACTGTGAAGGTCGGTCATGATTGACTTGAAATCTGCGGCATCCAATGATCCCCAGCCAAGACGGCGACCTTCGGAGTTGTACCACACGGCGTCTCTGATGACGACAGTGGGTCCCTCTTTGATTTGTCCGAGCCTGAGACCGGCGAATGGCCGGCTGAGTTCGTTTTCCGGATTAATGTCCGGATCGATAAGATCGGGCGTGAGCCTGGCTATGATATTCCCTCCAAGTTAGCGTGCTCGCTCTATTGTCGACGAGAATGAATTTCGTCTAAAGCGAAGGCTATTCTAGCATTTTTGAGGCTAAATGTCAAATACTACGGGTCTATTTATATTTAGGAAAAACAAGTTATTTTATTTCCTTATAAAGGAAGCAAATTTTGTATTTCCCTTTCTCAGCCCGCTCGAAACCCCGGCGAGGTTTCTCTCTTAGTGATTTTTCAGCTCTTTTTGAATAGATTCAAAAACCCATGCCCGCTATGAAAAATCAATGACCTCGAAAAGAAAATACGGGTAGAAAATATTGAGACAAAAATGTGCCTGCAAAAGTCGCCTGTTGGCTGTGGAATTAGAAAAAGAATCAAATGTACTTAAAAGAACCAAAGGAAAACCCGGCTGATAAAATCAAGCCGGGTTAATGCTAATTATGTTCAAGGTGAACCTGAACGAGAAAAGGAGTGATCCCCTCATAACCATCCTTTGAGGAACGAGGCGAAAGATCAGTTGTGACACGAAATGTTCGGCCGTTGTTGCTGGCAGTCGGTTCGACGGACAGAATTATTCCAAGACTCAAAGCGTCAGCGTCGGGTTCTCTTGTTGGAATACCACAAAGCTCAGCTCCGATTGCAGGATACTCAGAGATGTCGAGATACTGAATGTTTTTTATGTACTCAGTAATCCAACCTCGCCTCTGACGTATTTTTTTGCGCTCGGGATGACGCATGTAGGATGGAATTAGCGGTTTTGGCACAGAGTCCGCAACACTGGGTGCGGACTGGCCTGAGCGGCTCTGAGTGTAAATAATCCTAAGCAAAATGAGAATAAACAAGATCGCGGCAAGCGCCTGCCAAGAAATAGGCATTTAATGAGTTCTCCTTTTTAAATGTACGAGTTTATAGTTACTCGCTTGAAGTTGTCACAAAACTGGGTCCCCCATTTTGTTTCCTTTGTTCAAGCTACGTCCTGCGCTTTAGTAGAACTAAAGCTTAAGAAAATGCCCCCGGCCGTAAAGCACGGGGGCAAAGGAAGAGGAGGTGTGAATTTGTCGGGCTTCCTACCAGCTGACTGATGCTGCCGGAAGAATCTTTTTGATGTCCTCGGACAACATGTGGCTGGTGTACTCGCCATCTTGGGTCGAGTCATACACCTCGGTCAGCTTTTCACCGTCCCAGTCGAACTGGATTACGTGGACGAGCTTTGTCCGATAGGCGTTGATTGCTCCGAGCATAAACAGTCCGGCGGCGGGGCTGGGTTTTTGATTCCCAAATGTATACAACCGAACCGGATTGGTCGGATGAAGCCGCAGGTCGCTGAGCGCAGCCTCGATCCCGTCGATGTAGGCGTGGTTTACGCTTGCGGTCTCGACGAATTCGAGACGGCCATCGAAGCTGATGTCAGGAATGCTGACTCCGTCAGCGAAGAATCTGATATGCCGTACCTGCTTGGAGTTACACACAACTCTCGTCATGTACTCATTTGAATCGCGGTTGGCTTTGCGCTCTTGACGAACTGGTTTCTGGCTCACAAAGTGCAAGCCAAAGACCACGATTACGGCGGCAGCGATGATGATGCCGAACACGATAACTTGTGCTGTGGGGCTGTCAGGCAAGTCCTTTTCCTCTTTAATGTGCATGTTTTCGGATGAGTTTTGAATTCAACCGATTTAACCGATTATACCATATTTGAGACCTATAGTAAAGAATGGAGAGAATCTTCTGCGACGCAGAAACGGATGTTTTTAAATTAACTTCTCACGGCGTGAGTTTTCTTCTGTGAAGAAACAGAATTTTTTAACACCCCTCTCACTTCCGTCGTCCGTGATAAGTATATTTTCCATCGATAGATTATTTAGATTTTGTGTTTCATTACCCAAAGTAGAGGCACGAACGACTCGCGTGAAACGTTTAATGTTTCAAAGCCGTTCGAGAGGTGTTAAGAGTAAGGAAAAAGGATTAAGACAAAAATGAGCCCTCCTTTTTGAAGGGAGGGCTGAGGAATGAGGAGAGATGTGCGATATTAGCTATCGCGATCCCAAGTGTGCTCGGTCTCGATGCGGCGAATGGTGCCGGTTGCTCCGCGCATGACGATCGAGTGGCTGAGAGTAACCCCGTGACTGAGCGGCTGAATCCCCGGAAGGAAAGTGCCGTTGGTCACGCCGGTGGCGGCGAAATAGACATCGTCGCTTGCAACCAAGTCGTCGAGAGTCATGACCTTTTTGGGATCAATACCCTTTTCGAGCAGGGCTCGCTCCTCTTCCGGACGATAGATGTACGGCAGACATTGCATGTCGCCCCGAAGAGCTTTGATACCGCAGGCGGCAGTAATTGCCTCAGGCGTTCCTCCGCTTCCGTAGAGCATGTGCGCGCCGGTGCCGTACATACAGGCCACCAGTGCGCCGGCGATGTCGCCGTCGCCGATGAGGTTGATGCGAGCACCAGCCTTGCGGACGTCGGCGATGAGTTCGTTGTTGCGATCCCTTTTGAGAATTGTCACAACGACGCTGTTGACTGGGATGTCCATCGCTTTTGCCACCTGCTGAATATTCCATTCAACGGGTGCAAGGATGTCGATCTTGCCCTTGGCCTCACGGCCAACGGCGATCTTGTGAGCGTAGTGAAAGTCACGAACATCGATCATTGTGCCGCGTGGCGCGACAGCGATGACAGCGATCGAACCTTCACGACCTTCTGAAAGGATGGTAGTGCCATCGATTGGATCGACAGCGACGTCTGTTTTTGGACCGATGCCGTTACCGACGGATTGACCGTCGTAGAGCATCGGAGCCTTGTCTTTGTCCCCTTCTCCGCGAGCCACGATTCCATCCATGTCGACAGTCGACAGCATGGAATTCATGGCGTCAACGGCTGCCTGATCGGCGCCGATTTTGTCGCCCATTCCGAACCATCGAACCGCGGCCAATGCTGCAGCTTCGGTGACACGAACGAGTTCCATGCCGATGTTGCGGTCGGCGGTGGGAGTGTAGTTGCGAGGGCCAAGTGGGGTTGATGGAATAGCAACGACGTGTTGGGAAGTAATGGGTTTTCTCCTTATTCGAGTGTGAATGAGCCTCGTTCAGGGACGCATAAAAAATTTACGTCCAAAACGGCAAAATTCTAACACTTTTGAAGCTGAATGTCAAATACTACAGGACAGTAATGAGGAAAGAATTGGCACAAAAAACCCGCCACTCAGGACGGGTCTTTTTGTTTTTAGTTATTGCTTGTATTGGTTTACGCTATAGATGTTCGTGCAAATTCTCAAAAGACTTTGCCGCCGGCAAACTTTTGTTCAGTTTGCACTACACCTCTTTTGCTCCACTGCGTTATGCAATGACCTTCGTAATTACTCCGGCACCTACAGTGTGGCCACCTTCGCGGATAGCGAAACGAAGACCTTCATCCATAGCAACAGGTACGATAAGTTTGATTGTCATCTTGATCGTGTCGCCAGGCATAACCATTTCTACGCCTTCAGGAAGTTTAGCTTCTCCAGTTACGTCGGTTGTACGAACGTAAAACTGTGGGCGGTATCCTGAGAAGAACGGAGTGTGTCGTCCACCTTCTTCTTTGGTGAGGATATAAACCTCAGCCTCGAATTCGGTGTGAGGAGTGGTTGTTCCTGGTTTAGCAAGAATCTGTCCACGCTCAACATCGTCTTTTTCGATTCCTCGAAGAAGTACTCCAACGTTATCTCCAGCCTGACCTTCGTCCAGCTGTTTGTTGAACATTTCAACACCGGTAACGGTGGATTTCTTAATCGGGTTAATACCAACGATTTCGATTTCTTCTCCTACTTTAACAACGCCTCTTTCAATACGTCCGGTAACAACGGTACCGCGACCTTTGATCGAGAAAACGTCTTCGACAGGCATCAAAAATGGCTTGTCGGTGTCGCGCTCAGGAGTCGGGACGAACTCGTCAACTGCTTTAAGCAGTTCTTCGATACTCTTAATACCTTCAGCGTCTCCTTCGAGAGCCTTGAGGGCTGAACCGCGAATAATCGGGGTTGTGTCACCTGGGTACTGGTATTTGTTGAGAAGCTCGCGGATCTCCATTTCAACGAGATCAAGAAGCTCTGCATCCTGTACCATGTCAACCTTGTTCATAAAAACAACGATCGAAGGTACACCAATCTGACGGGCAAGCAGAATGTGCTCGCGAGTCTGAGGCATCGGACCATCTGGAGCCGAAACAACAAGAATAGCACCGTCCATTTGAGCGGCACCGGTAATCATGTTCTTGATGTAGTCAGCGTGACCAGGAGCGTCGATGTGGGCATAGTGACGACTTTCTGTCTCGTATTCTACGTGAGCGATAGAAATTGTAATTCCACGCTGTCTTTCTTCAGGAGCCTTGTCGATTTGATCGAAGGCTTTGAAGTTTGCCAATCCTTTGTCGGCTTGGACTTTGGTAATAGCTGCAGTGGTAGTTGTTTTACCGTGGTCGACGTGACCAATGGTACCAACGTTTACGTGCGGCTTGGTTCTTTCAAATTTGTCAGCCATTTTTGGTTTTTCTCCTTAAATTTAACTTATAAAATAAGCCAAAAAAGCTCCTTTGCAATTGAAGCTTTTTTTAGCTTGTGTATTATTCAAATTTGCGGGTAATTTGTCAAGGAAGAACTTGCGGGGTTTTCTGCTGAACCAAGAAATGAACCAGTATCGAGGTATTGTTAAATATTACTGAGAATTTGTTTCAGGTGAATTGGACTCTTGGAATACCTTTTCGTTTTGAAGGTTTTGCAGCCTAGCTTTCTCAGCTCTTTCCAATTGTGCGCTAGGACTGCCACTGACAAATAAGGCAGCGAAAAATCCTAGTAAAAACAAGAACATAAAAAAGGCAAAAATTGCGCTGACTAGGAATTTAACCCACTTTGGCCATGAAGTCCAAACCCACATTAGAATAAAACCTGCTGGAAAAGCAAAAACTAATAACAATACAGTTACAAGTGTTTTGGTGTCGTTGGACATTCCTTCAGGTTTAGAGCTTGCCATATAGGTTTATTCTGACAATTTTGGATAATTTTTGCAAGAAAAAGCCCTCCTTTTTAGGGGAGGGCTTGAGGATGGAGCGGAACTATCTAGAGGACGGGATTATAAACCTCAGCCTCTTCTTCATCCGGCAACCTGTCCTCTAGGTTAGCAAGTCTCGTCCTGCCTTCGAAATCCTTTGCTTCGGATTCTGACTCAAACAAGTCGAAGACAACGATTTGAGAATCACGGTCTTCAAGGTCTGTCGTTTGAATCGCAGCCCAACTGTCGAACCTCCCGGAGGAGGTGTGAACTGGACCCAGAAGGATCACTCTCGGGAATTCCCTGATATCGTTTCCGTCTTTCCCGGCCGACAGACTTTCCTTGTCGTCAATTCTGTCTTTGACGAGGAATGTGTAACCGGCCATCTTGAGATGAGGGCCTTCTGCGCTATCGTGATCGAAGACCATTGGGAGCCTGTCGCCTTTTTTGGCAGACCAGATGTCGGCGCTGTTGATGATTTCGCCATCGCGAGATCTCGAACCCGTGGTTGTGAAACGTATGAACTCCCAGAGTTTTAGAGTAGACATTGATTGTTCCATCCTTTTAAAGTACTAATCTGCATTCGTTGTGTTTGCCCGAAAGCAAACACAACAAGACAAACTGTTACGGGTAATTATAACCAATTTGAAGCTAAGTGTCAATACTATAGGGTTTCGCTCAAATTCGCAAAATGATTCGAGTCCCCCGAAATTTTGCTCAGTTTGAGCTACAAGCCTGCGTTTCAGGAAACCTGAAACTAAATATTGAAATTGTCAAGAAATTAGCTTCATAAAGTAAAAGAAAGCCCTCCTTTTTAGGGGAGGGCTGGGGTTGGAAAAGGTCACTCAGGCTTGGCCAAGCTCGGAAGTCTTCCGATCTTGGGCTTTTGCTTGAACTTCTTCTTCCATTCTTCCCAAAGGAAGATGCGAATTGTGACGAGCGAGGTCTGGCGGCCGCTGAAACGGTTGTGGTCGTATACGACAATAGCAACCTTAACGGCCTCGTGTACACACCCGGCAGACACAGGGAAATAAATCCCTTCGAAGACTGCAACATCATGCCTTTCGGGACTGATGTCAGGAACGTCGAGCCAGCTGAAGCGATCCGGTCGAAACCAAAAATCATTCTTCTCTGACCTCGGATATCGATATCTGGTCTTGCGCTTGCCGAAGTTCTCGGGCTGGTAGGTCTCCATTTTGACCCATTCTCTAGCCAAGAGAACTTTGAACAAGTTAGGCCTGACGATTTTCCTTACTAAGGTTTCGGATGTGAACAAAACTACTCCTTTTTGAGCTCGTTCTTAAGTGGAATTATAACCTATAATATTAAAATGTCAAATTGATTAGGGTTTTTATGATGCAAGGAAAGTTTTCTTCTTGCGAAGAAACAAGGTTTTTCAATTTCCTTTCGGGAACGGGTTTTCTGCTGCGCAGAAACATTAATTTTCAAATTAACTTCTCACTTCAGCTCTTTGGCCTGCTGGCGTCGAGCACCTTGATTCGCCGTCGCTCATCAAAAGGCGTTCGAAGTCAATTTATGACAGGTGAGGAAAAAGAGATTGCTTCGACGTTTCACTTCACGCAACGACAAGGAAAATAATTGGAAGGAAATATTATGCGGTCTGGCCTTTGGATTTGGCAACAATGGTAGCGGCAATATTTGCCGGAACAATGTCGTAGTGACTTGGTAAAAGAACGGATGTTCCCCTACCCTGCGTCATCGAGCGAAGATTGGTGGTATAGCCGAACATTTCAGACAGTGGTACAAGCGCGTGAATAATAGTGGCGTTTCCGCGACTTTCTGAGCCTTGGATTTGGGCTCTTTTACTGGAAAGATCGCCCATAATATCGCCCATAAATTCATCAGGAACGGTGACTTCGACATTCATAATAGGCTCCAAAAGGACCATATCAGCATGTTTAACTGCATCTTCGACAGCCATACTCCCAGCAATTTTGAAGGCCATTTCTGAAGAGTCAACGTCGTGATAAGAACCGTCATAGACTGTTACTTTCATGTCAACGACCGGGTAGCCGGCTAAAATACCCGAGGCCATTTTTTCGATAATTCCTTTGTTTATTGGAGCGATAAACTCCTGTGGAATAGCTCCGCCTTTAATCGCACTTACCCAAACATAACCTTCACCGCGCCCAAGAGGTTCAACGCGAATTAAACAGTGGCCATATTGTCCGCGTCCACCTGACTGACGGATATATTTACCTTCACCATCGGCATTTTTGGTAATTGTTTCTCGGTAAGCAACTTGAGGCTGACCAACATTAGCTTCGACTTTAAATTCGCGCTTCATACGATCGGCCAGAATTTCCAGATGCAGCTCTCCCATACCAGAGATGATGGTTTGACCTGTTTCATGGTCAGTTTTGATACGGAAGGTCGGGTCTTCTTCAGATAGTTTGGAAAGTGCCAAACCCATTTTTTCCTGGTCGGCCTTAGTCTTCGGTTCAATCGCCAGATCAATAACAGGCTCAGGAAAGATAATATTTTCTAATAAAATTGGTTTACCTTCTTCGCAAATAGTGTCTCCGGTAATTGTTTTCTGCAGTCCAATAACTGCAACGATTTCTCCGGCAAATGCTTCTTTGATTTCCTCGCGTTTATCAGCATGCATCAAAAGCAGTCGTCCAGCACGTTCTTTTTCACCTTTGGAGGTGTTGATAATATAAGAACCTGACTGAAGTGTTCCTGAATATATTCGGACAAAAGTTAATTTTCCAACATGCGGATCGACCTGAATCTTAAAAGCAAGACCACAAAATGCTGCTTCGGGCGTATTTTTACGTACTTCCGGCTCGCCTGTTTTAGGATTAGTTCCGTGTGTCTCACCAACATCCTGCGGTGAAGGCAAAAACTGAACGACAGCATCTAAAAGCGGCTGGACCCCTTTGTTGCGAAGTGAAGAACCTGCAAGAACCGGAACAATCTGATAATTAATAACGGCTTTTCTAAGAGCTGCATAAAGTTCGTCAATCGTTGGCTCTTCGCCGTTTATGAATTTTTCGGTCAAGTTATCGTCGGTTTCGGAAATTTTTTCAACTAAAATTGTGCGGTATTTTTCTACCTCTGCTTTATGTTCTTCTGAAACGTCGTTTACGGCGTATTTTGCGCCTGTTTCGTCGGTTTCCCAAATATATTCTTTGCGGGTAAGCAGATCGATAATACCCTTAAAATCGTTTTCGGCACCGATTGGAATATTGTAAGCCACTGCCGGAGCAGCAAGCCTATCTCTAATTGATTTAAGAGTAGCGTGGAAATCTGCGCCAAGCTTGTCCATTTTGTTAATAAAACAAACTCTCGGCACTTTGTACTTGTCTGCCTGACGCCAAACGGTCTCAGATTGAGACTGAACGCCTTCTTCGGCATCCAAAACTGTGACTCCACCATCAAGTACGCGCAAAGCACGCTCAACTTCGGCGGTAAAATCAACGTGTCCCGGAGTATCAATGATGTTTATGCGGTGTTCGATGCCCTCAAAAAGGTTAGCTGTCGGGGTCCAAAATGTGGTCGTTGCAGCTGAAGTAATAGTGATTCCACGTTCTTTTTCCTGATCCATCCAGTCCATAGTGGCGGCACCTTCGTGAACTTCGCCGATTTTGTAACTCTTGCCGGTGTAATAAAGGATTCTTTCAGAAGTTGTGGTTTTGCCCGCGTCAATGTGAGCAATAATGCCTATGTTGCGGATTCTACCTGCGGGAAAGGAACGTGTATCAGCCATAGATTACCACCTGAAGTGAGCGAATGCCTTGTTAGCATCAGCCATTCTGATAGTATCTTCGCGTTTCTTAATAGCTGCGCCAATGTTGTTGCTGGCGTCGATCAGCTCGGCGACTAGTTTGTCTTTCATGGTGTGATATTCGCGGGAAGGTCGGTCGTGGGCTGCTTTAATAATCCAGCGAATAGCAAGAGCTTCCTTGCGGTCACCGCGAACTTCGACAGGTACCTGATAGTTGGCACCACCGACACGTCTGGCACGAACCTCGACACGGGGAGCGACATTGTTAATGGCTGCTTCAAAAACTTCTAGGGAATTTTTCTTAGTTTTAACGCTGATTTCTTCAAGGGCGGTATAAACAATCTTCTGAGCAACAGTTTTTTTGCCTGATTCCATAACCCGATTAATAAAACGGGTAATAATTAGTGAGTTATAAACCGGATCCGGTTCGGTAATACTTTTGGTATATGTATTTTTTCTAGACATAATTATTAAATTCCTTTAGCGGCTGCTTCGGCTGCACTGGTTGCTCCGCCTTTTTTAGTGCCATAGAGTGAACGGGCTTTTTTGCGACCCTGAACACCAGTAGCATCTAATTTGCCTCTGATAATGTGATATTTTACACCTGGCAAGTCTTTGACACGACCACCTCTGATCATAACCACTGAGTGCTCAGCCAGCTGATGACCAATCCCGGGAATATAAGCGGTTACTTCTTGCTTGTTGGAAAGACGGACACGGGCGACCTTACGAAGAGCCGAGTTTGGCTTTTTTGGAGTCATTGTTTTAACCACAACACAAACACCTCTCATTTGAGGGGCAAAGCCTTTTGTTGGCTTGTTGATAAGAGAGTTGAAACTCTTTCTTAAAACCGTAGCTTTGATTTTTTTAGGTTTGGATTTTCGTCCGTGCCTGATAAGTTGCTGTACTGTTGGCATATTTTTATTGCCGCGGGATTATACCTAAGGACTTTAAGCCGCGTCAACCTCACCTTCTGCAGGGATGTTATCAACTGATGCCCTGTCGCCAGTCGGGATGAGACGCCCAATAATGACATTTTCTTTCATACCAAGCAGAGGATCGACCTTGCCTTCAGAAGCGGCCTGAGTCAAAACGTTGGTTGTTTCCTGGAAGGAAGCGGCTGAAAGGAAACTCTCAGTGTAGAGCGAAGCTCTGGTAATACCTAGAATTATCAGCTCGGCTGTGGCAGGTTCTCCACCTTCGGCAATCGTCTTGGCATTCTCGTATTCATAAATTCGTTTAGCAATATGCTCTCCCGGCAGGAATTTAGTGTCACCTGAAGATGTTATTTTGACTTTTTCACTCATTTTGCGGATTATGACCTCAAAATGCTTGTCGTCAATTGGTACACCTTGGGCTTCGTAAACAGCCTGCGCTTCGTCAGCAATGTATTTTTGAGCCTCTCTTAAGCCTTTTACTCTTAAGATTTCTTTAACATCAAGATGTCCTTTAGAAAGGGGCTCTCCGGCATTAATAGTGTCACCGGTTGCGACAATAAGATCTTCAGTCAAAGGAAGAAGGAACTGTTTTTCTGTTTCAGGCTCAGAACTACTCTTAATCGTAATCACAAAGCCTTCAGAAGTCTCGTCAACGGCAACTTTACCGGAAATTTCAGCGATTGGTGCGGACGCTTTTGGCGATCTGGCCTCAAGAAGTTCTTCAACACGAGGCAAACCTTGAGTAATATCAGTTCCAACAATACCTCCAGTGTGGAAAGTACGCATAGTAAGCTGAGTTCCCGGTTCACCGATACTTTGAGCGGCAATAACACCGACTGGAGTACCGATCTTGACTAATTTACGAGTTGAAGTGTCTCGGCCATAACATAGTGCACAAATTCCAACCGTAGCTTCACAAGTCAAAGGTGAACGGACCACAACTTCTTCAACTGCCTCGGCAATGGTTTTGGCGGTAATCAGATCGACAAGCTCACCAGCTTTAACGATACCCTTAACATCATTTACCAGTACCTGACCTAGAATACGAGCGTCAAATGAAGCCCTGCGATTTGGGTCAGTCTTATGAACGACAACGCCTTCTTTAGTACCACAGTCAAGCATTCTGACGATTACGTCGTGGGATACATCAACCAAACGGCGGGTAAGATAACCTGATTCGGCTGTACGCAGAGCACGGTCAGCAAGACCTTTTCTGGCACCACGACTCGAGGTGAAATATTCAAAAACAGATAGTCCTTGGCGGAAGTTACTCTTGGTTGGAAGCGGCACAATCTTACCTGAAGGGTCCATAACCAGACCTTTCATACCGGAAAGCTGTTTAATCTGATCTGAGCTTGCACGGCTTCCACCGGAATCAGAGATCATCTTGACTGAGTTATCGCTCTTGATTGCTGCCCATGTCTTTTGGTAAACATCATCGGTCGTCTTGGTCCAAATATCGTTAGTAAGTCTTCGCTTTTCGGCTTCGGTAATCAAACCGTCGTCGAATTTTTTCTCAATTTCGTCAACTTTTTTATCAGACTGAGCAATAATTTTGTCTTTTTCAGGCACAATTTCATTATCAAAAAGCGAAACTGAAAGACCGGAAACTGTGGCGAACCTGAAACCGATATTCTTAACGTTATCGATAAGCTGCAACAGTTCTTCTTCACTTAGGTCTTCGATGTAGTTCGAAATTGTAGATTTAATCGTCGAGTTGCGGAAGGTTTCATTGAGGAATGGAATTTTTGCCGGGAGCATGCGGTTAAAGTTAATTCTTCCGACTGTAGTTTCAACTATTTTGCCATCCATCATGACTTTTAGCGGTTGTCGCATGCCGATCTTACCGTTCTGCCAAGCGTAGACGGTCTCGTCTTCGTCGACAAAAATAGTGTCAACCGGTGTAGCATCTTCGTCGATTGAAGTGATGTAATAAGCACCGAGAGCCATTTCCTTGTTAGGAATAGTAATAGGTGTGCCATCAGCAGGACGAAGAATGTTCTGTGAAGCCATCATTAGAGTTCTAGCTTCGGCTTTGGCCGCAGTAGAAAGAGGTACGTGAACTGCCATCTGGTCTCCATCAAAGTCAGCGTTAAAACCCGCACAAATACATGGGTGAATTCGGATAGCATCCCCGTCGATTAGTACCGGATAGAAAGCTTGAATACCTAGCTTGTGAAGTGTCGGAGCACGGTTAATCAGAACCGGATGCTCGCGGGTAATTTCTTCAAGAATGTCCCAAACTTCAGGTGGTCGTTTCTCAAGAACGTGTTTAGCACTCTTAACATTTGGCGCAAATCCGAGGCCAATAAGGTCACGAAGCACGAAAGGCTTGAACATTTCGAGAGCCATTTCTTTTGGCACACCAACCTGATCAAGGTCAAGTTCCGGACCGACAACAATAACCGAGCGTCCGGAGTAGTCAACACGCTTTCCTAAAAGGTTCTGTCTAAAACGACCTTGTTTTCCGCGCAACATATCTGAAAGTGAACGGAGTTCGGCTTGTGTTGAACGAGTGGTCGTCGAGCGAGTATTAGTATCAATCAAAGCATCAACGGCTTCCTGCAACATACGTTTTTCGTTCCTGAGAATTATCTCTGGAGCACCAAGATCGATAAGTTTTTTGAGACGGTTGTTGCGGTTGATTACACGACGATAAAGATCGTTAAGATCAGAGGTGGCAAAACGGCCCCCAGAGAGCTGAACCATCGGACGAAGGTCAGGCGGAAGAACCGGCAAGACGGTCAGAACCATCCAAGTTGGGTTAATATCGGCTTTGCGCATACCCTCTGCAACACGAAGTCTTTTGGCGGCTTTGATGTGTTTAATGCCGGAAACTTCTGTTAATTCTTTTCGAAGACTCGCGACAAGCGCATCAAGGTCAATGTGTTCAAGAATGGTCTTGATAGCTTCTGAACCCATTCCAACCTTCAAAAACGATGCAACACCGAGGTAATCGAGTGTTAGATAATCCTCTTCGCCTAGAAGATTAAGCGGCTTGATTGAAGTCATTAATTTTTCGAGTTTTTTGAATTTTTCCTCGATTTTGGTAACTTCGACGCTGTGTGTATCACGGAGTAAAGCAACTTTATGTCGGGAAACCAGCTCCATCTCCTCGACTTTAAGATCAAGATTGGCTTTGTCTTTGGATTTTTTGAAGACTTTTATTTCGCTGTCGGATTCTTTTTTGCTTGCAGTAATCTGGTCGTTGAGAACCTTAGTCGCAGAAGCGATTTCTTTGGCTTGAAGCTCACTAAGTTTTTCCAGATCGGCTTTTTTCTTATCAGGATTGACCGAAATTACAATATAAGTTGCAAAGTAAATGACTGCGTCAAGGTTGCGTGGTGAAATATCAAGCAAAAGTCCAAGCTTAGACGGTGCTCCTCTAAAGAACCAGCTGTGGACAACGGGAGCAGACAGTGTGAGGTGCCCCATTCGCTCGCGGCGAACGCGGGCTTGGGTTACTTCTACACCACATTTTTCACAGATAATACCGCGGAATCTGATCCTTTTGTACTTACCACAGTAACATTCCCAGTCTTTAACAGGCCCAAAGATGCGCTCATCAAAAAGTCCGTCCTTTTCGGGTTTTAGGGTGCGGTAATTGATGGTTTCAGGTTTGGTAATTTCGCCGTGTGACCACTCTTTGATGTTTTCAGGAGATGCCAGAGTAATTTTTAGCGCTTTAAAATCAAGCAAGGCTTTCATTATTTGTCTTCTCCTTCTTTCTTTTCCTCATCGTCTGAAGAATTTTCTTCTAGTTCGGTCAGCTCGGCTTCTGCTTCGGCGTCCTCTTCGGTTTCGTCTGCAGTTATAACATTTTGAGCTTCGACAGTTTTGATGTCAGGAACTATTTCTGAAAGAATTTCTTCTTCAGCGACATCAACTTTTAGATCAATTTTGGCATCATCGGCTTTAGGTGATTTATCTACATCCTCAATAATAGTTGCATCCAATGCTTCGACGTTTAGAGAAAGAGATTGAAGCTCTTTGACAAGAACCTTGAATGATTCCGGAATCTGAGGGGTTGGAATCTCGGTGCCTTTAATAATAGCTTCGAAGGCTTTAGGGCGTCCGACTATATCGTCAGATTTGATCGTAAGCATTTCCTGTAGAATGTGGGAGGCTCCGTAAGCTTCAAGTGCCCAGACTTCCATTTCTCCAAGTCGCTGTCCACCCATTTGAGCTTTTCCACCAAGAGGCTGTTGGGTAATAAGTGAGTAAGGTCCAGTTGAACGTGCATGAGTCTTGTCCTCAACCATGTGGATAAGCTTAAGAATGTAGGAGGTTCCGACAACAATTGGGCGATCAAAGGCTTCCCCTGTTCGTCCGTCATACAAAATTGTTTTTCCTCCGACTGGAAGGCCGGCTTTTTTGAACTGCTCGACAATGACTTCCTCACTGACTTCTTCAAATACAGGTAGTGCGACTTTGTAACCGAGTTTTTCTGCAGAAGCTCCAAGATGGGCTTCCAAAAGCTGACCAAGGTTCATACGAGCCAAAACCGACAGTGGGCTAATGATAATATCAACAGCTTTTCCTTCGGCGGTGCGAGGCATATCGGCTTCAGGGACGATTTTGGAAATAACACCTTTGTTTCCGTGGCGTCCACAGAGCTTGTCTCCGACGACAACTTTGCGCATTTGAGCGATTTTGACGCTGATTTTCTTAATTGCGCCTGGTTCAAGCTCGTCGCCGTTTTCGCGGGATAAAATTTTGATACCGATAACTGTTCCCCGTTCTCCGTGAGGCACTCTTAGCGATGTGTCTCTGACTTCGCGGGCTTTTTCTCCGAAGATCGCTCTTAATAGACGCTCTTCAGCGGTTAGTTCTGTTTCACCTTTTGGAGCAATCTTGCCGACAAGAATATCGTTTGGTCCAACTTCGGCACCGACAACAATAACGCCGTCCTCGTCGAGGTTTGCCAGATCTTCTTCAGAAACGTTTGGAATATCACGAGTGGTTTCTTCCGGTCCAAGCTTGGTGTCAACAACAACGGATGTATGGACTTCGATGTGTACAGATGTTAAAAGATCGCTTTTGACTAGGCGATTAGAAATAACGATAGCGTCTTCGTAACCAAGTCCTTCATAGCTCATGTAGGCAATGGTAAGGTTCTGACCAAGTGCAAGTTCTCCACCTTCGGAGGCCGGACCGTCAACCAGAACATCTCCCGCTTTGATGATATCGCCTGTGTAGACAAAAGGCCTCTGGGAATAACAAGTTGACTGCTGTGAACGAACGAATTTTTTGATCGGATATGTGACCAATTCTTTTTCGCCATTGTATTTAACAACAACTTTGTTAGCATCGGAAAATTCAACCTTACCGTCTTTTTCCGCCAGAATAACTCGACCCATGGTAATAGCAACTGGATGCTCCATGCCGGTTCCGATAATCGGAGAATGCGGAATAAGTAATGGTACAGCCTGACATTGCATGTGAGTACCCATCAAGGCACGGTTTGCATCGTCATGGCTAAGGAAAGGAATACAAGAAGCGGAGGTTCCGATGATCTGACGGGGAATAATGTCTATATAGTCAACATCGGTAGCCAGTGCGGTAGTAAATTCTCCCATGTGTCTGATAGGTACACGGTTGTCGAGAATGGTACCGTCTTTGGCAATATTTATTTCGGAGTGAGTAATGATGGCATCGTCTTCGTCGTTGGCGGTAATGTAGACGATTTCGTCAGTAACGACTGCTTTGTCACCTTTTTTAATAACTTTGCGGTAAGGTGCTTCGATAAAACCCAGCTCATTAATACGAGCGTAAAGAGCTAAATATGTAACAAGTCCGATGTTCGGACCTTCCGGGCTTCTGACCGGACAAACTCGGGAATACTGTGAAGAGTTAATATCGCGAATCGAGAAAGCAGCGCGCTCTCTAGTAATACCGCCGGTACCCATAACGGATAATCGGCGCATAGTGTCAACTTCGGCTAGGGGATTGGTCTGGTCGAGAATAGTTGCAAGCTGAGAAGTACGGAAGAATTCGTTAATAGCTGACATAACCGGTCTGGCATTGATTAGCGTAGCTGGGGTAGGAGGAATTTCAGGATTGGAAGTGGTCATTCTCTCTCTGATAACTCTCTCGAGACGAAGAATACCGACTCGGAAAGCGTTCTGTTGAGTAAGCTCTCCGACACAACGAACACGTCGGTTACCAAGGTGATCAATATCATCTACGCGACCTTTGCTGAAGCTGAGCCCAACTAAGTATGCGATTGAGGCGAGTAAGTCTTTTTTGTTAAGAATAAAAGGATTCGCGTTCTCGTCATCCTTAATCTTAATAAGAGGTGTGATGTCTTTGAGTTTGCGGTCCATTTTGTATCTGCCAACTTCTGCCAGATTGTAGCGGCGGTCATTGAAGAACATTCCTTCGACCATGGCACGCGCAGTATCGAGCACCAAGGGATCTCCCGGACGCATGCGGCGGTAAATCTCGATAAGGGCTTCGTCAGTGTTACTGGTAGTGTCTTTAGTTAGGGTGTTGTGGATAAATTGCTTCTCGTCGTCTCCTAAAAAGTCGAATGCGGCCAAAATTTCTTCGTTACTCGAAAGGCCAATTGCACGAAGGAAGGTCGTAACTGGAAACTTTCGGCGGCGGTCGATCTTGACATTAATAGTGTCTGTTTTGGAGAGAGAGAATTCGAGCCATGAACCTCTTAAGGGGCGGATTTCTGCAGTGTAAAGGATTTTGCCAGAGCTAACATCCATCGCAGCCGAGTAGTAAGCACCAGGAGCACGAACAAGCTGATGAACGATTGCACGTTCAACGCCGTTGACGATAAAAGTACCGCGTTCGAGCATTAAAGGGATATCACAAAGGAAAACTTCCTGATTAACGGTTTCTTCGGTTTGTTTGTTGGTGAGTTTGGCGAAAACTTTTAGAGGAGCGTCATAGGTAAGACCTTTTTCGACTGCTTCGGCCGGAGTAATTGCAGGTTTACCCAAGGTTAGTTTGGAAAATTCTAATCGATAGTTTTTGCCTGTAATGTCTTCAATTGGATTAATTTCGGCAATAACCTCGTCAAGTCCGGTATCTAAAAACTTCTGAAAAGAAGTCTTGTGAATTTTAAGCAAGTCAAGATTCGGAAGATTGGGAGTTTCGCGGCCCCAATATAGACGAGTTTTGTAGTTTGTTTCAGCCATAAAAACAATATTAAAAACAGGCAGTGATCAAGAACTATTTATTTATGTAGAATGGATTTCCTAGTTACCTGAGCCCTATACGGGGCGCAACTTTCGCTGCTTTTTATGCTCAAATCTTTCAGACAAAGACGACAAGACCACAGGGAAGACTCCCTTGTTGTCAAGTGGTTGGGGGTAAATTTAGCATACATTTGGAAATCGTGTCAAGAGGAAATATAGTTACTCGCTTGAAGTCGTCACAAGACTGGATCCCCCATTTTGTTTCCTTTATTCAAGCTACGTCCTGCGTTTCGGGAAACCCAAAACTAAAGAAGGTTTTTTACTTAACTAGTTGGGGGTTTTCTTCTTCGAAGAAATAGAATTTTTTAAATTTAGTTTGGTTTGGCAGTTTTGATTTTAATTTTATAGAATAACCTAAAGGGGGTGATTATTTTGAAAGTCGATATGAAGCTAGGAGGAGCAATTCTCTTCGGAGTTGGATTACTTATAATTGGAATAGGAGTAGTGGGTATGATGAATGGCGACACAGTAACTGATTTCCTAAAAAATAGTGCATTCGGTTTTGTATTCTTGGGATTAGGAGCTGCTTTTTATGCAGGAAAGGTTAAAAAGAATAAATAGAATTAGCCAAGTTTTTATTTGAAAATGGGGGAGGATTGCTCCTCCCCCGAGATACACCTTAAATTTCCCACTATTCGGGACACATTCTTGCGGCTTAGAGGCTCATGTCTCTGTGATGGAGAGATCTCCATGTGTCTCCCCTGCGGCATGCTGCTCACAGGAAAACTCGTCATGAAGCAATGTTTGCTCAAACGCTAAACATTGAAAACTAAAATACGTGGAATTAGTTGGTGAATTTGAAGGTGGAGAGAATTTGATTCTGAACATCATTATCAACTCCATCAAATAAAATCTGGTATACCAAGGAATTTTTGACAATGTACACGTGAAGCCCAGGCTCTCCCGCTCCCACAAAACCGTCAGCGACTGCTACGTCCAGTCCGGAAAAATAAGAAGGAGTTGCAACAAATTTGGCATATGGCTCGTCTACCATATCTTTTTGCAGTAATTGTTTTGCTGAAAGTCCTGCAGAATTATCTGAGGTTATTATTGCCAACCCGTTGGGTACGCCGCCACATGTTTTACAAGGAGCAGATACTATAAATGAGTCATACCAGGTGTCCGGATATTTATAACTGTAGTTATATTTGGTGTTTGTATAAGTTTTCCAGCTGGCGGTGGAAATGGGAGTTGGTGATAGTGCTGGTTTTGTTGTGGATATGGAATCAGGAGTTGAGGCGGAATCGGTGAATTTGAAGGTGGAGAGGATTTGATCAATCGTTGAACGTAATTGAGGTTCTGTGTTTATTATGATTGTTCTTTTTCCGAGGGGAATTAAAACGCTGTATCGTTTTGTTTCTTCTGTAATATTGCCTTGACTATCGAAGACTGTGTTAGTTACATCTGCTTCCACAATATTAATTCCTTTTAAGTTCCTTTCGATAATTGTAGAGGAAACCTTTAATCTCGGTTCATTAATATTCAGGTTAAATTTATTTTCTTCAAAGTTCTGATTGCTTGTTGCAACTGTTGCAATCATCTTCTCGGTCTTTTCTAAATAGAAATATATTCCTAATTCATTGTTTAATGTGCTGATTTGAGGATTTGGCCAATCCATTGGATATTTAAAACTAAATTCATCGCCTTGATAAGTTTTCCAGTTGGCGGTGGAGTCAGGAGTTGGGAGAGTTTGAGATTGTGAAGTGTTTTGAGTGGCTTTCTGCGAACTAGATTGGGAGTAAAAATATCCGGCGGCTGCAGCTCCGGCGATGGCGAGAATAATTACAACAATAATGATGATTTGTATGAAACCTGATTTTTTGGGCAGCATTTATGATAATTATTCGTTTTATTGGTAAAAAACGCAAGAAAAAGCCCTCCTTTTTAGGGGAGGGCGTGGGGTTGTGAACTTGTCAGCATGGGCGCATTTCTACGCTTCCGGAGGTGATGCTCCAGTCTGAACAGCTGTTTTCGTTTTGATTGGAACTTGGAGGTGTGGAGTAAATGAACAGAGCTGCGCTGAGAGTAACTGCAGCTGCCGTTGCGAGTGCAACGATCGCGCCGAGATCTCCTTGGACGAATCGGGTTACGGCATTTATCACAGGGAAGACTCCTTCTCTTTTTGAAATTGAAATGAGTGAGTCTAAAAGCTGGTGAACGGATTACCGTCTTGATTCATGGTTCCGTCCGCATTGGAGCCGAGCATTTCTGATGGTTCCCAAGCGGACCGGCTGGAGCCGGGTCTTTCTTCGTCGATATCGCGACGATTATCTCCGCTGGCGGGGAGTCCGACAGGTGTGGATAGGATTGCTGGTCTGAGTGGATGGGGAGAAGGCGTGTTTTTGTGTTGACTGCCCGAGGCGGTACTCTGTTTACGCCGACGAAGCCATTTAAACAATGATTTGATTCCTCGATTAATTTAAGGTTCTGCGTATTATTATGGGACTTGTTTGCGAAAAACGCAAGAAAATGCCCTCCTTTTTACGGGAGGGCGAAGGGGTGTTGAGCTGGAAGGCTCTTTAGAGTCGGAGTGCGGGTTCAGACACTTTTGGTCCAGTGATGGGCCTGGTCTGATTGATGCCGTTGGCGATCTCTTGGAGTTCGGGGCGGTGGCCGACGAAGCCCATCTTGTCTTCGATGAGTTTGAGCACCAACTCTGCCTGTTTGGGGCTGAGATGGAAGCCGGGACGACGCCTGCGGGCTTTGCCGACGAACTGGCCGGGGCCGAGGTATTCAAGCAGCTGGACTTCGCAGCCTGCCGCTTCGTAGCCGTCGAGCGCACCGAGGTAGATGTCTTGTGGCCCATCGCAATGCAGGCCAATGACACGATCTACGGCGTGAAGGCCGTCTTCGTAGGCTCGCCGATACGCCTCGGCGTAGGCTTGTTCGACTTCGAAATGGGCGTCTGACCGGTGCGCAAACAAGTACGCGTCGACCCTTAGTGGGAAGAAGGTCTTGCTGACCGCACCCGGCATAGCCGGAATGACACAAACAGTTCGCAACTAGAAACTCCTTTTTGTGAATGAACTGAAAAGAATTTTAACATTTTTGAGGCTGTATGTCAAATACTACAGGATACTTTTGTCTACAAAAGAATCATGCAGGACGTAGTGCAAACTTAGTAAGGAATGAGCCGGCCGAAATGACGAACTAATTTGCGCGAGTAACTCTAAGTCACTAAAGGAAAACTTTGGTTTGTCCTTAAATAAAGAAATTGGGGTTTATAGGTTCTCGCTTTAATTATTCGAAAAAGATGAGTCCCCCACTTTTTCAGAAAACAAAAGCTACGAGCCTGCTTTTCGGGAAGCCCGAAAAATAAAAATGCCCTCCTTTTTACGGGAGGGCGTGTGTATTTAGTAGTCAGAGCGAGGGCTCCTGAGGGTGGGAATTGGGAATGAATCTCGTTCTTCGTAAGGATTGAGCAAGCCGAGGAGGTCGGCGAGCATCATGCAGCAGGCTGCAACATCTGCAGCGTGCTCAAGTCTCAAATCAGAGCCGGTGCACTTTTCAGGGTCGTGATCAGATTCGTAGAGATCACAGCCGCACACATAGATGTCATCCGGATGGATGACAGCAACATGGAGTTTGGCTACATGCTGATGAACTTCCAATAGAGCTTCGTCAATGCTTCGCCTGAGCCAAGCCGTGCGCATACCTTTGTGGTGATTGACCCGCATTTCGGCCTTGATAGCCATAGCGAAGCGGTCGACCATTCGGTCCATTGTTTCGAATGTGGAGTTGTCGGGACTGATCTCACAGGCAAAACAGGTAAGAGTTACTCCTTCCAGGACATACATATGCCCTCGGTCGCAGTGTGTCGGCAGAAACATGTCGATTGTCGGGTTGTCTTTTACCAAGAAAGAACTCCTTGTTGATTTAGGTTGTTAAGGTAGCGGAATTATCGGCTTGACTTGTAAATTAGTCAAGAAAAGCCCTCCTTATTTAGGGGAGGGCTAAGCGTGTTCATTAGTCGCTAGTGAAGAGGTCTCCAGCGAAAAAGACAAGGAACTGGATGGACATCACGGCGACACACGCATTTAGGCCGTAGTGGCCGATTTGCTCCTTGGCCGGAAACGCGCTTGGGATGGGCAGGCTCGGGTATCCCCAAACCAAACCCACCAAGAGAATGGCGATTGTCGCAAACAATCCGAAAATGAGCTCGTACGCAAACAAGAGGCCGTTTACCATGAGGATGGTGTGGATGATGCCGTCGGAATCCTTTTTTTGGGTTGCGATTTGACTTCCTCCAAGTTGAACTTTTGTATTTAATGAACGCGGTAATTATACCTCATTTGAGACTGAATGTCAAATACTATAGGTTCTCGCTTTAGTTATTCGAAAAAGATGAGTCCCCCATTTTTTCTCAAACTAGAAGCTACGAGCCTGCGTTTTGTGGAAACCTGAAACTAGGGCTAATTTGCAAGAAAATGCCCTCCTTTTTTAAGGGAGGGCGGAAGAATGGAACTGGAGCTTAGTGCCGCTTGTGGCGGCCTAGCCGGTAGGTGTAGTGGATGGCGAGGGCGGCGGCGAGGAAGGTCGCTATGACAACGAATCCTGCGTCGCGATCAAAGTACGAAACTATAGATCCCAAAATGAGCACTCCTACCTAAAATGTTCTACCGGAATGTATTTCCAGTGTTATCATTATAGCATAATTATACCCCATAGTAAAATAACACTAGAAACCTTTAAGATTCATCCGAATGGGTGTTTGTGGGTATTCATAGGCTAGTTTGATGGTGTATAATGCTCAAGCGAAAATTATGACATTAATCATTAC
>CAYGIG010000003.1:0-29621 GCA_964349875.1 uncultured Gammaproteobacteria bacterium | reverse complement strand
GGCATATCCATTTTTCAAATCAAGCATAGTAACAAAAAATTGACTTTTTTTTTAAATTGCATATACTCTATGTCTTAATGACAAACGAGGACAAAACACTAGAAGGCAATGCAGTTTCAGCTGCCCTAGATTACAATTGGGAACTCGCGATCGAACTGAATAAAAAAATCCTCAAAAACAACCCCAACAACATTGAGACCCTAAATCGGCTTGCCAGAGCCTATTTTGAAACAGGCAATATCACCAAATCCCGCCAAACCTACAAATCCGTTACTGATTTGGACAGCTTCAATGTCATCGCCAAAAAAAACCTTACCCGGCTCAACCGGCTTAGTACGGACCAAAAAGTCGTAACTGTTGGAGGTGAAAAACAAAATTTCAGAGAATTATTTCAAAAACTAGCCTCAGAACCTGGGAAAACCAAAGTGGTTACTCTGGTCAAAATCGGTGACCAGAACTTACTATCCAAGCTCGCTTCTGGAGACAAGCTGAAAATTCTGACCAAAAAACACTCGATCGAGCTGTGTACTTTTGACAATAAACATGTAGGAAATTTACCCGACGACCTATCTTTTAGGCTTTTAAAATTAATAACCTCTGGAAATACTTATGACTGCTGCATTAAATCTGTCACTCCAAAAGATGTACAAATAATCATGTTCGAAATCACCAGAGCGAAATCACTTACCGACCAGCCATCTTTTACCAGCTAGGAAATTCCCCACGGCCAACTACAAATCAATCTCGCCAGCTAGTTTTTTTGACTGCTCACGATCATTCATTTCTTCTTCCAAATATCTCGGCACAATCTCATCCTCAGTATCTACACTCTCTTTTTGAGCCGGCTCTAAAGTATTAATCGTATGATCAGATTCCGTGACAATCGTCTGATGGCTATGTTCGTTATCATCAAGCATCGGTACTGATTCCGAAGGACCTAAGACTTCCACAACCTTACCATGGCCTATAAACGGTTTTTCTATAGGCTTTGCAAGTAGCGCCCCATCTCCGAGGTCAACAGAATTGTTTTCGTTAGTCACATCAATACTTTTCTCTTTTTCAACACTAACGACTGCAATGACCAGAGAAATCAAAAAAACTACTATTGCCGCAAAAATCCAAATAAACATAAAAGTTTTGTAATATCTTTATTTCAATATTAAAATCTCTTCAAGATATCTTGACCTAGAACAATAGTGATGTCAACATCCCGGCCTTCAAAATCGTCCCTCTTCCCAGTCACATTCAAAATATCCTCTAACCTTTCTATAGTCAAACTACCCTCAGACTCTTTGTTAAAGCTTATCTGAGTTTTTTCGATCCGTTCACCGGTGTAATTACCAACCCTAACCACATCACAACCGACATTGTCCAAAATATTAGCAATCTTATTGCCCCTGCCCGGCGAATCGGTTCCGTTTAATATTTCAATCTTTAATTTTTCCTTTAATATTTTATCTTCTGTAAAAACCTTTCTGGTAAAATCCGCAACACCGATCTCGTCCGCGCCGTACGCCTTAGTACCATCGGCAAGAATTATTTCAGAAATTACCCCATTTTTACTCAAATCGTAGTGCTCGAATTTATCACTTCTCACACCTCTTCCAAACCACCAAATTTTTAGCGCTTCAGCCCAGCTTAAATTAGTAACCAATTCACCCCGCTTGGCCATAAACGGTGCCAAAATCAGATTTTTAAGTGAAAATGCACTTCTCACTCTGGCAACAATCTCCGCGCTCCCAGTTCCCAACCCTACCTCGCTTTTTGGAAAAAATAAATACCTCTCAACAGGTGCATTAATAAAGTTCGACAATGTATTTTCCAGCAACTCTCCCGAAGCAACGCCTTTTAATTCGCCCAATTCTCTGATTGAATAAACAGGGTACAGTCCTAAATCCGCAGGAACAACCGCATAAGTGTCCCTTGGTAGCGAAATTACCCCCACTCGACTGGTAGCTGGGTCAAACACCACAACGATCGCCGGATTAGAATCAACCGCAATTGTTATGATCCTATCCCCATTCCATTGACTCTGTGTATTTTCCCTGCCGGACAGATCAAGAGGTTTAGCAACATAATCGCTAAACTGCACAAATTTAAACACTCCATTTACTATCGCAAGCAGTGATAGAACTAAAATTACAAAAAATATCGCTCGATTTCTCTTACGCTGCTTAGTAATTTTTGAAGGCTTTTTATGCTTTAACTGACCAACTTTTTCCATAAATTACAAGAGATATTAAAATCCTTTTTACTTACTCCATTATTAAGTGTGTGAAAGCTAAACTTCAACCTCAACCAGATCTTTTAGGATAATCTTAAGATTTTCCGGTAAATCTGAAACGAACTCAACTCTCTTTTTACTTTTTGGATGGACAAAACTAATTTGAGAGGCGTGCAAAAACATTCTGCCTGCCCACTCTTTATCCACTCGTAAAAATTTCCTTCCCCCATATATTTCATCAGCAACTATCGGCGCAAACACGCTATGCAGATGAACCCGTATCTGATGCGTCCGCCCAGTCTTCGGCCTAGCCTCAACCAAACTGAAACGGTCATATCCCACCCAAAAATCTTTCGATAGACCTTTCTTCACTTTTTTTGCAACCTCATCATTAAGCTTATAGATAGATATTAGTTTAAAACCCGTCTCAGCCTCTCGTCCTTGCAGATCAACTCCATGCCTTAATCGGTTTGCCCGAGAACGCCCCAAGGGTAAAGAAACTTTAAACTCCGGCTTTAGTTTCCCATGTGCTAATGCTAAATATGTTTTTGACACTTCCCGATCCTTAAACTGTCTCTGCAACTCCGCCATCGCACCTTCGTTTTTTGCCACCAAAATTACTCCGCTAGTCTCTTTATCAAGACGATGAACAATTCCTGACCGTAGACCGGGTCCGCCATTTTCATCGTAACCAAAATAGCCCTCAAGCATTTCCTGAAGAGTTTTACTGTGAGTGGATTCTGCTCTGTTTACGACCAAACCTGCCGGTTTGTTCAGAACCAAAAGTTCACTATCCTCATGTAGGATATCAAGTTGTTTTTCTGTCATAAAATATTTTGTTTACCAACAGCATTACTACTCCCAAACTAATCACAAAATCTGCAACATTAAACGTCCACAAGGAAAAAAACGGAATAAAATCTAAGACACTTCCCCATGCTAGGCGATCAATTATATTACTCAGTCCACCGGAAAATACCAGTGCCAAAGGGATTATCATTTTATAGTTTTTTCTGTCTTTTCTTATTTCACCATAGAGAAAATACATAAAACCCATCACCACTACAAAAATAATTGTTGACAAAATTATTTTTGATGCCTCTCCAGCTGGCTCCAGAAAACCCAGACTAATACCGGCGTTCCATACAACGAAACTCTCAAAATTGTAACGAACGATTTCTTTGGATATTCGGTCAACAGTGAGAACAAAAAAAACAATTAGTATCTCGGGGATAAAACCGCCAAACTTTTCAGATAACTGCCTCACTTCTTTTTGACTCGATATTTTTTATTGCTTCTCAAATGAGTCATTTTCCACACGAATCTGCTCTTAAACTCAATACTGTCATTAATTGCTTTTTGGCCGATTTTACTCGGAGATTTAAAAAACTTTTTTGTCATTTTTTTTCTGTATCTGCCTGAAAGAAAATAATTACCGGTACCTAGAATTAGATTACGGAAAAAGCCTAAAATTAACCTCAGATCACCCAATATCTTTCTTCCCGATATCCAATAACCCCAAAGAATGAGTATTCCCATCGAACCAAGAGTTTCTAGCTGTATCAAACTGACAATTTTAAGCGTCATATCTCTCTCGGCTCTTAGGTAATCCGAAACAAAAATAATTACAGCTAGTGACATTAAAGCAAAAAATATTTTTGCTCCGGCAAATCGCCTTTTCCGGCTAAATATCTTAAAAAACAGTGCCGCCAGTATTATCATTACGACTACATATAGTTGAACAGGGTGCCGTGTACCTACCAGACCTGGCGCCAATACTCCGATCCCCCAATTTGTCGGAATTCCATACGCAGAACCATTAAAAAAGTGTCCAAGCCAAACCCAAATCGCACCGAATAATAATGGGGCTCCAGCAATATCCAAAGTTTTAAGCAGTTTCCATTTTTTTCTATTTGCCACCAAGCCTCCGATTATCAACGCTCCAAACACCCCTCCCCAAAAGTCCAAACCTGAGAATCTATTTACCAAAACCCACTTAACAAAGTTTGTGCCAAAGTCATTAAAATGCATCATCACCCAAACCAGCCTAGCTCCGACTAATCCGCCAAAAAGACTCGCAGCTGCGATATCTATTGCTTCTTCTGGGTCATAATCCTCTTTTACTGCAGATTTCCAGAATATAAAAATTCCGCCCAATACCGCGACCACCAGCATAATTCCCCATGTATAAATAGAAAAATCCCCTAAAGTGTAAAAAATCGGATGCATATTTATAATTTTACCCTAAATTCCGCCCTTTACCCGTTCAAGATATGCGCCTGTTCTTGTATCAATTTTTACATAGTCACCGGTATTTACAAAAAGCGGAACACTAACCTCAACACCGTTTTCTAAAATTGCTTTTTTATTGGTGTTTGAAACAGTATTACCTTTAACACCGATCGGAGTCTCGGCAATCAGATAAACCTCATTGTTTGGCATTTCCAGGCCTACGATTTCGTTTGTGTCATCTACTAAAACCCTAACTTCCATTCCGTCTTTTAGGAATTTGGCGTTGTTAATCACCGACTCCTCAATCTCATAGTTCTCAAAATTCTCCGAGTCCATAAAGGAATATTTTTTACCGATTTTGTAGAGAAAAACAGCTTTTTTCTTAAACACATCGACCACGTCAACTTTTGCCCCAGTCATAAACGATTTCTCGGTTATTGCACCACTGCGCATACTGCAGGCCTTGACCTTAATCGTTCCGGACCCTCTGGCAACCTTGATGTGCTCGTAGTTCTCTACCGACCAAAGTTCTCCGTCCTCTCTAAAAACTATTCCTTTTTTTAAAACTGTTACTGGTTTTATCACCGCGTAAAAATAACAAATTTAGGCATTTATTACAAATTTTGACATGGAAATGGAGAGCTTTAACCGACTATTATATCGGCACAGGCGCTCTCCGTTTACCCTTATTTCCTTCCGCACTCCTTCTTCTAAATGTATCCGGAAGGTACTTTTGGCTCCACCTCGAATTCCGTCCCTCGACATATCTGACAAGTCAGAGCGTGAGCTGTGGAGTAGAGTCGATTACGCCTCGGCATGATCGTTTCCGAACACCTGCTGCACCGAAGCTGAGGTTCACCCTCCACGATATTGTTCGACCCGCAGTCAGGGCACTTTGGCTTTTCTCCTCTTAGTAAAGCGAAGAAAGGTCGGACATCCGAGTAACCACAACCCAAACAGGTTGCTTTTGTTGATGGTTTAAACGGCATCTTACCTCAATTAACCCCCTTTGCTGTTCAAGGTTTTGGTGCGTGTCCGAGAGTAGTGCTTAGCGGTGTACCCGCCAAACACTCAGGACACTCACTTGGCTCGAAGGTTGGCAGCGTCAGGCTCAGAAGTGGGCTAAAAGTTCCGGGATGACCCAGATCCTTCGATGTAACCCCTCCGCGATTGACAATGGCCGAAAATCCGACCACGTTTCCGCCGATAGTTCTGGCTGCGTCAACAACTTTTCGAGCCGAAGCTCCGGTTGTCAGAATGTCTTCAACAACCAGTATCCTTCTACCTTTGAGATGTTCAGCAAATCCGCGGCCGAACACGAACACGTCCGGATCAGCTTCGCTTTTCTCCGCATAACCCCACATGACATTGCTGCGCGTACCCCGCTGGATCAGTGCAACAGCTGTAACCGCTGCCAGGCCGATACCGCCCGTTGCCGGACCGACAACAGCCTGAATGTTTTTGGCCGAGAACCTATCTGCGATCTCCGAAGCGATCACAAACAAATCCGCAGCCACAAGCATCGCCAAATTCTTGTTGATGTAGGTCGTTCCATGCCTTCCGCTTGATAGTCGAAAATGACCGGAAACGACCGCTCCCGAATGTTTCAGGAGCTCCCGAATGGTTTTTTCAGACATCGAGTCTTTCCTATTTCCTTTCACTCTCTGCGATTGACCTTATCCCCGAGCGTTAAGCTCGTTGAGCGCGCGTTCGATCTCTGCCGCAATAGCCTTTGCTGCTGCAACCGGATCGGCTGCTGTTAATATCGGTCGCCCGATAACTAAGTAGTCCGCTCCGTCAAGAATCGCTTGGTAGGGCGTTCCTGCCCTTGTCTGGTCGTCCTGAGAGTTTTCGGGCATCCGAATACCGGGCACAACTTTGAGTAGTGCCGCGACCTCTGAACTGCCGTAAACTTTCAGGTATTGGAGCTCCTGCGGCGAGCAGATCAGTCCGTCAAGACCGTTTTTGGCTGCTTTTTCGGCAAATCCGAGAACCAGCCTGCGTATGTATTCTGTCCGCCTTTCTTTTGCCATTTCGATGTCTTCTTTGCGGCCATCAACCAGCGTTAGCGCAGAATACTCAGCGCGTAATTCGCCCGTCAAGTCGCCTTCACTCGTCATTCTCACATACGGTCCGACGAACATCTCCAAGATTTCCAGAGGGTCGAACGATGTCAGAATAGACACACCAAGGACTTGACTGTTGCCTTTTTGGGCAACCGCCAGTTTCATGGCTTCGTCTCCAGCTTGAATGTGCAGGTTGAAAAATTCCGGTCCGAAAGCACTCACAGCTTGTGAGGCTTTCTTCACGGTGTTGGGAATATCGAGGAACTTGCCGTCGCGGAAAACTTTTCCGCCGGCAGCCTTGATTGCTCTGATAGCCCGTTCAGTGCCGACAGCTTCCGTCAGCTCGAATCCGGCCTTGAACATCCCGACATGGGGAGCAAGTAACCGAACCTTCGCAGTGACCTCAGTAATGTCTTGGGTGTCGAGAGCGACAATGATGCGCTCTTTTGCTCCTAAGTTAATAGACATGCCTTGTGTACCTTCCTTATTTAGTTAAAGTGCTGCCAGAAATACTACTACAAAAGCCTATAACTGTCGACAACACCTAAAGTGGGATTGAAAAAGCACAGTCTCTGTTATAATCTCAAAGTTCCCAAAAACCACATTCTTTGCCGGGGTGGCGGAATTGGTAGACGCGCACGTCTCAAACACGTGTGAAAGCAATTTCATGAGGGTTCAAGTCCCTCCCCCGGCACAATCCAAAAAAGGCTAGAAAATGGGAAAAATCCTAATTGCTTCTCTGTTTTTCTCTTGGGAAAAAGGCTACTTTTTCGCCGACAAATACCAAGTCGATTTCACCCGTCGGTCCGTTACGGTGTTTGGCTATCGAAAGTTTGGCCAAAATCTCCTTTGATTTTGGGGCTCCATTCCCCTCTTCTTGATCGTCACGGTAAATAAACATAACCACATCAGCATCCTGTTCGATCGCACCAGACTCACGAAGATCAGATAGCTGCGGCTGTTTACTGCCTCTCTGTTCAACAGCACGAGACAACTGAGACAAAGCCAAGACAGGAATATTTAGCTCTCTTGCCAAATTTTTAAGTCCTTGTGAGATTTCCGAAATTTCCTGTACACGATTTTCCAAGTTTCTGCCTCTTGCCAGTTGCAAATAATCCACCACCAATAGCTGTAATCCGTTTTCAATTTGCAGTCGCCTGGCTTTAGTTCTCATTTCCATTATTGACAGTGCCGGCGTGTCATCAATATACAAAGGCGCCTCAGCTAAGCGTCCCATCGCCATACTCAAGTTCTCATACGCCGTGTCGTCAAGGTCACCGTTTTTAATTCGAGTTGCACTTACACCCGATTCGTGAGCCAAAACCCTATCGATCAGCTCTTCTTTACTCATTTCAAGGCTGAATATTCCAACCGGAACATTTTTCTTTACCGCTGCAAACTGCGCAATATTTAAAGCTAGCGAAGTTTTTCCGATACCCGGGCGAGCCGCAAGAATTAGCAGGTTTGATTTCTGCATTCCCGAAAGAATCCTATCCAAATCATCAAATCCCGTTGCCACCCCGCGAAAAACCCCTTTTGACCTAGACAGTTCTTCCAGTCTGTCAAAGCTTTCCGTCAAGACGCTTTTTACATGCACAAAATTCTGCTTAAGATGCGCCTGAGAAATGCCAAATATCTCCTGTTCAGCCGCATCAAGAATGTCATTGACATCCCCGGACTCAGAAAAGCTTAATTCTGACAGCTTATTCGCCGTGCCAATTAGCTGCCGTTTTACAGCATGATCTTTGACAATTTGAGCGTACTTAACAACATGAACTGACGTAGGCACAAAACTTGCCAGCTCAGACAGATATGAGGCTCCACCAATTTTCTCAAAATGTTTCTTTTTCTTAAGTTGTTCCGTTAAGGTAATTAAATCGACCGGTTCCCTTTTCTCAAATAAATCAATAATTGCCTCAAAAATATCACCGTGTCCTTCTCTGTAAAAATGTCCTGGGCGCAAAAATTCCGCCACTTCACTAATCGCGTCTTTATCAATTAGCAACGCACCGATTACGCTTTTTTCAGCGTCTAAATTGTGTGGGGGTAATCGTAACTCATCTACTTTTGACATAAAAATATCTGTTTTTAGATTGGAAACGCATTATTGTTCCTTTGAGATTTTTTGTAAAGTGATTAAAAATAATAGGACAATCTCGTTAGCTAAAAAAGCCTACGCTATTTAAAAGATAAAAAATTAAGCTCTTTCCATTACCACAACCTGAAGCTCTTCAGGAAGTCGGTCCTTTTTAACCGTTATTTTCTTGACAGGCTCAACTTGCAAAAGACCCATCTGTTTAATGAATTCATCCAAAGTGCCAAGCTCATATTTTAGAGCCTCTTCCTTATAATGCATCGGAATAACCATTTTTGGTTCTATCTGAGCAATAATCTCAATCGCATCCTTACCATCGACAGTAAAAACTCCGCCAACAGGGATCATCAAAATATCCACATCACCAACATCCTCAAGCTGTGCCTCAGTCAATTTTTTCTGCCCAAAATCACCCATGTGACAGATATTCACGCTTTCAACGTTGATTATATAAATAGTATTTCTTCCGCGCTCACTACCTTTATTCTCATCATGATAACTATTGATGCCTCGGATCAAAGTGCCAGCTACTTCGTACTCCCCAGGACCAGAAACCCGAAACGGTTCACCGTTAACCCCAATAACACCCTTAAAAAAATTATGATCAGGGTGAGAGTGAGTTGATAAGACTAAATCCGCTGCTAGTTTTGGCAATTTTAAACCAGTCGTTTCAGGATCGTACGGGTCAATCACGATAGTTTGACCGCTGTTAGTTTTAATACTAAAACAAGAGTGTCCGTTAAAAATTATGTCCGACATATTTTTTAAATAAATGACTAATTACAACTAATTGCAGAAAATAATAATAACATACCCCTAAGCTTTGGTAGAATTAACACAAATGAAAATATTTGCGCGCAGTCTTCCATTTGTTTTTTTTACCCTACTTTTCGGACTTATTGCCATAATCATCACTGGGTTTTGGATACGAAATGAAAAAATAACCCAAATTCCCAAGCAAATAATTGAACAGACTGTTGGAATTTTTACCAAAACTAAAGAGGTTGAAAATATTATCCCCGACAGTGGATATATAACTGACTCCGACACCGTGACCGCCGAATTCAAAAACCTAGACAACGACACCGTGACTCTGCTAATCGGCTCAAACGGCATTCCTATAACCATTACTGCCGCAAGTCAGGTCGCCAAAACAGATTTAAAACTTGAACCTGGTGTCAATATTTTTAAGCTTATTACCCTCTCATCAAACGATTTTACCCCCGTTCGGGAGTCAACTTTCGTCTATTTCAGAAACGAGGAGCCCATTACAGATGATTCAATTGCCATCTACGGCAAAATTACGTCTATTTTGGGCGGAACTGTCGAGGTAAAAAGTTTAATCAGCGGTCGCAAATACACTCTCTCGACCTCCTCTCAAACCGCTTTCCTTTTCGTTAATCCCCGTGAAGAAAATGATGGAAACCAAGATCAGTCCATCAAGGACATTGATAAGCTCGAAATTGACGACATTGTAGTAGGTGTTGGAAGCTTACAAAATATCGTCCAAACTACCCAAAAATTAATTTCCTATTCAAGCAAAGAACCATCCATTTCCTTTTCTTCCAACCTAAAATCGGGAACTGTATCGTCTGTAGACATTAAAAAAGAATTCCTGACCATAAGCGGTGACAAGACCCGTTATTACTGGGACAAAAGTTCCCAAAGCAATACCCCGTTTGTTGATCTCAAAAAAGATCAAAGGATCCTCTTCTACGCTACTCCTAACAGCTATGGTAACCTTATCATCAAAAATATCCTAAATCCATAAAATGAAAAAAACAGCTCTTCAGCCGGTTAAAGGAGCCAGAGATTTTGTTCCAAGTGAGTTTGCCAAAAGAAAATGGCTTTTTACGCAAATGATTACTGCCGCTGAAAGTTTCGGTTTTACACAATACGACTCTCCTGTCTTAGAAAGCATCGAAACCTTCAGAACAAAAACGTCTTCAGAGTTAGTTGACGAACAATCCTACCGTTTCACAGATCGTGGCGGACGCGAAATCACTCTCAGACCAGAAATGACACCCGTATTAGCAAGAATGATTGCAGGAAACGAGAGCGATCTGGCCTTTCCTGTCAAATGGTTTTCGATTCCGGTTTTGTGGCGTTATGAAAAACCCCAATCCGGCAGACTCCGCGAACACTTTCAGTGGAACGTCGATATCATTGGCAGTTCAGGCGCTCTAGCTGACGCAGAAGTAATTGCACTAATGTGTAGTTTTTTATCAAAGGTGGGTCTAGGACCCGACAAAATTAAGGTTCACATTAACGATCGCAACCTACTTAATCAGATCTTTGCAACTCTTAAGATTGAAGATCATGCTGGTCAATTATCCAAAATCATCGACCGCATAAACAAAATTTCAGAACACGACTTTATTGCTCAAATCGAAGCTGAAACCAAAATAAAAGGACTCGGTCTAAAACTTATTACCCTACTCAATAATCCCCACACATTGGAATTAAATGAGAATATTCTTCAAGTTATCAAATATCTTAAAGATCTTGGATACAAAGATTACATTCAGCTTGATCCAAAAATTGTCCGCGGACTTGACTACTACACTTCAACCATATTTGAAGTGTTTCCTGCCGACTTCAATTCACGAGCCATAGCTGGCGGCGGCCGCTACGATAATTTAGTCGGCCAATTTTCCAGTCGGAACCTGCCAGGCGTGGGTTTTGGGATGGGCGATGTTGTCATTAGTAATTTATTAGAAAAATATCACCTTTATCCGGATTCACTAAGTGATAAAAAAACGTTATTAGTTTGTGCACTCTCAAAAGAAGCAATTACAAAATCAATCGAAATATCAAACTCTGTCAGGAAATCTCTTCCTAATCTAACCGTTAACTTATACCCTGCTGTCTCTCAATTAAGAGACGTGCTTGCTTATGGCAACACCAACAACTATGACTCACTATTAATAATCGGAGACAAGGAATTGGCAGAAGAAAAATATACCTTACGTGACTTAAACGCCGGACATCAAACAACAGGTAAAAAAGCCGAAATAATTAAACTCATCAAAGGTTTAAATAAAAAATAATGCGACCCCATCTGCCCAAAATTGCAATAATCAGTGCGATCTTTAGCTTTATTTTATTTGGATTCGGTACCCCAATAACCAAATCAGTCGTTGAAGTTGTTCCTCCTTCGACTTTTATTTTTATTCGTTTTGCCGTCGCCCTTCTACTAATAACCCCGATTTATTATTTTAGAGGAGAACTAAAATCCATCGAACGAAAATTTTTACCAAAACTTTTAATAATTGCCTTTTTAGGACCAGCCGCAAGCAACCTTCTGACCTATTCAGGACTGCAAAAAACCGAAGGCTCGGCTGCTGCTGTAATATTTGCGCTCTTTCCCATTGTCACCATATTTCTCTCGTTTTTACTTTTGAAAGAAAAGGTCAAAAAAATAACCCTTCTCGGATCTCTTGTTGCACTATTCGGAACAGCCATCATCTTTATAGGTCCTCAGGATTTTACCGCCGACGAGTTTCTGGGACTGATCCTTATTTTTCTATCCAATATCACAATTGCCCTCTACACCATCGGAATCAGAAGATACATCATTCAATACAACTATCAGACTCTACTCGTTTTTTCATTCTTTATGGCCTGTATTGCCAGTCTGCCGTTTGCACTTTTCGACCTTGGTAACGGTTCGACTTGGGTACAAAATCTGAACACAAAAATTACTCTTTTTATGCTCTACGATGCCCTAATCAGTGGTGTTTTTGCCTACATTTTGTATGAAAGTTCGCTTAGGTACCTCACAAGCTCTTTTGAGTCCTCATTCGGCTATATTCAGCCCATTCTCGCCATCATCGGCTCAATAATTATCCTAAACGAAAGGCCGGACGCAATCTTTTATCTTGGTTCTGTGTTTATACTTTTTGGTGTTACTATCGCAGACTTCCCTATTCCAAAACACATCCATGTCTTACGCAAATTTCACCTAAGACATTAGACCATTTTAATGTTGCCATTTAGGCTTATTTTCTGTTAGAATTCCTTCCTGATATGAAATCTAACGCGCATCCAAAATACTATACTGACGCTAGCGTCGTCTGTGTCTGCGGAAACTCTTGGACAACTGGCTCAACGAAGCCTGAGATCAAACTCGAAATTTGTTCCAAATGCCACCCTTTCTTTACCGGACAAATGAAATTTGTCGATACGCAGGGAAAAGTCGAACGATTCCAGGCAATGCAGGAAAAAGCCAAACTTCGCCAAAAAGAAGTCGTAAAGAAAAAAGAGTTGGAAGTTCGCCGCATGAATGCACCAACCTCGCTGCGTGAAATGCTTGCGCAGTCCAAAAAATAATCCCCTTACAGCCATTATTCCCATGCTCACCCAAAATATTTCAGAGCTGCTAGAAAAATTTCATGACGCCCAAAAGTCGTTAGAGGATCCAAAAATCACAACCGACCCCGAACAGGTCCGCGAGCTCTCTTCACAAATTGCACGCCTTAGACCAATTGCACAAATTGCTGAAAAAATAATCAATATCCAATTCCAACTCGACGAGACTCAAAAAATGATCTCGTCAAGCGATATGGAAATGCAAAAAATGGCAAAGGATGAAATTACGATCCTTGAAAAAGAACTTTCTGAGCTAAAAGCAAAACTCTCCTTCGAAACATCTCCTGATAAAGCCCTATTTAATTCCCCTTCAATCATTCTCGAAGTCCGAGCCGCCGTTGGCGGTGACGAAGCTGGTATTTTTGGCAGTGATTTGATCAAAATGTATTCAAAATTTGCCCAGCTTCGCAAGTTTAAAGTCGAAGATATAGAAAACAGTGGTGGCGCAATTGGCAACCTAAAACACGCAATTATAAGAATTACTGGTCCTGACGTTTATTCATTATTCAGATTCGAGTCCGGCGTCCATCGCGTCCAAAGAGTACCTGCAACAGAAAGTTCAGGCAGAATCCACACCTCTACAGCTACTGTTGCTGTAATGCCTGAAGTATCAGATATTGATTTTCATTTGGACCCAAAGGATTTAGAATTCGAAACATTCCGTAGCGGAGGCGCTGGTGGACAAAATGTTAACAAGGTTTCTACTGCCGTAAGAGTCCGTCACATTCCCACAGGAGAAGTTGTCGCTTCTCAAGCTGAAAGAAAACAAGCACAAAATAAAGAAATTGCGCTTCAGATTTTAAGATCAAGACTGTATCAGAGAGAAATTGAAAAACAGGCCGCAGAAACCGCAAAATCACGCTCCGACCAAATCGGCTCAGGCGACCGATCAGAAAAAATCCGAACCTACAACTACCCTCAAGACAGATTGACAGACCACCGGATCAAAAAAAACTGGCACAATCTCCCTTTTATTTTAGAGGGCAACCTAGATCCAATCGTTCGCGACATTTCAGAATCGATCGGCTAATTTTTTTACTGTTGCAACAGTTTTGTCTAGAACGGATAATTTAGACACTATCATGGCAACCAAAAACAATAATTCCTTAGTTTCTGTTTTGCACAATCGTGCATTCCTTGTTATCTGGTCAAATCAAATCCTGCTTCAGCTTTCTTATAACATGCTCTCGTTTACCTTACTCGTTACACTATTTCGTCTTACAGGCTCAAACACGATTTCTGCACTCTTCCTACTAACAAATTTAATTCCTTCTACAATTCTGGCAATGTTTGCTGGAGTCATCGCCGATAAATATGATAGACGCAAAATTCTACTAATTACAGATATAGGCGTTGGCCTGTGTATGTTTAGTTATTTGTTCCTGCATTTACCCATACAAATCATTTTGATGACATTATTACTTAATTCTATCCTGCAATTCTTTCAGCCAACCGAGTCAGCAACAATTCCCATGTTAGTCCCCAAAAAAGATCTTTTGGCTGCAAACTCTCTTTTTCAGATGACTTTATTCGGTGCCATGATCGGAGGCTACGCAATCGCAGGACCGATTATCGACCGTTTTGGTAACAATATTATTTTCATATTCGGCTCAACCAGCTTGATAATCAGTTTTGTTTTGCGCCGTTTTCTTCCGCCTCTTCCGGTTGAAAATGTCAGAGAAAAATCCAGCAGCCTGCAAGGCCTAATCAAACTCACAAAAAATCACATCGCTGAAGGATTAAAGTTTATTACTGACAATCGCTATGTCTGGGCCACAATTCTAACCATGGCTATAGCCAATGCTTTGGCCAATTTAGTCGTTGCCGTCGGCCCAGGCCTTATGGAACAAGTGCTTAAAATTCGTGCTGAAGGAGCTAGTATCGTCTTACTTCTTCCGCTGGGCTTAGGAATGATCACTGGAGCGCTCTCAGTCGGCAAATTCGGCACTCTTATTGCCCGAAGGCACATTATCGCGACTGGGTTTTTTATTAGCGGTATCGGCGTTATAGGAATAGTTCTCGCTCCTTTAATCGCCGGCTTTATTACTGGCCACGATATTAACTTTTCCCGTCCGGTACACTTTTTAAATGCCGTAAAACTTTCATATTTCATCTCGTTCTTCTCCATCATTTTAGGTTTTGGCGGATCTTTTGTGATAATACCCACTCAAACGCTTTTGCAGGAGATGACTCCCAACAGGTTACGCGGGAGGGTTTTTTCGACTCAAATTATGGTAATGGGTATCGTTGCTGCTATTCCGGTTTTTATTGCCGGTGCATTATCTGATCTTTTTGGAGTGCAGACAGTTTTGTTTGTCGTAGGTTCTGTAATAATATTGTGCGGAATTTTAGGACTAAAAGCAGAAAAAACCTTAACCAGTATCGAGCTCTTGTTATTAAAAATTACCAGAAAAAAACTAAAGAATATCTAATTCGATCGCGATACTTGTTCAGGTGCTGCCTCCAACTGAACCCTCACTTCTGATCTGACATTGTCTCTAAACAGACTTAAGGTTACAAAGTCGCCTACCTTTTTTGTCCTCACAATTTCAGAAAGCTGTTTATCTTTGTCTAATTTCTGCCCGTCGATCGAGGTAATAATATCTCCTTCTTTTAGACCCGCCTTGTCGGCAGCACTGCCTGTTGTCACCGCTTCGATATAAATACCCTCGGGTAATTCATTCAAGATCGCTACCTCTCTGGTAATCACACTATACGTAACCCCCAGGAATGGACGTACTATCTTTCCGCCTTCCCTGTTAAATCCTTCCAAAAGCTCAACCGCAACCTTAATAGGTAATGCGAATCCGATATTCTGAGCACCGGCCACTGCTGTATTTATTCCAATGACTTCTCCGCTCGAATTAAGCAAAGGCCCACCGGAATTTCCTGGGTTAATTGCCGCATCGGTCTGAATTAGATTGTCCAATCTTTCCGCAATTGCCTCCAAAGGGTCTGATGCAGTAATTCCCCTCCCTAAACCGGAGACCACTCCTGTCGTCACTGTATTATCAAACTGTCCCAAGGCGTTACCAACAGCGATAACAAGCTGTCCAACTTGGAGCTTGTCCGAATCACCTAGAGTAAGCGGCACCAAATCATCTTCCTCAATTTTTAATATAGCCATGTCATTAAACGGATCAAGATTAATTTCATTTACTTTGTATTCTTTTTTATTTCCGTCCTTATCTTTCGTAACTGCCTTATATTTTCCCTGACTGGATACGACATGTTTATTAGTTAAAATAAGATTTTTGGCAATTGCAAACCCCGTTCCGATGCCGGACTCTTTAGGTAATCCGCTCGCACCAAAAGGGTTAAAAAGATCCGACTGCTGATTACTTCTCTCAATCACTATTGAGACCACAGATGGACTTACTTTCTTAACCACATCGATGACTAAAGACTCCTCTGGTAATACTTTTACTTTTTCAGATACCTCGCTGCTTTGTTTAACTAATGGATTCTGTGAGTTGCTAAGGGGCCTAAAATTTATTTTTCCGGAATTTTGCAGAAAAACTACCAAACCCAAAATAAAAAGTGACACGATAATTAAAATCGAACTGGGGTTTTTGACAAATTTCATAGGATTTACTTGGCTTCGAAATAGCATGTGAACGGTTTTATTTTACTTCAATGTTTTTATAATTTCCACAGCCTTGACTAGTTGAGGATCACGCTCAGCTTTTATGTCGTCAGCCGTCATTTCCATCTCATAATCAGGAGTTATTCCCTTTCCATGTATCCACTCACCATTAGGCATCAACCACTTGGCAACCGTAACATGCAATCCTGTACCGTTATCAAAATCCTTTACTTCCTGTATCGTACCTTTACCAAACGATTTCATTCCGACAAGTCGCCCGTTCGCGCCGAATTTTATGGCTCCAGCCAATATTTCTGATGCAGAAGCTGACCCTTCGTTTATTAATACAACAACTGGAATTTTAGTAAATTTTCCTTTTCTCTCCGATTTAAATTCTTTACGATCATTATTAACTCCTTCTTGAATAACAATTGTTCCATCCGTAAATTCCGAACCCAGATAAACTGCGCTAGTTAAATATCCTCCGGGATTATTTCTGACATCAACAATTACACCGCTAACTTTTTTAACCAGCATCTCATTTACCGCTTTGTCCCATTCACTATTTGTCTTTTCTCCAAACTTGTTGATTTTAATCACACCATAACCGTCTTTGTACGAAACGACTATTGATGGCAAATTAATCGTCGCTCTAACCAAATCAACATCGCGAGGAGCGATTTCACCGTCACTGAGAATTTTTAGACTTACCGTTGTTCCTGACTTACCTCGGATCTTTTTCACTGCTTCGGGCAATGTCACTCCGATAGTATCCTGCCCATCAATACCCAATATTCTATCCTTCGATTTTATTCCTGCCTTAATTGCCGGAGAATTTTCAATTGGAGAAACTACGATTAACTGCTGCGCTTCGTTGTATCCCAACTCCATTCCTACACCCTCGAAACTCCCATTAAGATCATCATTGATTGCCTGATTGTCCTCTTTTGGCAAATATGACGTGTATGGGTCACCTAGCGACCTCACCATTCCCGAAATCGCCCCATCGAGCATTTTTGCAGGGTCAATTTTCGCTTTATCGTAATATAAATCGTTGACTACATCCCATACCTCCCAGAATCTGGCAAAATCCAAACTGCCGCCTTGTTTATTTGTTACTTGATTAGAATTTACAAACGGAATTTTCTTTACTTCTAAAGCCTTACCCGAAGCCATAAACCCTGCCGTAAATGACAAAAATGAGATTAACGCGATAAATAAAACATATTTTACCAAACCAAAATTTCTGGTTTTTTTAGCTACTTTGATCTTGGCTGGTTGTTTAGAAATTATTTTAGGCATGTATAATTTTAAAAACAGACTTCTCCATACTACATCAACAACCCTCAAAATTTAACCACCTAAATTTCTCTCTAAAAATTGACTTCGAACACCATTAATCGAATTAGCGGCAAGCTCTTTCTATTTTCTTTCCTTCCCATCTCTACTGATTTTACTGTGAACGCCTTTTGACGAGCGACGGCGAGGCAAGGTGCTCTAACGCAATGCAAGCCAAAGAGCTGAAGTGAACAGTGAAATCAAAAAACTGTTTCTTCGACAGAAGAAAACTTTCCCGTGAGAAGTTAATTTGAAAATTTCTGTTTCTTCAACGAAGAAAACTTGCCTGTGAGAGGGGTATTGAAAAAATCCTGTTTCTGCTTTAGCAGAAAACCTAAGGGTCTAGTTTCAGGTCTCCTGAAACGCAGGACATAGCCAAAATTAATGACAAAAATGACTGGTTCAGTTTTTGGAATAAATTTTGGCGAGTAACTACTTCTCCGTATACGACATCAATGCCATAAATCTGGCATTTTTAATCGATCTGTTCAGTAATCTTTGCTGTTTTGCAGTAAGTCCTGACCTTGCAGCAGGAAAAATCTTTCCTCTATCAGACACAAACTTCTTCAACAGCTCGACATTACTCCAAACAATATCGCGATCAGATGCTATCGGAGAGCGGGATGGTTTACGAAATTCAAATTTTGGTCGCATAATTACAAAATATTATTTATATTAAAAAGGCAAATCGTCGTCTGCTTCTTCTACATCAGGTTTTTTAGCTTTTGGTTCCTTAGTCGTCTTCTCAGTTTCAGCACTACCCTCATCAACTACTTCAACAGGAGTTTCATCAAGCTCCTCCACAGTCACATCCTCCAGCTGACTATAATCGTCTACTCCACCAGTTGATGTTTCGGGAACATATTCCGTCGCAGACCCTCCAGCACTTGAACCGCTGGATTCATACGCCTTGCGGGAATCCAAAAGGTTCATGTCAGTGATTACCACTTCAGTGGTCTGACGGTTCTGTCCGTCAGCTGTCTGCCAACTTCTGGTTTGCAAACGACCCTCAACATAAACTTTTCGACCTTTAGTTAACAATTGAGAACAAAGCTCTCCTAATTTATTCCAAGCTACAATACGGTGAAATTCAGTTTCTTCCCGGCGTTCGCCACCTTCAGCAGGCATCCAACTCCTATTAGTCGCAACCGAAAAACTGCAAACCGCAGCTCCCTGAGGTGTATATCTAAGTTCTGGATCCCTAGTTAGGTTTCCAATTAACATTACTTTGTTTAACGATCCTCTTGCTGCCATATCTTTTCCTCCTTAAATTTATTTTTTTGTCTTAACAGCAGTTTTTGGTTTCACTACTGGTTTTACTTTAGGCTTTACTTCAGGCTTAACAACTGATTTAACTTCGGCCTTTGCAGCTGGCTTTGCCTCAGTTTTTACTTCTTTTACAGCATGATGCTTAAGAAGTAAATATCTCAGTATTCCTTCTTCAAGATTCAGCTGTTTATTTAGATCTTTTATCGGTGCCGACTCAGAAACAAACAAAATTTGCACCATTCTGGCTTTTGCGTTCTTTTTGATGTGATAAGCCAATTCTCTAACGCCCCAATCGTCTTCTTTGACAATAGTTGTGTCTTTCGGAAGCAGCTTTTTGGCTTTTTCGATAGCCTTTTTGGAGTCCTCTGCGGACATATCTCCAGCTGTCATTAGTGTTAATTCGTAATTAAATAACATATTTAAATTTGTTCTTGCTTATTGTTGTCTTCGCGGCGCACATCATATCAAGAATATTTCTCTAGTTCAACTATGATGAAAAATCATTAGATCTCCATCTCTGACAACGTATTCTTTACCTTCCATTCTAGACTTCCCTTTTTCTTTCGCACCAAGGTATCCATTTGCAGAGACAAAATCCTCATACCCACAAACATCTGCTCTGATAAATTTCTTCTCAAAGTCAGTATGTATTACCCCGGCAGCCTGAGGAGCAGTTGCTCCACTTGGAATTGTCCAAGCCCGAACCTCTTTTGGTCCAGCTGTAAAAAAAGAAATATAACCTAATATTTCATACGCTTTAGCTATCAGCTCATCAAGCCCAACTCCCGACGTTTCCGCCCAATCGGCTCGATACATTTCGCGATCCTCATCACTTAGCTCCGTCAGATCAAATTCCGTTTTGGCGCTTAACCTAATTTGATTTGAACCAATTGGTAATTTGAGATCTTTTTCATCACAATTTATTACCTCAATTACAGGCTTAGCCGTAAGTAGATTAAACTCTTTAATCTCAAATTTTTCCTCAACGGACAAGCCTAATATTGCCGAATTCCCGATGTTTAGATTTTCCCTGACTTTCTCCAAAACATTTAATTTTTCTCTATCCTCTTTGCTAAACGCCGGCGACTTGGATTTACCCGCAAGTCTTCCAATAGACTCCGTAACAGTTTCCAGATCTTTAATTGCCAACTCAGCAAGTAATATTTCTTTGTCGTCTTTGGGATTTGTCGATCCCGAACGAATGACATTACTGTCTGCAAAATCCCTCAAAACAAACGCGATCGCATCAACCTCCCGAATATGTGACAGAAATTTATTTCCCAATCCTTCCCCTTGGCTTGCTCCTTGAACTAAGCCCGCAATATCAACAAACTCGACCACAGCGGGAATAATTTTGAACCCATTTTCCAACCCTTCTGTTTCTTCCGTTATTTTTTTTAGCAGGCCAAGCCTTCCATCTTTTACCTCGACAATTCCTACATTGGGTTCAATCGTACAAAAAGGATAATTGCTCGCATCAGCTACAGCCCTACCCAAAAGAGCATTGAACAATGTTGATTTACCGACATTTGGGAAGCCCACAAGGCCAACACTTAAATTCATGAAGCTATTTATAACAGAAAAATGTTTGTTTTACCTCTGTATCCGCTCAACTAAGCAGTACCCCTCCATCAACCACCACTTGAGACCCTGTCATGTACGACGACATGTCTGAAGCCAAGAACAACGCAACTTTACCAATATCATCCGGCTCGCCCATTCTGTGCATTGGAATTTTTGCTAAAAATTGCTCGATCATTTTAGCCATCTCTTCTGGGCTAACTGAACCACTGCCTCCTGCCTGTGCACCGGGTGTAGCAATTCCGCCAGGAGCAATTGCATTAACCCAAATCTTATGTTGAGCCAGTTCCAAGGCTGAATTTTTGGTAAATCCCCAAACCCCATGCTTAGATGCATCATAGTGAGCCAAACCAATCATTGAAGGATGCAGCGCATCAATTGATGTGATATTAATTATTTTCCCTCCCTTGCCCTGCTTTATCATTACTTCAGAAACATGTTTAGTAGTTAAATAAACACTTTTAAGATTGACCTCAATAACCTTCATAAAATCGTCTGTTGTCATTTTTGTTAAAGGAATATTGGGATAAATTCCAGCATTATTCACCAAAATATCCACTCCACCAAATCCATCTACTGTTTTCTCAATCAACTCCACCACGGCATGCTCCTTAGAAACATCGCACGCCGCAAACCTAACATGTAATCCCAAAGTGAACAAATCATTTGCAGCCTTCTGGGCATTTACCGCATTAATATCGGCAATCATCACATTTGCGCCTGCTTCAGCTAGTCTCGTTGCAATTCCTAACCCAATACCGACAGCCCCACCAGTAACTATTGCAGTCTTATCTTTCAAACTTAACAGTTGATCAGTTGATATTTTATTTTCCATATAGCTCTATCTTTACTCTTCAAAGGCCTTTAAGGCAAGTCAATATCCGCCTGGATGTGTTCACGAATTACCTTTTTCTCTGCATCAACTCTGGGCAGCATCTTATCCAAAATTTCAAAATACCGTAAAGGATTATGAATCATATAGATTAGGAACTCTTTTTTGACTTCTGCATCATAAAATCTCAAGTTTCCTGCATTAAAAATCTTCCCCCATAATCCTTGCTCAAGCTTGACCGACTGAATGTTAGCAATGGCATACTTCTGCTCAGATGTCCAAATAATTCCCCGACGATGATAAATAAACTGTCTATCCATCTCGTAATATTCGTTCAGCCAGTCCAGAACGATATAAACAGTCAAAATAATCTTAGAAAGCACTAAAACAAAAAAGATCCAACCAAAATAGGACTCGAGCAAAACAAAAAATCCTCCGAAAATCTCTGAGTCAGAAGGGGTCAAATAAATAAAAAGCAGTCCAATAGCCGATACAGCCTCCAGAAACAGCAATTTCCAAAGCATATTCGAAATACTAACCCTAATATTGATGTGATCCAATCTTATTCCAGCGCTTTTTTTCATTTTCGTAATTTTTCCAAACAACTATAGCAACAACCCCTTTTGTATTATTTTATCCTAAAAAAAGATAAAGAGAATTATGACTTTTTTCTCTGTAACTCCATTGATTTACCAATAATAAACTCCAATTTTTGCCAAAAATTTGCATAAAACTCATAATGCTCTTTCATCATTTCATCAGTCTCTTTAAGCATTAATCCAATATATTTTTGTGTATTAAAATGTGCTCTCGTGCATAAAACGTTAAGAGGCATATCCTCGCAAAAGCGTATCCGCTCTTAATCCTGATTTTTTAAGAACTGCTTTTTCCTCTTTTAACTCCTCTGCAAGTAAAAGCTTAAATTCTTCGAACATCAAAATAAGCTCTTCCGCCTCGATCTCGTCAGGAAGCAAGTTATACGGCGTTGAATAATGGGCGTCAAAAAACTTTTCTGCACAGCTGTCGTAAAAATTTTCGATCTCGTCCACATTATTTCCCTGCTCCAACTCACTATCCGTCCTACTGTTTGGCAAACTAACATCCCAACTCTTCATCCCCATGGCAGTATTAAAGCGTTTGTAATAACCGTTTCTTTGAAAAAAATCCTCCGCATCGGCGGAATCCTTACCATCATTTAATCCGAATCTATCTGATTCAGTATTCGCTACTGGTTCCGTATTTATCACTGATTCTGGCTGTTTTGTCCGTTGCGGTTTGCTCTTTTGGGTTAAACCACCTTGCTCAAACAATCGAGCAATTTCATTGGCTGTATCCGCCCCGTCCTCTGGTCCAAATCTCTCCCTTTCAAAATTTGCCATATTCTATTACCTAAAATTATACTCCTGATTTTACCCAAACAAGTTACAATAATAGTTAATGGCAACTACAGTACAAGACGATTATTTAAGAAGTTCTCTTTTTGGCGTTGAAGACGCTCTAGTCTCAACCACCGGCATGATTGTAGGTCTTATCGTCGCATCTCCAACCAAAGAATTCATCCTTCTGGCAGCTCTAATTACAATTGCTGTTGAAGCAAGCAGTATGGGTGCGGGAGAATTTTTATCCGAGAGAGCTGTTCATCAGCTGGAGAAAGACAAATTAACTCGCGAAAATTTCATTTTTGGAGGACTGATTATGTTCGCCTCATATACCCTGGCAGGTCTTGTTCCTCTACTGCCAATAATGTTCTTTCCGCTTCCCGAAGCAGGATTTATCTCAGTAATTTGCGCCTTCATAGGTCTATACGCTCTAGGATATATCAAGGGAAAAGTTGTCAAGATCAACCGTAACCGTTCAGGCTTAGAAATGCTCTTTGTCGGCGGAATCGCAACTATCATCGGTATTACCGTCGGTCTTTTGCTAAAAATCTAAAGTTAAAGAAGTTTTTTTACTTTAAACATTCTAAACCATTCATGTTTTGTCAAAACCAGAGCCCCCATTCCCAAAACTAGCACTGCCATATTCACAAACATTCCCAAAATCGGCACCAAGGTCAGAAATTCATAAACAGCAAGCCCTAGTGCGAAAACTACCCACAAAGCCTTCTTTTTAGACGATTTGCCTATCAACAATCTTCCTACCGCCAACGATACGAATATCTTCGCTAAATAAATACTTATAAGATATGCAAACAAAAGAATAAAGGCCAAAGGTAGTCCAACTAAAGTAACCATCAGTAAAACGACAATAATCGGCGTTATCAAAAGCACCGCAAAGCCAACTCCCAGTGAAGCAAGTGGCCGAGCTGTCACTTTATCAGAGACCGAAGACACAAACTTTGGCGCAATCAGAATCAGTAAAACCCCGACCAATATTGCAGCTAGATACCAAATTATCTTAAAAAATACGGTTCCTGCCGTAATCGCTGACCCAAATGTCTTATCAGCATTTTGCTTTTGCTCAATCTCATTAAAATTATTTTCCCCTATTACTACCGCCCCTTGGTCCACACTTGCTTGATTCTCGCTCCAGTAATTTAAATTTCCACCCACTCTCGCATTAGATGTTAAAGATAGCTTCCCGACCCCAGCCTTCACATTCCTGCCGATCTTGCCTGCTATCAGCGCGTCTCCCGCACCCAAATTCACATCCTTTCCAACCTGCCCAAAGATATTCAAACTGCCAGCTGCTGAAGCAACACTTCCCGCAACAATTGCAGATTCTTCAATCCTTACTGAGCCGCCAACTAGGGTAACATTTCCACCAATTTCACCAGATACCACCAAGTTACCCGCAGCCGCTCTGATATCCTCATCAACTCTTCCTTTGACCGTCACAGTACCCCCAGCTACAAGCAAATCTCCATTGATTACACCCTCAACAATTACATTACCTCCGGCAACATAAGCGTCGCCATTTACTGTACCGGCAATTACCACTTCATCACCTGCCGCAAAATAATCACTATCAACAACCTCGCTCTGATTAAGCACTATTCTCTTCACTTCTTTTCTGTCTCCTTGAGCCAGAACCTGTGCCGACACAGCCAAGAAAAATACAAAACTAACTACCAAGATCAAGCCTAAAAATACCTTCCGCTTCATAATATATCTATGGAATAATTATACACCTGTTGTCACCTGTTCTTTATTTGCTATCATTTTCATAATCAATATCATATTAAAATAATCCTATGACAAAATGCCAAAAAGTTTACCAGCAAATGGTCGATAATAACCGCACTCTTTTTGATGAGTTTTTAAAAATTCACGAAGCATTCGTAGCTAATCCCGACACCAACAAGGCCAAATTTAATCGTATCGGCTCAGATGTCATGGATGTAATCAGGCGCAGCGAAAGACTCTTAGTTTCCCGCTCCGAATCCACCGGCTACGGCAAATATTCCACTACACTGTCAGAAAAATTTCTTGCCGAAGTCCGCAAAGACTTTCCCAAAATCGACCACGTCGGCATCCTCTGAAAACAAGAGGTTTTCTACTCGAAGAGAGAATTAATTTATTAATTAGTTCTATTACGCAGGACGTAGCCAAAACTGATGACAAAAATGTCGGAGGCAGTTTTTGGAAGAATTTTGGCGAGTAACTTAAAACACCCCTGCTCGCCCTGAGCGTAGCCGAAGGGTCATTGCGAAACAATCTCACTAGTTTACCCTGAGCCCTGCCGAAGGGTCTTTTGTCTTCCAATGTTTAGCGTTTGAGCAAACATTGCCACTTACAGAGTTTCCCTGTGAGCGCCATTCAATTTTCGACGGAAAATTGCGGTGCCCGACTTCAGCAGAACAAAGGGCAAAAGCGAACAGGGAAATAAAATAACCTGTTTCTCTGTAAGAGAAAACTTCCCCGTGTGAAGTCAATTTAAAAATATATTAGTTTTGTGTTTCACCGTAACGCAGGCTTGTAGCTCAAACTGAGCAAAATTTCGGGGGACGCGAATTATTTTGTAAATTTGAGCGAGAACCTATTTCTTCTCCGTAGAAGAAAACCTGAAATTACCCTTTTTTTAAATACTTTTTTCCTTTTAGTTTTTCTGGTAATAACGATTCTTTATCATACATATTGTAGTCTTTACCGTAATCTAATGATTTCATCAACTTTGTCGACGCATTTCTCGCCTTTAACGGCACTGGTAAATTCCCATGTTCCTTTACATCCGTCAATGCCATCTGAAGAGCATCATAAGCACTTCGGTCCTTTTTGCAGTTCGCAAGATATGCAACACCGTGGACTAGATTAATCGAACATTCAGGATAACCTATCGTCTCAATTGCCCTAAATACTTCATTTGCCACAACCAAAGCTGTCGGCACAGCAAGTCCAATATCTTCAGATGCAAAAATCACCATCCGTCGGGCAATAAACTTCGGATCCTCCCCCGCATCAATCATTCTTGCCAGATAATAAATCGCCGCATCGGCATCGCTAGCCCTCATACTTTTGATAAAAGCACTAATAGTGTTGTAGTGCTCTTCGCCAGCCTTGTCATAGCGCAAAAACTTGTTTTGCAAAGTTTTCTTAAGATTATCAATCGTTATTTTTTTATATAGATTTTGGGTGTTTTCCAGCATCGTTATCGCCTGCCTACCATCACCATCAGCCATCGCAATTAGCCACTCTCTCGCTTCTTTGTCTAGAGTAATTCCCGTCCGATTAATTATTTCATCCATCTCTTTTTCTGTTAATGAATTCAGCACAAACACCCGACACCGTGAAAGTAACGCAGGTATAACCTCAAAACTCGGATTTTCTGTTGTTGCTCCAATCAGCGTCAGCTTTCCGCTCTCAACAAAAGGCAATAAAAAATCTTGCTGACTCTTATTAAACCTGTGAATTTCGTCCAAAAATAATACTTTCGGCGCCAAAGACTCCTGCAAAACATCCTTGCCGATTATTTTTCTAATATCATCTTTGCCGGCCGACACAGCCGACAATTCGTGCATCTCTGCACCCAAAGAGTTAGCATAAATTCTCGCCAAAGTCGTCTTGCCAACCCCAGGAGGTCCCCACAAAACAAACGAAAATAAATGTCTTTTTTCAATCGCCACTCTGATCGGATTACCTTTCCCGACTAGATGAGCTTGTCCAACAAATCCCTCCAAGGTAACTGGACGGATTTTTGCTGCCAACGGTATCATATATTTGTTTTCATTCTAGGCAGAAAAAAGAAGACGTAGGGTTTTTACAAAAAACCCGAGTAATTATCTTGGCTGCTAATGGAATCATAGTGACAATGGTATCACATGTTCGGGTTATATTCGTCAATAATATTTTTACAATACAAGCAAAAAATAATGTTACAATCCGCACAGCAACCCTATAAATGAAAAGAATCTTCCACTGGGCCATCGATTATGCATATATGGCAAACGGCTGGCGGCTAATGTATCAATACCGTAAACCTCCCAAACATTATCTCGGCCATATCATCGAAGGCAAAAATCCCGTTATTCTTATCCCAGGCATTACTAACAAATGGGGATTTATGAAACACCTCGGCGACAAAGTTTCGCTTGCCGGCCACCCCGTTTATATTGTTCCGGAACTGGGACATAATATGCGCTTAGTTACTGACGCTGCAAAATTGGTTGAAATCATCATTTCCGACAATAATCTCAAAAACATTGTCATAATCACCCACTCCAAGGGCGGGTTAATTGCTAAATACCTGCTAAATCACTCCAAATACTCCTCAGATATTTCCAAAATAATTGCCATCGCCGCCCCTTTTAACGGTTCGCACTTGGTCAAATATCTACCAGGGAAACCGTTCAAAGAACTTCGTCCTGACAGTAATATTGTTCAATTACTCAACTCCAAAACCGCAAACGACAAAAAGATTTTTACCATCTCTCCCTCATTTGATAATCATGTTTGGCACACAAATAAAGGCCATCTAGAATCAGCAAAGCAAAACATTACAATGGATACCAAAGGACATCATAAGGTTCTCTTCGACTCCCAAGTAATCGAAAAGGTACTTGAGCTAATTCAATCTTCCAACTAGCCTCAGAGATTGATAACTTTTTATTGATAACATATCATCAAATAAACACTATTATCATAGTAAAGAGAAAATACCGTGCTTAAAATTATTCTTCTTGTTGCCATTATCGCTGCTGCTGTTTTTGGTTTTTTGCGAATTACCTCAAGCACAACAACATCTTTTGCAAAAGATGCTTCCTCCTGTGAAATTGAAGCCCCAAACTTCTTCATTTATAGCGACGCAAGCACCGTTAAACAATCCCCCTGCAATTTCAGCATTATCTATGCGTACGATGACCTTGGCGGCTGGTACAAAGATTTTGGCGACGGTCAGATTTACACCTCACCATCTACGATAACTTCAATACAAGATCTCGATTCTGCAACACTTACTACCTGCGGTTATCAAGTCCACGCCCGCGGCAAATTCGACAATAATGCGGGGCTAGTGACTGGCGACAGCGGTAATATTCTCCTTATAAAACACTGCTATGGCTACGCATACAACGATTTCGGCGGCCACGGTACAGAACTCTACCAGTTAATTAGTCCTGATGATCCGCGCTACACCGGCGATTCTTGGGCATTTTCAACTTGGGAATTCCAACTATGGATCAAGAGCCATTTCGGCAATCTCGTTGTACGCTCGATAAGCCCTTAAATTTAAAAAAACTTGATTGGCACTAACACATAACCTAATATTAATTTACAAGAAACAAACACATTGAATAAACTTATTCTCGGTCTTGCATTTATTTTCACCCTAGCGCTTATTGCTTCGACTTCGGTTTCTGCTGTAGAAACTACTTTCTGCCAAATCTCAGATAGTCTCAATATCAGTAGCAGCACAGATACTAATAATAATGAGACCTGCAATCTCCGCCTTACTGATTCATACGACGCCAGCGGTAGTCATTTTAAAGTTTTTAGTGATGGACGCCCCTACGAAGGCGTGTCAACTATCGACGGTTCAGTTATCGACAGTGTCAGCGACCTGAACGCCGCAACTCTCACAACTTGCACCTACCATACCCACGCCCGCGGTGACTTCGATAGTTATGCGAACTTATTAACAGACGCAGACAGTGGCAACATCTTCCTCGTCAGAAACTGCAACGGTTATGAATTCGGTGGCGGCCACTACACAGAACTCTACAGAATTGTAAGCCCAACTGATCCGAGCTACACTGGTGATTCGTGGGCATATCTGAGCGGATGGGAATTTCAGGTTTGGACTCAGAGTCACAGAGGCAATATCATCGCACGCAACTTGCCTCCCACAACTGAATAAAACCTTTATTGTATAATCCTTTTAAGATGCGTTTATTTCTCTCTCTTACCATAGTTGCCTCAGTATTTTTAGCAATCTTTGCTGTAAATGTCAGCGCAAATCACTCTTGGGGCAATTACCACTGGGCACGCACAAGCAACCCTTTTACTCTTCAATTAGGAAACAATCTCTCACCAGCTTGGAGTACTTATCTTTCAACAACCTCTACCGATTGGAGTACATCAACCGTTCTTGACACTGATGTTGTCGCAGGCCAAACCAATCCCAAAAATTGCCGCGCAACTAGCGGACGCGTAGAAGTTTGCAACAGCAAATATGGCAATAACGGCTGGCTTGGAATAGCTCAAATTTGGATCAGCGGCAGCCACATTACCCAAGGGGTAACAAAAGTCAACGATACTTACTTTAATCGCTCGCCATACAACACCACAGCTTGGAAGAATCTTGTCATGTGTCAAGAGATCGGCCACACTTTCGGACTTAATCATCAAGATGAAGCTTTTGATAACAATAATCTAAATACTTGTATGGACTACACAAACAATCCCGAAACAAACCAACACCCTAATAAACACGATTATGACCAATTAACAACGATTTACTCTCACCTTGATAGCTTTACATCTATCCAAAACGGTACCCAAAAATTACCGTTAGGGCAATCTATCTCACAGGCAATCACAAATAGCGATTTTGGCAACCGCAGCGACTGGGGCCGTGAATTACGAAACAATGGG
>CAYGIG010000002.1:12471-29929 GCA_964349875.1 uncultured Gammaproteobacteria bacterium | reverse complement strand
CATTAATAGAGGTATTAATTGCGGCTGCGATCGTTGTTTTGATTTCTGTTTCTCTTATATCTGCATCACTTATTTCAGTAAAAGACTCGAAATTTTCTCAGAATCAATCGATAGCAACTGACTTGAGTCAAAAAATGGTCGAGGAGGTTCGGGTTGAGAGGGATAAAAGAATTACTGCAAATGACTGGGCTGGATTTAATGCCTTAGCTGGTACTGGCTCGGCCTGTTATGGGTATTCTGGTACTCCGTCAAATTTTAATTTAACTTCGGCGGTTACATGTGTATCGGCATCGGTTGCTGTTACTATTGATAATGTTGATTTTTATCCTTTAACGAAACTTCAGAGAATTTCAACCAATAAGGCGGGTGTATACGCTATTTGTGTATTATCTACCGTTAGGTTCGACGACAGTACTGGTGCAAGATATTCTAAAAAGAAGACAATCCTAACAGATTGGACTCAGGGTGCAATCAATGACGCAACAGCGGAGCTTAACAGTTGCAATAATAGCAGTAGTGATTTTAGCTTCTAGGATTATTATGAAAGTAAAGATTAAAAAAGGTTTTACGTTGGTTGAGGTTTTGATTGTGATGGTTATTTTGGGTGTGGTATTGACTGCGGGTACAGGAGTTTTTCTGTCAACAATATCTACAAGCAATAAAACCCAAACTCAAAATACTGTTAAAGAAGCAGGTAGAAATGCCTCGGAGTTAATTACTAGACGTATTCAGGCTTCTAGAGCATTGATTTTGATTAATTCAACGCAAGTGACAATTGTTGATGGTGATGGTATAAGTTCGATTCTGAGCTGTGTTAATGGAACAGCATCGACAAATGGTTGGCTTGAAATAACTCCCGCATTAGGCAGTACGACATCTTTGACTTTTCAGGATCCCGCGGATAACACTAAGGGGGTCAACGTAACTGGGTGTAATTTTGTCGTGGTTAATGGTGCAAGTGGCAAAGAACCTCCTGCTTTACAGTACAAGTTTAAAGTCAGCCAGCCGGTGGGATTTCCACCGAGGCCAGAATACCAAGCGACCATTGAAATTAATTCATCGGTTGTTTCAAGGTCATATGAATTCTAGATTTGACAGTAAAACCATAAAACTATTATGCTAAAAGTATACTTATATAACATGCCCAAACGTAGTCGAGACCAAGGACAGATTTTGATTGTAATCCTTCTTATTATGGTTGTGGCCTTGGCGATTGGTTTGTCAGTCGCAACAAGATCGCTGTCTAACTTAAGAATTTCTACTCAATCCGAATTTTCTCAGAGAGCTTTTTCTGCAGCCGAAGCAGGGATTGAAAAGGCGTTAGGTAGTGGTAATTCTAATTTTGCCGAAGGTTTTACAGTTGATGTTGGCGGAAGCTCGGTGGCTGTTAATGTATCAAGTGAAAGTTTGGCTTATGTTGAGAGTGTATTGGCCAGCGGTGGAGTACAGGAAATAAAAGTTGATACGGCAAACGGGAGAACAGCAAACAGTATTGTTCTTTATTGGGGAAATAACGCTACTGGTTCTGACGAGAAGACTAATCCTCCGTCAGTTGAATATACTTTGGTTGATGTTGACGGTTCAAATAATGTGACGATTCCTGCAAATGTTGGGCTAGTTAAGGGTAAGTTGGCCTTGAATCCGCAAGGCGCTGGTCGATCGAACGGGTTCGCGGTTGCGGGCTTACCAGTATCTGGATTTACTTCTCCTGGGGGTAAATCGTTCCAAGCAAAAACAGAAATCTTTTTAAATCCAAACACAAAAATTGTTAGAATCAGAGCGATTTATAATACTGCGACGATCTATGTTGAAAGTGGAGCGACATCAATAAATGCAAGTCCGGCAATTATTCCGCAACAGGTTGATGTTACTGTTTCAGAAGCTCAGGTTCCAATTGGAGAAGAAGGAGGTCAGAGCAATTTAACGAGGGCGGTTCAGGTTGTAAAGAGTAAGCCTGCTTTGCCTGCAATTTTTGACTACGTCCTGTTTGGAGCTAATGGAATTGTTAAACAATAGGATTTTATCAACGGGAAAGATAATCTCATAATAAGTATAGTTAGGTAAATGAGTGCGAATATAAATGTTGGACTGGATATCTCCAATACAGAAGTTAAAGTTATTGCTTTATCGACAGAGAAACCTCAAAAACTTGTCGGATGGGGTAAGGTTGATTTGCCTGCTGGAATAAACCCATTATCTGCAGCTCCAGAGCACACTGCTCCGGTTGTTGAAAGTTTGAAAAAACTCTTTTCGGTCTCAAAAGTCCAAAAAGAAAATGTTTATCTGTCTCTTCCTGAATCGCAAGTTTTTAGCAGAATTATTGAAATGCCTAACCTGACTGAGAGAGAGCTTTCGTCGGCAATAAAGTACGAAGCTGAGCAGTATGTCCCCTTTCCTATAAAGGATGTATCTATAACTTGGGAAGTTGTGTCCCGTTCTGAAAACCCTAATGAGAAGATGAAGGTTTTTTTGGTAGCTGCGCCGTTAACCATTGTTAATCATTTTTTTGAAATTTGTACTCACGCTGGACTAAAAATAGCTTCAATGGAAAGTGAAGGTACAGCGTCGGCCAGAATTGTTGCCCCACCTGGTTCTCCAGCTACTCTTGGTGTGTCTTTAAAAGAAGAAGGTGCAGACTTTTTTGTTTTTAAGGAAGGGAAAACTTCTTACTCGCGTTCAATTACCACCGGAGCAAGAGCTTTGACGCGAGCATTGGTGGCTGAATTGGGTTTGAGTGAATCTCAGGCTGAGGAATATCGTAATGCATATGGATTGTTAAAAGATCAAATGGAGGGGAAAATTGCTGCAACAATTGCGCCCGTTTTTGAGTTAGTTGTTTCAGAGATTGGTCGAACTGTTGCGCTCGCAACAGCAACAGAACCGCTGTTTCCAATAAAGAGGTTGAGTTTGTTCGGCTCTGGCGCCAGATTGCCAGGATTGACTCAATACCTGACTGAAAGGCTGGGACTTGAAGCAGAATTGACTGACCCATTTGCACAGATAGACTCGGCAAATATACCTTCCGATCTGATATCCACGAAGCATATTTTTGTGACAGCAGCGGGTCTTGCTCTTCGCGAATGAAAATGTATATGATGAAGATAGTAATAATTTAACAAAGCGATGTCCGATATCAACTTGCTGCCCCAAGATATTAAAGCGGCACAATCTAAAAAAACTTCTCCGATACAAAAAGTTATTGTCGTACTTTTGATAGTGTCAGCTATCTTTATGGTAGTAGTATTCGGTGCGAATTTTTATGTGAATGGCAAGCTGAATGCAATTGCAAATGAATCTAAAAAAATAGAAGAACAGATTGCAGCTAAACAATCTACTGAATCCAAGCTTTTAGTCAGGAATGAAAAGGCGCTTGGAGTTAAAAATGTATTGGCTCAAAGAATTGATTATATCGGGATGTTTAATACTTTAAAGAGTATCCTGCCTGATGGAATACGCTTTACTGACTTTAGCTTTAAAGAGGGTAATTCAATAACAATAAATGGTAAAGCACTTTCTACTCAGGATCTCTCAACCTTTACTTCGCTTCTGCTTGATCCCGCAAAAGGCGGAAAAATGTTTTCTGATGTTAATTTAAGTTCGATTCAGGGTCGTGAAGACGGTAGTTTTGACTTTACTGTGAGCGCAGTTGTTACGAAAGTGGGGGGCAAATAATATGGATTTTGGAACAAATATAAATAATAATCCGGTTATTCAAAAAGAGGCAAGGAAAGTAAAGACTTTGCTTGTCCCAGGTTCGGCTTTGCTAATCATGATGATAACAGTATTTATGATTGGCCTTCCAAGGTTAAATGAAACTACTGCCCTTTTTAAGAATATTACAAAGGCTAATAGCGACCTATCTAATCTTCAGGAAAAGAATAAGGTTTTGGCAGGAGAAAATGCGCCTCTTTTACAAAGCGATATTACATTGTTGAGTTCCGCGTTGCCTTCTTCAAAAGATGCAATTGGATTGGTTGCAGGTATGCAGCGATTATCAGCTGAAAATGGCCTTATTATGCAGACTATTCAGGTGGCACCGGGTAAATTGAGATATGTTCAAAAAGAGTCTTCTGCATCAGCGGCAATTGCGCCCGTTTCGGGTGAGACTGCTTCTCAGGTTGCGGCAGACGAGACGGTCTCTGTAACGAGTGTAAAAAAGATAGAGGGTGTTGACACCTTTGATTTTCAAGCGACCATGACTGGGCCATATGCTCAAGTTGAGCAGTTCTTAGCAGCGTTTCCTTTGACTTTGCGGCTTATTGACCTAAATCAGATCAATATATCCTCTGAGGGAGATCCGGCTCTAAACGTTGTACGGGTTTTGGTTTCGGGTGTTGCTTATTACAAGAGTTTGCCGACAACCTTGCCTGATCCGAAGACTGCTGTGCTTAAGATAACCAAGGAAGACACTGATGTAATTGCAAAAATAAAGACATACAGAGTTGTTTCAAGCTTGCCGGATCTAAAAACGACCGGCGCAGTAGAAAATCCTTTTTAATCACTAAAGGAATATTATTTATTCGGTGATATTTTTTTGCGGTTTTTTTCGCGAAAAGAAGCAATGTTGGCATGGTGCCCGCTTAGAATAATTTCTGGCACTCTATCCCCTTCAAAATCAGCAGGTTCGGTAAACAAGGGCGCTTCGGTCAGATTCTGACTAAAGGTTTCGTTTTCCAAAGACTCTCGATTGATAACATTTGGGATTAGTCTAATGACGGAGTCGGCGACGGCAAGTGCAGCCGGTTCCCCGCCTGTAGTAATGTAATTACCAATCGAAACAATGTTATCTACTAGTTTGTAAATTCGGGAGTCAAATCCTTGATAGTGGCCGCAAATAATAGTGATTGAGTCTAATTTTGAATAGTCAGCTGCATCATTTTGGCCATATGTCTTCCCCGTTGGGCACAATAGGATGGTTTTTGTTTTAGGGTCGTCGGTTTTAATTTTTTTCAGTGCTCTCGAAACCACGTCGACTCTTATGACCATGCCACCACCACCGCCATACGGTTTGCCGTCAACGGTTTTTCTCTCCCCTACTCCAAAGTTTCTAAAATCATAAATATTGATATCTACCAGGCCTTTTTTGACGGCTCTGCCGATGATGGATGTATTGGAATAAACCTTAATTATCTCAGGAAATAAGCTAAGAACATTAATACGCATTATTTAATTTTAAACTATTTATTTTAGAGGGAATTTAAGCAGCAACCTCGACCTGGCAATAGGTATTTTGCTGTGTGGCCAGAATACTGACTAAAGAACGGATTGAGCGGATGATACGGCCGTTTTTGCCTATTACTTGACCTACGTCTTCAGGGTGAACGGTTATGGTCAATTTTGTCTCGCTTGCAATTACTTCTTCAGCTACTTCAACTGATTCCGGATGATCAACAATTGATTCAAGGATAAAAAGAACGAAGTCTTTCATTATTTAGCCATTAGAGATCTGACAGTCGGAGAAAGCTGGGCGCCTTTTTGGAGCCACTCTTCAATACGATCTTTTTTGAGCAATATTTCGGCTGGTTGTATTTTTGGGTCATAGGTTCCGAGGATTTCCAAAAATTTTCCATCGCGAGGTTTGCGAGAATCGACCGCAATGACGCGATAGCTCGGGCTGCCTCTTTTTCCTGTTCTTGTCAGTCTAATCTTTACCATATTTTTTATAATCTAATTTGCTCTAGCCGATTATACTGGGTACCACGGCTGTGTCAAGCTGTTGAAAGCTAATTTTTTTGGACCCCCGAAATTTTACAGATTAGTAGTCAGAGCAAGGAGAGCATTTTTAGCGGCTTCTTGCTGGGCATCTTGTTTACTATTACCCTTTCCGATACCGGAAACAACGCGATTAATCGAAACTTCAACGGTAAATGTTTTTGCGTGATCAGGTCCGGTTTCGAATACGGTTTTGTAATAAGGAGAGCTTTTGAAACGTTTTTGAACAATTTCCTGGAGGCGGCTTTTTGGATCGAGTAGAGAGCTTTCAAGCTCAGTTGAAGGGCCGGCAAGCAGTGTACGGAAGACGAATTTTTTGGCCGAAAGTATGCCTAAGTCTAAATAAATTGCTCCAAGTACAGCCTCGTAGGTGTTGGCTAAAATTGATTTTGTTTTGACTCCTCCTCTTTCATGCTCTCCTTTTGAAAGAAACAAGAATTTGGCCAGTTGAAGTTTGCTGGTCATATCAGCGAGGCTTTCGGTTCGAACCAAAACGGAGCGATAGTGGGTCAGAATCCCTTCTTTTTGGTCAGGATAAGTCAGATATAGGTGTTCAGAAATAATTAAAGATAGAACGCTATCGCCCAAAAATTCGAGTCTTTCGTTGTCGTGAGTAAAAACCGTATCTGGTGCTGAGACCTCGTTGAGGTAGGAGCGGTGAACGAACGCGTTGGCTAAAAGTTTAGGATTTTTAAACTTTACACCAAGAGCTATTTGAGCCTCTTCAACTGGGAAGTTGTCAAAAAGTATTTCAGTTTTAGTTTTTTTGATCACGATAAAAATCTTTTACAGCTTGTCTTCGACTTCAGTGTTGAGGTCGTGAACTGTGTTGATTAGCTGTGGGTCGGTATGAGACAGGTCAATATCGAATTCCTCTTCCAGAGCTGCAATTGTGTCTCGAATTTCTAGTTCTGACAAATTTAAGTCTATTCTAAGGTCGGACATTTCTGTAACATCCTCTTCCAGATTGCCAGTTGTGGCTGCAACGATTTTTATTACTTGAGTTATTGTTTCCATAGTCAAAGGTAATCTTACAAAAAAGATTTACTAAAATACAACCCTAAATTTATTTTACGGTCAGAATACCGTAAAGCCTGCCTCGAGGATGAATGATCTAAAACATAATTTTCCTAAAGGAATACCCCCGAAGCAAAGCTGTGTGGTAGTTTATTTTGACTCTTTTTTTGTCGCTGGCTTTTCCGTTGGCTGCGGAATTTCTTTGACGACGGAGCCTAAAACTCCATTAACAAACGAGCTGGAATGTTCGTTCCCGAACTGCTTTCCCAGTTCAATCGCCTCATCAATAACGACTTTTTGAGGTTGGGTTTTGTCGATTGCAAGTTCGTATACCGCTAGTCTGAGCACTGCCAGATCAATTTTGGAGATCTGATCAATTGGCCATGCTGGAGCGTTTTTTGTAATTGATGCATCAATTTCTGTGAGGTGTTTTGTGATAGGTTCGACCTCGGTAAAATCAGACTGTTTGCTGTCAAAGTCATACGCAAAAAGCATTCGAACTAGTTTGATTCGGTGTTTATGTCTAGGGTCAGTTTTGGACTTCATTTAAGTAACTTATGCCTTTAAAGGCAATTATACTCAAACTAAAGGGGAAAAGGTTGTTGGATTAGTAGCTGCGGGTCTTGTATGTATTGCAGCTGGGGCAAATTCTGTGCGGAAGTTTTGGCGAGTTACAGTTTTTGCATGTAATAGTTACGATACTAGGAACGCTAAGCGTTGCGCGTCTTTTTCCTTGACGGACTTTTGATAGATGTTTCTTTGGTACTGCGGCCATAATTATTTTAGTAGTTGCGTTTAAGCCTCGGAATTATATACAGAGGTAATTTCTAAGTCAAACAACAGATTTTTAAAATTTTCTCCTTGCGGAGAGACAGAATTTTTTTAACACCCCTCTCACAAGGAGGGTTTTCTTTAGCGAGAAACAATGTTTTTTCAATTCCCTTTCCAGGCACGATAAAAATCCCGGCGAGATTTTTCTCTTTCATTTTTTACTAGCTCTTTTTGCCTAATGCAAAAAACCATGCCCGCTACTAAAAAAAGATCCTTGAAAGGAAATTGAGATTGGAAATTAAGACAATTTTATTTCTTTTCCATCTAGTCGATGGGGTCGGGAGTGGCGAAAGACTGGAGATATTCTTTAATGTAAGGGTTAGTAAGTTCCGGGTCAGAGAGAAGTATTTTGTCAGCAATTTCTGAAGCGGTTTTAATTGTTGAAATTGAAGATAGATCGGCAATTTTAAAGTTGCCTTTTCCGTGCTGAAGATAACCGTAGGTTTCTCCCGCGCCGCGCATTTTAAGATCTAATAAAGCCAGCTTGCCCCCGTCGTGTTCGTTGATAAAGTGTTTAAGTCTTGTGCTGTCTGTTTTGTTTTGAGAGTGAAAGAGAAAACAAAAGGCTTTTTGGCCTTTCCTGCCGATTCGACCTCTTAATTGGTGAAGCTGAGACAGTCCAAATCTCTCAGCTGAAGTAATGACCAAAATTGATAGGTCGGGAATGTCGATACCGACCTCAACAACCGGAGTTGAGACAAGGATTGAACCAGGATTTTCGGCAAAGTCGGAAAGTATTTGATCCTTTTCGCTCGATTTTAGTTTGCCGTGAAGCAGGAATACTTTAGTGCCGCCAAAAGCCTTTGTAATTTCGATATGAAGGTTTTTGACAGATTCTACTTCTGACAGAATTGTTTCTGATTCGTCGATAAGCGGGGCGATAAAGAGGGCGCTATTACCTTTTTCGAGTTCTTCGGCAATAAATTTGTAGGATTTAGGTTTTTGCTGAGAAGTAAGCATGTGAGTGCTTACTTGCCTGTGGCCTTTGGGAAACGATTTTATCTGACTGATATCGACATCGCCGTAGATTGTCAGAGCGATGGTTCTAGGTATCGGTGTGGCCGTAAGAGATAAAAAATGTGGATAAGTCTCCCCTTTTGCTCCTAAACCAAATATTTTGGATCTTTGGTTTACGCCGAATCGGTGTTGTTCATCAACTACAACGAGGCCGGTTTTGCGGTGCTTAAAGAATTTTAAGGCTGATTTTTCCATCAAAGCGTGTGTGCCTACAGTAATATCCTTGCCCCAGATTTTTCGCGATCCGGTGAAGATGCCGATATCAAGTTTTGGGAAAAAACTTTTAAGGGTTAGATAATGTTGGTTGGCAAGGATTTCTGTCGGAACTAAAAAAATACTTTGTAGGTGGTTGCCCGCCATTACGGCTGCAGCGATTCCTGCAACAATGGTCTTGCCGGAACCGACATCTCCCTGAATAACGCGATTGGCTGGCTCGGGTTTAGTGAAATCTTCGAGAATTTCGCTAACTACCGTATTTTGATCAGCGGTTAAAGTTATAGGGAGGTTTTTAAGAATTGTTTTTTCGTCGAGATTTTTGAGTTGATGAGAGTTTAGTTTTTTCTGCCATTTTTTACGCCTAATACTGTTTGCAAGTCTGACTAAAACTACTTCGTCTATTGCAAGGCGTGTTTTGGCTTGCTCCGGTTCGTTTGCATTTTTAGGGTAATGGATCATGGTCAGGGCCTGATGAAGACTGGGGCTGTTTGGCGAAAGATAGGGTTTGATAAAGTCCAGATGGGTAAAATCAAGTTCCGAATTGAGGATTTTGTCGATATTTCTGGCAAAGAACTTATTGGTAATTCCTGCGGTTAATGGATAAATTGTGGAGAATTTGGAAACTTCTTCTTCAATTGGGCTAAAGCCAGGGTTGGTTATTGAGACTTGATTGCGGTAGGCGGAAAGTTTGCCGTAGAAATAATATGACTGGTTTTTTTTAAGGTCGGCTGTGATGTATGAAGGACCAAAAAACATAAAAGTTTTGCGAATCCCGCCATCTGAGACCATGACAGCGGTTAGATTACGTCCGGTTCTGGCTCGTAGGAATACCTTGCTGACAACAGTGGCGCGCGTTGTTATCTCTTCATCCAAATGGGTGCCAAATTCGTGTAATGAGATTATTTTGGAAAAGTCATTATATTTTTTAGGCAAGTGAAAAAGCATGTCCCGAACAGTAAATATTTTGAGTCGTGTTAATTTATCGGCGCTTTTTTGACCAATACCGGAAACGGTCGCGATTGAGTCAGAGAGTAACATACGGGAATTATACGCCTGAGGGAGAGGGTTATGAATAAGCCAGCGGTAAAAGGATCGACGATAGAATAATTATTATTCCAGCGACAAGTGCTAGAATTTTAGCTACTAACTTAAGATGTTTTTTCTTTGGAAGAAGCTTGCGTGGTCTAACAGTTATCTTTTTCATAATTTTTTCTATTTTTTGTGTTTCACAAAAAGCAAGGCGTAGTGAAAGCTGAGTGAAATTATACAGGAAGTATTAATTTCACGAATTTTCGCGAGCACTTATATTTTAAGTAAGACTCTGTTTTTTTTCCCAAAAAATATTTCAATGTCCGTGGTTACTTGTGGTTGATAGTTAAAATCGGTAATTTTTTCTCCGTCAACTGTAGCCCCTTCAGAAATGCGATTTTTGGCTTCCGAGTTGCTTGAAAATAGTCCTGAGGCAATCGCAATCTCGAGTAGGTTTTGATTTTTTTGGTATTTTACAGTTGCCACTGATTCGGTATCCAAATTTTCAAATTTTTGTCCGTGGATTTTTTCGACGAAGTAATTGGCTAGTTCGGTTAGAGTTTTGTTTATATTTGCGGAATCGTTTAGGTTGGCAGTTAGACGCTCTATTTTTTCTGTATCAAAGTCTGTAGTGCCTTCCATATACGGTTTGATGAGATCTCTGGGGAGCTGCATTATTTTGTCCCAAATCGCCTTTGGCGTATCGGAAACGGCGATCATGTTTCCGGTAGTTTTTCCTGCTTTCTCTCCTTTTTCGTCGACAAGAAGGCGGTTGGTTAAAACGAATTTCTCTTTGTTATTTTTTTTGCGCATCAATTCTTTGCCGATTAGCATATTGAAGGTTTGGTCAGCACCGCCAAGTTCAAGATCGATGTCAAGCTTGTCACTATCGATGGCCTGCATTATTGGGTACATTAGCTCCGACATTGCTAATGCTGAGCCTTTCTTGAGCCTTTCTTGAAATAAATCTCTTTCGATGATTTGGGCGTGAGTAAAGTAGCTTAAGTATTCAAGCATTTCCGAAAGATCCATAGAGTCTAGCCAATCTGAGTTGTACTTAATATGTGCATCATCAACTTCGGGGAAAAATAATCTGATTTGTCTGATGTAGTCTTTTATATTTTCTGCAATTTCGTGTTCTGTGAGTTTTGTGCGGGTTTCGGCTTTGTCGGGGTCCCCTATTCTGGCGGTAAAGGTGCCAATGACGACAAAAACATCGTGTCCGAGCTGGTGGAAGGCTCTAAGCTTGAGAAGATTAACAACGTGTCCCAGGTGGAGAGTGTTTCCAGTGGGGTCAAAACCGCAGTAAATACGGAGTTTTTTGTTGTTTAGTGCAGATTTGAGTGAGTCAGAGTCAGGATATATTTTTTCAACACCTCGAGTCAGAACTTCGTCTAAGCTTTGCATGGTTTTTATTTTTACACAAATTCAGGCTAATTCCAAATTATGCTTTTAGCTCTATTTGTTTAGATTCCTTGAGATTGTTAGAATAGTAGACATGTTAAAGGTTCCACAGTCTGCAGGCCGAAAACGACCTGTTTATTTTTCTGGTACTACAAAGAGACTGCTTTTTTCGCGAAAAAGCAAAAAAGCCAAACTAGTAGCCCTTGCGACGACTGCTCTTATTGCGGGGCTTATCCTGACTGTCGTTATGATTGCTATCCTTTTTGCAATTGTGTCACGCAGTCTTCCCTCTCCGACCAAGCTAACCGAACGAGATCAAGAGTTGTCGACAAAAATTTTAGATCGTAACGGGAAGCTTTTATATGATGTTTATGGCAATCAAAACCGCTCACTCGTTGAGCTTAAAAGTCTGCCTCCTTATGTACCTCAGGCTTCAATCGCTATTGAAGATCAGAATTTTTATAAGCACGGCGGATTTAGCCCCATTGGGGTAATCAGAGGTTTTATCAGAACAGTTTTTTTTGGTGATACTCAAGGTGGTTCAACTATTACCCAGCAGCTGGTAAAAAAAGCACTTCTTACTGATGAGCAGACTGTGACTAGAAAACTCAAAGAATTTATCTTAGCGGTTCAGATTGAAGGTAAATACTCCAAAGACGAAATTTTGCAAATCTATCTAAACGAAATTCCTTATGGTGGCACGGCTTCAGGTATTGAGGCTGCGTCGGAACTTTATTTTGGCAAAAATTCCAAAGATTTGACATTGACCGAAGCGATTATTTTGGCGGGATTGCCGCAGAGGCCGACATACTTATCTCCTTTTGGACAGAATCCGACAGCCTATATTGAAAGATCAAAAGATGTAGCCAGGAGAATGCGGGAGGACAATTACATAACTAAAGAACAGGAAACACAGGTTGTTTCTGAATTGCCAAGTATGGTGTTTGCCAAGTCAAACGAGACCTTTAAGGCGCCGCATTTTGTTTTTTATATTCGGGAACAACTGGAAAAGGAGTACGGTGAATCAGTGGTTGAGTCGGGCGGGCTTAAAATAACGACTTCGCTTGATTTGGATTTGCAGGAGGCCGCACAAAAAATCGTTTCTGACGAGGTTGCAAAGTTAGCTGATTTGAACGCAACGAACGGGTCAGCAGTGGTTACGGACCCTAAGACTGGAGAGATTTTGGCCATGGTTGGATCGAAGGATTATTTTGCTGAAGATTATGACGGAAAATACAATGTCGCGACAGCTTTAAGACAGCCTGGTTCGTCAATTAAACCTGTGACTTATGCTACGGCACTTGAGGAAGGAATTCCTTCTAGTACTGTGATTATGGATACACCAACGGAATTCCCCGGTGGTGTTGGACAGCCCCCTTATAAACCTGTGAACTACGATGGAAAGTTTCATGGTCCGACAGAGCTTAGGTACGCTTTGGCAAACTCCTACAACATACCTGCCGTAAAACTTTTGGCGATGACAGGGGTAAAAAGCATGCTTCAGACCGCATATAATATGGGGCTTTCGACACTTGAACCTTCTAATGAAAATATGAAGCGTTTTGGACTGTCAGTGACCCTTGGAGGTGGTGAAGTAAAGCTTATAGATATGAATACTGCATTTGGTGTTTTTGCAAGCGGAGGACGCCGTCAGGACCCAATTTCGATTCTTAAGATTGAGGATCGTCGCGGAAAAATAATTAAAGAAAACAAACCAAAAGACGGGCCGAGAGCATTAAGTGAGGAAACCTCGTTTATTATCTCCCACTATTTGCTGGACAATGCTGCCAGATCAGGCGCTTTTGGAACAAATTCAAGTTTGGTTGTGTCTGGAAAAACGGTATCAGTTAAGACCGGTACGACCGACGATAAGCGCGACAACTGGACCATCGGATTCACTCCATCGGTTGTGGTTGGTGTTTGGGTGGGAAACAATGATAACAGTGCAATGAATCCGAAGATTGCCTCAGGATTAACTGGTGCATCGCCTATTTGGAACAAGATAATGGCTTACGCGCTAAAGGATAAAAAAAGCGAAGATCCAAAGGTTCCGTCAAATGTGACGACTCAGGTAATTGATGCTATTGGCGGAGGTAAACCATGTAGAGACTTCCCTACTCGGGCAGAGTATTTTATTAAAGGTACTGAACCTGCTGAGGAGTGTCTGAAATTTAAGAAAGTCAAAGTTTCCAAAGCTACAGGTAAACTCGCGAATGAATTGGAAATTGCTAAGGGTGATTATGACGAGAAAGAATATTTTGTTTTTAATGAGGAAGATCCGATCTCGACAGACGGCAAGAACCGCTGGCAGGAAGGTATTAACGCTTGGGCTGCTACGCAAAGTGATGAAAGATATCGCCCTCCAACGGCTACATCTGACGGAAAATCAACGGTTTCTGATACTGATGTGATAATGGACATGGACAGACCACGCGACCATGACCAAGTTGAACTAAAAGTGGCAATTAAGGCTAAAGTTACTGTTAAGGACGATAGTAATGTGGAGAAGTGTGAACTGTATATTGATGATATTAAGGTCAAGACCAATCAGGGCTTGAGTACAGAATTTGAATATTTGTTTACTGAAGAACAAAAAGGGAAACACAAAATTCGAGTGGCTTGTAACCTTATAAATGGCGGTGTGGGAAGCGAAGAAATTACTGTTTCGGTTGGTCAGCCTTGGACTGACTAAAATTTCATATTTATTTAATTTGATTTGTTTTTGGCAAGAAAAAAGCCGGTGCGTGAGCACCGGCTTATGGGTTGGGGTCGACAGTTTATTGAGTCGTGTCTAGGACTCATTTTATTAATGCTCTTAAGGCCGAGCAGGCCGATGGGGAGTATCTGTGTCGCGTCTTATGGTCTGGCGTTCAGACCGGCGCTTCATTTTTTTGCTCCTGGAGCTGGATTTTTTTTGTACTCATTTCTCAAGCCGCACCATAGAAGGTGCGTGGTGGTCGATCTGTCCGAGATTGCGGGTTTTTGTCGCTTTTTTGTGCCCGGAACTAAACGACCAAAGAGGTTGGTGCATCCATTTACAGTAGCTGTGCCTCCCTAATAATGTTAAAGTCACGGCATTTAACCGTGAAGACAATTATACCCTATAATACTGAATATGTCAACTATATGATGTTTAAGTGGTTTTTTAATGCCCATCCATTGGAGAGTTTTCTCCGCTAATGAGAAACAGTTATTTTCAAATTAACTTCTCACTTCACCCCTTTGGACTGCTGTCGTCGGGCACCTTGTCTCGCCGTCGCTTAGACAAAAGGCGTTCGAAGTCAATTTAGGAGATAGGGTCTCGCTTTTTTACAAAAAGCTACGAGCCTGCGTTTTGTGAAACACAAAACTAAGGTAAAAGGGAAAAGTAGTATTTTTATTAGAAGAATATCCAAAGAGACAAAGCCGTTCAGAGGAAAATATGGAATGGAAAGGAAAAAAGACAGGGTGTTTAATGTTGGATTATTTGAACTTGGAAATAATTTTGTCCTTAATCGCACTCGCCTCTTCTTTGGTGATGGTTTTTTTGCTGTTTCTGATCTCTAAGCGAAAAGTGTGAGCAGTTTTTGTGCCCTTGGTAAATCGTTCGATGTAGTTTATTTCGACGATTTGTTTGTCGACGGCTTTTATTTTTGCCACAAGTGTGCCGACTGTAACGTGATCTTCTGCTTCTATTGTCATATCTTCAAAAATTGGAGGATATGTTGGAATAGGAACAAATGAGACTTTTGGTTTGGCGAGTCTGTTTAATTCAGGAATATTGATAGTCCCAAATAGTCCTAAATGAATTTCACTCTGAATAGTGCCAAGTGTTGCTAATTCTTTTTTATTTGACTTATATTTAACAGATTGTCGGAAGAAAAATTCTTCATTTGTTTTTAATGATTGTGGACTTGTGGAGTATTTTGTCCCAAGCCGATTTAAAATTTGTTCAATAATTCCTTTAAATTCTGCATCAGAATATTGATTTGTATAAAGACAAACCTGCATTTTTTCTTCTGGAAGCGGAGAGTTTTTTTGTGGATGGTAAGTGTTGGCTAGTTCAAACAGACTAAACTGCGGAGTGTATTTGAGATTTAATTTCACTGCCTGAATCATAGAGGGAATAAGCGACGGTCTCATATAAATATTTTCATTGAGAGGATTGATAATTTTTATTTGAGTACCATAATTTTTACCTCCTTTTATAAAGGGAAGTAAGTCTAAGGAAACCATTGGACTGGTGTAGACTTCGGAAAAGCCGTGAAGAATTAGAATTTTTTTGATTAGGTTTTCGACAACAAACTGGTTTTGTTTTGGATTAATTTTTATTAGCTGAGGAGGAAGAATGGAAGGCAGTCGGTGGTATCCATAAATTCTGGCGATTTCTTCAATTAGATCTTGTTCAATAGTAATATCTGCACTTCGGTGTGAAGGAACAACACAAGAATAGATTTTTGAGGTTTTTGTAAACTTTGTTTCAATCTGTAGTCCGGTTAGGATTCTAATAACATTAATTGGTTTGATATCAATACCAAGATAGCTCTCCAATAGGTCGTGACTTAGGTTAACGGTTTTTGGTTTGAAGGAGTTTGGATAAATGTCAATTAAGTCACTGGCAATTTTGCATTTAGGGGAAATAGTTTTGAGAATGTTTGTAGCTCGGTAAAGAGCCTTAATTGCAAGCTCTGGGTCTATTCCCTTTTCAAAAAGTGTGGCTGCTTGGGTTCTGTGAGCCAGTTTGAGGGAAGTGTTTCTGATTCTTTTCGGATTATAGACGGCAGATATAAGTAATATTCTTTTGGTTTTGTTGGTAATTTGGGAGTTTGCTCCGCCCATAATGCCTGCTAGATCGAAAATCTTTTCCTTATCTCTGATAATTATTGAGCCGATTGGAAGCTGGTGTTCCTTGTCATCCAAAGTAGTGATTTTGTCATCTTTTTTACTAAGTTCAATACTTGCGATATTGCCTGCTATTTCATCATAGTCGAATGCATGCATCGGCTGGCCCGTTTCTATCATTAGATAGTTGGTCAGATCGACAATGTTATTGATTGGTCTGATTCCCACAGATTTAAGCCTGTTTGCAATTTTTAAAGGAGATTTTTTGATTTCGATATTATCGACAACAATGGCCGTAAAACGCTGTATTGTGTCTGCTTCGGCCTTTATTTTGATTGGCAGTGTTTGAGCGGTTTGAAGCGGAAATGAAGTTTTGGCTGGATAAGGGTTAACAAATTTAGCCCGTAATTTGAATTCCGGAAGAATAGTTGCTGCTTCTCTGGCAATGCCTACGATCGAAGCAGTGTCTGGACGGTTGGTTGTGACCTCGATATCATAAACAGTGTCACGGCCGAGCTTATGAGATCTTTCGAATGATGGTCCGCAAAGAGAAACTGTTGAGGCGAGTTTCTCCGGTGAGACGGTGGATTTAAGAAAGTCTAAAAGCCAGGAGTGAGGTACAAGTATATTCATTTTTTTGCGAGTTTACGAGTGAAAAAAGAAGACGTAGCCTTTGTTAATGTAAAATTTGGGAGACCCATAATTTTCATTGATGAAAGCGAGTACTTACAAAATATTTCCATAATTTAAAATTGTCTTAAAAATCTTAGGTCCGGTTCGTATAGTTTGCGAACATCGTCGATATTAAGATTGTCTTTCATCATCATGGTTCTTTCTACTCCCCAGCCAAAAGCAAATCCTGAGTATTTTTTACTGTCGATATTGCCTGCTTTTAGTACATTCGGATGAACCATTCCGGCTCCTCCCAGTTCCAGCCAGCCCTGTTTACAGACTTTACAGCCTTTACCGCGACAGACTCCGCAGCTGATGTCGATTTCGAAAGAAGGTTCGGTGAATTGGAAATGATAAGGCCGAAGTCTGGTCTCGCGCTCAGGACCGAAAAAGTTTTTGACAAAGTAGTCGAGAGTGCCTTTAAGGTGGGCAATTGAAATATTTTTGTCTACAAGTAATCCTTCAAATTGATAAAAAAATGGATTATGAGAGACGTCCGACTGTCTACGGTAGCATTTGGCGATGTTAAGCATTCTTACGGGTGGAGTTTTGATTCTCTGCATTTCTCTGACCTGCCCATTCGAAGTGTGAGGGGTTAAAACAATTGTCTGCGGTTTTTTAAGCTTATTATTTTCGGGGTTATTTACAAAAAATGTTTCCCACTCGTCGCGAGCTGGGTGGTCTGATTTCATGTTCAGTGCTTCAAACGCATACCAGTCTGTTTCTATTTCGGGGTACC
>CAYGIG010000002.1:0-12371 GCA_964349875.1 uncultured Gammaproteobacteria bacterium | reverse complement strand
GATTTCATGTTCAGTGCTTCAAACGCATACCAGTCTGTTTCTATTTCGGGGTACCGTACCCGTACAAAACCAAGGCCTTCAAAAATCTGGGTAATTTCGTCAATAGCTTGAGTAATCAAATGAAGAGAGCCGGTGGTTGGAGTTTTGGCGGGAACTGTAAAATCTAGATTGGATTTTTCAGCGGGTATAAATTTAATTTCAGCTTTACTAAGAGCATTGCTAACACCTGCTTTTAATAGGTTAATGCTTTTACCGTAATCAGCTTTTTGTTCTTTAGGGAGATTTTTTAAAACGGATAAACCGTCATTGATGGCGTTTTCGCTGTATTTTTTCGCTTCGTTTAAAGCGCTTGCGGTACCGGCAGAATTAATACGGTTAATAAGATCGGCCTTGAGTCGATCAATCTCTTCAATCATTAGTACAAGGATAACTTATTATTGAACGGTTTTGACAAGTTCGTCAAAAAACGGCCTGTCAGTAAGAATCATCTGAGACATCACTTTGCGGTCAAGCTTGATATCTTTCTTGATCAGTAGAGAAATAAATTTACTGTAACTAATTTCAGTGCCAGTAAGTGCAGCGTTTATTGTTACGATCCATTCTTTTCGTGCATCTCTTCTTCGAAGACGGCGGCCTGCGTAAGCGTACTGTCCGGCTTTTAGTGTTGATTGTTTAGCTGAACGGGCGAGTTTGCTCCTTGGTCCACGGTGACCCTCGGCGGCTTTTAGAACTTTTTTGTGTCTGGCGCGGGTGACGACTCCCCTTTTGACTCTTGGCATATTAGCTTAATGTTAAACGGCGGATACGGCGAGAATCTTCATTGTCGATCTTGCCGACAGTAGCCTGCCGTCTTTTTTGACTTTTACTTTTAGCAAGTTTTAGATGTGAGCCCATTTGACGGCCGCGCAAAACTTTACCATTTTTGGTAACTCGAAATCTTTTGATTGCGGCTTTTTTAGTTTTTAGTTTAGGCATAATGTATTCTTGCAAACTTGCCGCAATATGATAGTAGAAATTGCTTGAGACTGCAAGACACTTAAATTTACAGGTTATTTTAGGATCAGAATACCTCGAAGATTGCTTCGAGGAAGCAATGACTTAAAACATACTTTTCCGAAAGGAATACCTTGCAGCTTTGCTGCGTGGTAGTTTATTGCGAAGTATCAAACTACTCACAGTGGCAACTGGAGGGGTTTATTTTTTGGCACTTTTGGCCGGTTTGACGACACCGGAGAATTGCAGACCCATTTGTTTAAAATCTCGTTCTTTTTCGCCGACACCTTCAAGAGCCACAAGAATTTTTTCCATTAGCTTCGGTCCAAACTCTTGATGAGCCATTTGACGGCCTTTGAATTTGACTGTGACCTTTACAAGGTCACCTCTTTTGAGGAATTCTTTAGCTCTGTTAATGCGTGTATCAAAATCCCCTTCGCCGATAAAAGGACTGAAACGGACTTCTTTCAGTTCGGTTTCTCGGGTTTTTTTCTTTGCCAAGGCATCTTTTTTGGCTTCCATGTATTTGAACTTGGCATAATCAATAATTTTGACGACCGGAGGTTTGGCGTTGGGTGCGATTTCGACCAGATCTAGTTCTGCCTCAGCGCTTTTGGCACGTGCTTCGGCTATTGTGACAACGCCTATAAGTTTGCCGTCCTCGTCGATAAGACGGACTTCGGGCGCGGTTATTTGGTGATTTTGTTTGAAGTAACGCAAGTTAGATTGAAAAAATTATCTTGTCTGTAATAGATTTTTCTGTCATGTTTTGACGCTATTCTAGCAGTATTTTGTAGCTACTTGCAATATCATTGATTAATAATAGACTCAAGAAAGGCTTCGAGCTTGAGTAGATTGGTTTGTGCGCCCTCTCTGGATCTGACAGAAACGAGTTGAGACTCCTGTTCTTTTTGTCCTAAGATTATCATGTAGGGAACTTTGGTTTCGGTTGCGCTTCTTATCGACTCCCCCATTGTTTGGTCGCTTGAGGAGATTTCGACGCGATAGTTTTTTTCTAAAAGTGTTCTTGAGATTTCATCAGCGTAGCTTGAAAATTTTTCTGAAATCGGAATTATCTGAAATTGTACTGGTGCGAGAGAAAATGGAAATGCGCCAGCGTAATGCTCTGTTAAAAAGGCAAAAAATCGTTCAAAACTTCCGATGATCGCACGGTGAATGATAACGGGTCGCTCCTTTGCGCCTTCGGAGTTGATGAAGCTAAGGTCAAAACTTTTTGGCATATGAAAATCAACTTGAGAAGTAGAGATTGCAAACTCACGCCCTAAAGCGTCTTTGGCAAAAACGTCGATTTTTGGGCCGTAAAAAGCGGCGCCTCCAACTTCCTCACGGAATTTTAAATTCCTCTCTATCAAAATTTCCCGTAAAACTCCTTCGGCTTTGGCCCACATTTCTTCGTCTTTGATGAATTTTTTGTCGTTTTTGTCGTGAAGGGCCAATTCGTAAATCTCCGGAGTTAAGCCTACAACTTCAAGGAATTGAATAATCTGGTCTAAGGTATTTTGGACTTCGAGCTTGAGGGTCGCTTCGGAGGTAAAAATATGGCTGTCGTTGATGGTAAATTCTCTGACTCTGGAAAGTCCGGATAATTCTCCTGATTTTTCATATCGATGGACTTGACCTGCTTCAGCGATTTTTAGAGGTAGGTCGCGGTACGAACGAGGTTTGAATTTATAGACGGCAATATGACTGGGGCAATTCATTGGCCTGAGCAGATAAGTTTCTTTTTCGATTTTTATTTCGGGAAACATGGTGTCTGAGTAATGAGGATAGTGTCCGGAGGTTTTATAGAGCTCGAGGTTGCCCAAGACCGGAGTGTAAACATGCTGGTAACCGTTTTTTACTTCCAAATCATAGACAAGGTCATCGAGTAATTTTCTGACTTTTGCGCCTTTTGGCAGCCAAACCGGCATGCCCAGACCAATGTCCGGGGTCAAATCAAAGAGTTCGAGTTTTTGGCCCAAAGTTCTGTGATCGCGAAGCTTGGCTTGTTCAAGTAGTTCGAGATAATCTACTAACTCTTTGTCAGTATGAAAAGCGGTTCCGTAAATACGGGTAAGCATTTGATTTTTTTCATCTCCGCGCCAATATGCTCCTGCAAGAGAAAGTAATTTAAAACCGTGGATGTGTGAGGAGTTTTCGACGTGAGGACCTTCACAGAGATCGACAAAATCGCCTGAGGTATAAAAAGAAACCGAAGTTTTGCCTGAACTCTCCAGCTCGTCAACTATTTCCAGCTTAAAAGGCTGATCGGCAAGTAGTTTTTGAGCATTTTTTATTGTTTCTTCGCTACGAACAAAATTGATATTTTGCTTAATAAGTCTAAGTGTTTCTTTTTCGATTATTTCGAGATCTGTTTCTTTTAGGGGTGCGGGGGTGAGCATGTCGTAATAGAAGCCGTTTTCAATAACCGGTCCGATGGCCAGTTTGGTGCCGGGATACAGTTTTAGAACCGCTGCAGCGGTTAGATGGGCAGCGGAGTGACGGATCTGATGAACTGTCACTTTGCTCTCCTTTTTATTTTCCATTGGTCGGAGTTTGTTTTAAGTCTTTTGGAATAACGCTTTGCTGGGAATTTTCTACAAGGTTTGAAAACCAGTCGCTTACCTTTGTTAAGGCGCCTGTTTGGCCAATCAGGTAAACAGAAATAATACTGACTATTAAAAAGCCGACGATGGTTCCAAGTGCCCAAGAGATGCCGCCGATGAAATTATTGACAAAAATATGCTTTTTACTCTCTAAAACACGCAGATATTTTTCTGCTGTTTCGATTTTGTTATCGGTCATGGATACTATTTTAGCAGGTATGAGGCTAGAGATTAAAGACCAAGAAAAGACCCACCTTGTTTAAGGGTGGGTCGTTATGGGCTTGGCGCCTAATGTAGGCTGATGGAGGATTATTTGTGTACGAGCCAGGCTCGGCTCCAAAGGCGGAAGATGCCTGTATGGGAGTTTTCGACCATCAGGCCGAACGAGAGTTCCTCCTGAGCGTAATGGCTGTCGCCGCCGAAGAGGCGGTCCAGTTTGGGTGCTCCGAATCCGGTTCCCCATTCGGCACGTTCGCCTTGAATGAAATTCCAGACGACGTCGACGAGGGGGACTCTGAGTGTTTTGAGGTGGATTTCCCTTTCTTCTTTATCGGTAAGGGCATGGAAATCGTGAGTCATGGCCAGGGTGCTGATGAATCGCAGCTGGCGAAGATATTTTTCCTCGCCCGGTTTTTCTGCTTCTCGTGCGTATACGACGTAATTGTATGGTGTGCCTGGGAAGGCCACCATACCCATGGTATTCATGGCTCCTTCGAGGTCAGCTCGGGTGAGGCTGTTCTCGAAGTAGATGACGCCGCCAGTTCCGCTGTCCTGCGGAGCATTCAGCATCGGATTGGTGTATCTGTTGTGAGAGTCAGCGCCGAGATATCGGTAGACGAAGCTAGCAAACCGACTCAGGTCGCCTGGGTGCGGATAGTGTTCGCCGCCAAGATGCGGCAGGTCTGGCCAATCGTTGGGTATGAAGGCTACGCCTTCAACTTGGAACATTTTTCAGTCTCCTCTTGTAGTTCGTGATTAAGGTGCTTCAGGTTGCCATTGAGGCAAAACTTGCCCTATAGTTTAAGGTTTTGTGAAAAAATGTCAACTTGTTCCCGCTTTTTTGTTAATTAGGGCAAAAAAGACCCACCTTGTTTAAGGGTGGGTCGTGAGTTTAGTGAGCTGGCTTGGAAAGTCGGCTGATGCCGAAGTCAAACCAGACTCTGGCTGAGAGTATGTCACAGGTGTGGCAGAAGGCTGCGAGTTCGCTCATTACTCGTTTGCTTGAGGAGTAGTCCTCGTTTTCGCCCTCGGTATGGTCAATGGCCAGCGCTTCTTCGAAACTAAGCGGAATATTCCACTTAAGAGCGAATTCGTGCCGGAACTGACGACGCTGGATTTTTGTTTCCAGATCAGGTTGATTTCTGACGTACTTGAACGGTTTTTCGATGTCGTGCAGGTAGAGGACGGTCAGCGCTGAGCTTAGGCTGAATGGCAGTGGTCTGGTAAGGCTGAGGTGCTGGTAAAGCGTGACAGCCAGAACCATACAATCCTGCACGTGGTCGAGGTAGCCGCCTTTCCAAATGTGGTGGTTGTTTTTGGCTCCTTGCGAAGCCTTAAACAGTGGTGCCCAGACCGAGTGTTGTTCTCGTAGGCAGGTTTGAAGAGGTTCGTCGATTAGGGCGAAGAGCTCGTCAAAACTTGGGTAGTTGGTCGTATCGATGCTTTTTACTTGTGGACGAGCCATGCCCTGCTCCAGATGCGGAAAACTCCGTAGTAGTCTGATTCGACCTGAAGACCGAACGACAATTCTTCTCGGGCGTCCCAGCCATCACCACCAAAGAGGCCTGCGAGTTTGGGAGAGCTAAAGCTGGTACCCCACTCTTCGCGTTGGTTTTGGATAAAAAGCCAGAGAATTGTTTCGAGTGAGAGTTCTTGGGTTGGAAGTTTGGCTTCCTCCCTTTCCTTTACGGCTCGGAACTCATACACCATTCCGAAGTGGCTGATGATCCTGAGTTGTCTGAGATACTGATCTTCGCTGGGCGCTTTGCTTGACGCAGAATAAATGACGAATTTTTTGGGCGCCCCGGGTGGATCTTTGATGCCGAGTACGCGCAGTACTCCATCGAGATCTCCGCGGCTAACATCGTTGTAAAAGTAGACGGTACCTCCGGCTGCTTCACTATTTGGCGCGGCTAACATTGGGTTGTTGTACCGCTCGTGGTAGCCTGCACCGAAGAAGGTTTGGTTCTTGAAGCCCAAGAACATTTTCAGGTCGCCTGGATGTGGCCGGTGGTGGTTCACACCGAGCTCGGAATTGCTGTCTGGGAAGTCGTTTGGTGAAATCGTCACCAGTGGAAGTGTGAACAACTTTGATTTCTCCTTTTTTATTGGTTAACGTGCAGCTTATGCCTTCGTGAGAAGGCCAAACGTGCCCTATAGTTTAGGCAGATATTTGAAAATGTCAAGGAAAATTTTGACAAAATGTTGATATACTTTGACTTCAAATGAAAATAGGCTTGATTTGTCCATATAATATTTCTAAAAACGGCGGGGTTCAGGAGTGTGTTTTGAACCTGCAAAAAGAGCTAAAAAGACGAGGTCATAAGGCAATAATTATTACACCTGCTCCACGGAAGACAGATAAAGACAAGGACGGAATAATTTATATTGGAGGTCTAATTGATACAAAATATCCTTTTCAGACTACAGCTCAAGTGTCGTTGAGCATTGAAAACCGTAAGATCAGAAAGGTGCTTGAGGAGCAGAATTTTGACATTTTGCACTTTCACGAGCCTTGGGTGCCGATGATGTCACCACAGATACTTTCCCGCTCAAAATCTGTAAATATTGCGACATTTCATGCTAAATTGCCAGAAACTCGCCTGACCAAGGCGTTGGAAATTGCCATCTCCCCTTATGCCCGACTTGTTATGAAAAAGATTGATGCGATGACGGCCGTATCGGATGAGGCGGCAATTTATGTCCGCGGGCTGACTAAAAGAAAAATCGAAATTATTCCTAACTGCGTTGATTTTGAAAAATACCCTTTTATTGAAAATAAGAGTAATAAAAAGAATCAGATAATAATGTACTTAGGCAGGCTCGAAAAGCGTAAAGGGGTGAAGTATTTATTGAAAGCTTTTGAAGAGCTCTCGCAAAAACGGCCAAATGTTTTTTTGGAAATTGCCGGTGATGGCCCAGAGAGGGAAAAATTAGAAACATATGTAAAAAAACATCAAATTAGCAATGTAAAATTTTTAGGTTTTGTGCCAGAGGACGAAAAGTTGAATATGTATAAAAGAGCGAGTCTTTTTTGTTCTCCAGCGTTATATGGTGAGAGTTTTGGAATTGTGTTGTTAGAAGCCATGGCGCGGGGAATAGTTGTAGTGGCTGGAGATAATTCCGGCTATCGGTCGGTGATGAAAGGTTATGGAAAAATGTCACTAGTAAACCCTAGGGATACAAAAGCCTTTAGTCAAAAGCTGGGTTTGCTACTCTCAAATGAGGTGATCAGGCAAAAGTGGGTAAATTGGTCTCAGATATATATTCATAATTTTGGAGTCGGAAAAATTGTTGACAGTTACGAAAAGCTATATTCTCAAAGTTTAAAATGAGTTTAAAGGTGGGCCTGAGAGGACTCGAACCTCTGACCTTTACAATGTCAATGTAACGCTCTAACCAACTGAGCTACAAGCCCTCGTTCTCTAAGGAGACACCAAGGTTTCTCCTTAGTATTCCTCTTCCATTAGAGGAAAGTTTTTGTCAGGCAAAGCCTGTTCAAAAACCGAATTTAAGAAGACAAAATTCAGTTTATGAATTTAATCATTCCTCCTCTCCCCTTCGAAATTTTAGTAAATTTCGTGGGGGTCCCCATTTTTGGGAACAGCCAAGACAAACCTAGCGGTTTTTCTTTAGAATCTTTTCCCTCATTTAAGAGGCTTGGGTATTTTATGGGAAGAGAGCTTGCTTGGCAAGAATGCGGTTTTTAGAATCCGGCAGAAGCTCCGTTTATTTCCATCAATGTTTTTTGGTCACCGGTGATTGCGCCAACTATGCCTGTAAGTTTTGCTTTACGCTCGCCTACGGTTTCAAATTCGGAAAAAGCAGGTTCAGATTTATAAATTAGTCTGAGCATTCTTTTTAACCTACCTCGTTCTTGAATGTGTATTGCAGCTGATGTATTTTCGACTGAGTTTGTTTCAAATATTCCTGCTCTTTGTTTTGCGTCAGCTAGTTCGGTATTAAGGTCGGCGATTTCGCCTCTTAGTTGATGCTCGGACCCAGAAGCTATAGAAAGTCTTAAATTTTCAAGTTCTTGTGAACCTTGAAGTTGCTTCTCGGCTTTAACCCTAACTGTATCTAGCTCCACTTCTCCATCGAGTGTGGCTGGAATATGGTCGTGAGTGGAAGGTTGTTTTTCTGTTTTTGACCACAAGGGTGCAAACGGCTCGGTTGGACGGTCGTGTTCGTTACTGATGGGCAGGTTGGAGAAGGTTGCGTTATTTGTAGCCATTGTGACTAACTTATGGGTGAATTATAGAGTTTGTTTATCAAATATTCAATTATTCGTAGCGAAGTGCTTCGATTGGATTGAGTTTGGCCGCGCGATAAGCGGGAATGGAGCCGAAAATAATACCGATTGCGGCTGAAAATCCGAACGCAAGAATTACTGACCAGAGTGTGACGGTAGTGGAGAAAAATTGCGAGATTGCTTGTGAGCCAAGAACACCAAGTGCTACTCCAATGCCTCCGCCGATAAGTGAAAGGATTGTCGACTCGATTAAAAACTGCAGTAAAATATCTGCCGGTGTGGCTCCTAAGGCTTTACGCAGTCCGATCTCGCGAGTACGCTCTGTAACTGAAACAAGCATAATGTTGGAGATTCCGATACCTCCGACAAGCAACGATATTCCGGCGATTCCACCGAGGGCGTAGGTAATGAAAGAGACAATAGATAATATTGTTGCAAGAAGCTGTTCTTGAGTCTGAATGTTAAAGTCGTCCTTTTTAAGTTTTGTCAGAAGGATTTGTTCGATTTTAGTTTTGGTTTGTTCAACTTGTTCCTGAGATGGCGCACTTACAAGAATAGAGCTGACGGTTTTGTTTCCGGTTTGAGTAAAGTATGTATGTAATGGTACGTAAGCGGCGTTATCGGCATCAACACCAGCAACTGATCCTAGTTTTTCGGTTAGACCAATGATCGTGTAGCGAGCGCCGCTGATAGTGATCTTTTCTCCGATTGGATCACTACTTCCAAACAAAGAATCTTTAAGTGTCGGACCGATTACAACTATTTTTTTGCTGGCGCGATCCTCTGCGTCGGTGTATTTACGGCCGCTGATGATTTCCAGCTTAGAAACCTCAAACCCGTTTGTGGTCATTGCTGTAAAGGTAATGTTTTTGGATTTGTCCTGAAATTTTGCGACGGCAAATGTATCTTGAGAAGCTACAACATTATCAAAACTTCTGCCTTCTTCACGTTTAAGCCTGTCAATTATTTCGTTATCAAACTTACTGACGTTGCCAATGGGGGGGCCAGCTGATACTCCGCCGGTACCTGGGAGAACAAATACTGAAGTGGAACCAAGAGTTTCAAATTGTTCGTTAACGAAGCTCTGGATACCGGCGCCAATTGATACTAAAAGAATAATTGCTGCGACACCAATAATAATACCGAGCATGGTTAGTAGTGACCTTACCTTGTTGATAATAATCGCTTTAGTTGAGACTTGGAGGGTTGAGGCTAGTTTCATGATTTTTTGTCTGAAACTATTTTGCCATCTACTATGGTAATTGTGCGTTGAAAAAACTTAGACATACTTGGGTCATGAGTGACCACAATAATAGTTCTGCCTAACTTGTGAAGATTTTTTATAAGATCAAGAATTGTTTTGCCCGAAGCAGTATCCAGGTTGCCGGTCGGTTCATCGGCAAGCAGAATATCAGGGTCGTTACTTAAGGCTCTGGCGATTGCGACTCTCTGCTGCTGACCACCGGAAAGCTGTCCAGGCGTGTTCTTTAATTTCTCCCCTAGTCCAACTTGGGTAAGAATTTCGGTTGCGCGCGCATCAGCGTTGCCATTAAATGTTCTGGAATAAGTTAATGGCAGTTTGACGTTATCGATCGCGCTGGTTCTAGGTAAGAGGTTGAAGGTCTGAAAAACAAAGCCGATTGTTTTGTTGCGGATATAGGCTGTCTGGGTTTCAGAAAAGTCGTCGATATTTTCACCATTGACGATTACGTGACCAGACGAGGGTTTGTCGAGCAGACCAATTACATGCATTAAAGTGGATTTGCCTGAGCCTGATGGTCCGACAATGCCGATTAGCTCGCCGCGGTGGATTTTAAGGCTAACATTATCGAGAGCTCGGACAACGATGTTTTCAGTCTCTTTTTTATGATCTGTTTTTTTTGCTTCAGGCTTATAAATGCGTGAAACATGGTCTAGAGCGATGATGACGTTATTTGGTTTTGACACGGATTGAATCCTTGAGCGAATTTGTGCTTGTACTGACTTCGTCCCCTTCTGTTAGTCCGCTTGTGACCTCAGAATCAAAATCGGCTTCGAGGCCTACGGTTACAGGGGTTTTGACAGCTTTGGATTTTTTAATGACATAAACGAATTTTTGTCCATTCTCTTCAAAGATTGAGGAATTAGGTACGCTAAGTACGTTTTGTTTGCGGTTTAAAATAATTGAGCCTTGCCCGTTCTGATCAAGATAAATGGTTTTACCATCGTTATTAAACTGCATTTTGACCAGATAAACTTCGATGCCGTTTTCGTTTTTGGTTTTGCTTGGAGCGATTTCGGTTACTTTACCGAGGAGTTTGGTGTCTGGGTAAGCGTCAATAGTTATTTCGGCAGTTTGTCCTGCGAGAATTTTGACAATATCTACGTCATCGATTTCACCGGTAAACTCCGGCATGTCACCTGCTTGAACGGTTAACACGGTCTGGGTTGCGGCAATGGTTTCCCCTGTTTTTTTTGAGACATTAGTAACGATTCCGGAAATCGGAGAGTAGATGCTGGTTTTAGCCAGAGCGATTCGTGAATCTTCTACTAGACTTACGGTTTTTTGCAATGGAATATCTACTTGTTTGCGATCGAGACTGGATTGATCTGAAGAAGGTTTGTCTTTTTGGGTTAGGTCAAATTCGTTAAGTTGAGAAAACTGGAGGTTAAAATCTTTGAGTGCTCGATCGTAGGCTAGTTTATAGCTACGACTATCAACAGATGCAATTCTGGTCCCTTTTTTGATCTTGTCTCCAACCTTAAAAGGCTGGTAAACAATTATTCCGCCAAGTTCAAAAGAAGCGGTATAGGAAGATCCAGAAGTTATTTTACCATCAGAGGAAACTTCTAAGGTTACATCTGTTTTGGTAACTTTTTGTGTGTCGATCTGAACTACTGTTGGTTTGAATTTATTGTATGCAACAAATCCGACACCAAGTATCAAAATTAGGGCAAGGATTTTTTTTATTGTAATAAGCTTTTTGAGCTGCCGAATCATTATTACTTGCTTAGATTGATTTTTGTCTCTACGACCGGAAGATTGTATTTAGGGTAGTTATACTCCAGCTCGTCGGCATCCTTTTTAAACCTTATTATGTCTGATGTAAAGGGGGTCTCTTTTGTTTCGTTGGTATCAGTAATTGAGATTTGCGGTTCTGGAATATTGTCGGTGTCGATAATATTTGCAGGTTTTGTTCCCTTTTTGGGTACAAAAAGTATTGATATTAATATTACAAAGGTTATAACTCCCAAAATAATTAAGATATAAGCGGATGGAGAAAGTTTCTTTAATTTAGAAATATTAATCGGCCCTTTTGGTTTTGGAGAATCCTGATCGGATGGTTTTTGTTCTAGGGGTTTTGATAGATTTTTGGAATTATTATTCTCGATCTTTGCGGTTTGAGGTGTTGACTGGTCTGGATTAGTAGGTGGTGGGTTCAGGTTAGTGCTCATAGTGAATTGTTTATTTCATTTAGGTAACTGGCGGTTTTGCGAATGTTTTCAATGGCTGTTTTGGAATTATTGGTTATTTTGGTATTTGCTTGTGTTCCACTTGAAGGATTACCAACTAGAGGAATCAGTTCAAAATTCTTTTGAATAAGCTGATTGGTGCTATCTACTCTTTCGATAATCTGGTTTTTCCAGATTTCCTGTCTGGGGTCGGGGGTGGAAACGTTGCTGTTAATATAGGTAAATAGTTTAGCCAAAAGGGTTCGGGCTTCTTCTTGAAAGTTGGCAATTCTTGCGGAGTTAGTGATCAGTTTTAGCTGGTTGATTTTTTTCAAAATTGCGTCGTGATTTTTATTGTAGGTATCGATGGTCGCTTGCATCTTTATCAGATCATTTTGATCGCTGTTGATAACGGATTTTTGATCGATGTACCATTGATTTGTTTCTTGAAGTGTTTTGTTGAAGTATTCCAAAGTTTGTGCAGGAATTACTTTGCTATTTACAATTTCTGAGCTTAGAAAGTAGTTGTAAGCAATCATTGTGTCGCCAATAGTCAGATAAACTGTTCGGGTGGATTCGAGAAGGTTGGTAAGATTTTGCAAAGAGGAATCTTTTTTGTACGAGGCTTTGGCTGTTTCCAGTTTATTTAGTTCTGTTTGATACCTGCTGTAGTTAAATAAATAATCTTCGTAGCTTTGGTTTTGGGTCTGTTGGGCCTGAACTGTTATTGGAGAGAAAAAATTTGCGGATAAAAGCGTTATTAGAACGATAAAAGCAATTTTGATTCTCATTTTGAATAAAAATTTAAATATTTTTAACAATCTACCTTTAAAGCTAATTTTACCTTATTGTTTGCATTGATATTGAGG
>CAYGIG010000001.1:0-64679 GCA_964349875.1 uncultured Gammaproteobacteria bacterium | reverse complement strand
ACCATTACCTCTTGTGTAATTGCAGCGGAGGAGACAGGTGAAATTTTTAGTTGAGAATTTATTCGAAGGATCTTTTCTAATATTAAAGGTTCGTATTTTTTAAAATTATTTATAGATTCTTCTTCGTTTTTAGCGCTGGTTTTTAGTTCAATAATTTGAGGGGTTCTGTCGGCTGCCTGAATAATTTGTTTTTCTAACCCTAAATCTTTTGTAAAGTCGGGAGAGTTTATTATTCCAGACATTGTCTTTTCTATACCATTTACTCGACTGTCGTTTACTGTAAGCATGTATGTTCTGCTTGTCAGACTGAAAGGCTGCTGTAGATAGAGATAAATACCTACAACAAATAAATGCACAAGGAGTACCCAGATAATAATTTTGTAATCTGCTGATCTTAATTTCACGGCGTTATTGGTCAAGGACTTTATTTGCCATTGCATCTGCTTCCTGATTTTTTTCACGGGGAACATGCTGGTATGAAATTAGTTTGAACTCTGCTTCGAGAATTTTTACCTGCATTATTAGTTCGCGAAGGGCGGCATTTTTTATCTTGTATCTACCGCTTAATTGCTCAACCGCTAGTTTAGAGTCCATATAAAAACTAATACTTGTTTCTTTGGTGTTGATTGTAAAATCTTTTGCTTTTGACAATGCTTCGACGATCGCAGAGTATTCTGCAACATTGTTTGTTGCAATACCCAAAAAACTTCCACCTTCATGTAGGGTTTTAGTACTAGATTTTATGACAAAACCAGTAGAGGCAAGGCCCGGATTACCACGGCTTGCTCCATCAGTAAAAATAATTAGCTCAGACATTTTTTAATTTGTTTATCAAAATATATGCTCCCCCGAATAAAATAATTATCTCACTAATTACAGTAATATATGCTGAGGCAAAAGCGCCATATGTTGGAATGAAATAAAGATTTGCCAAACAATTTAGGGTACCAACAATTAAATAGAGAATACTTAAATATTTTTGAGTGTTTAAGCTGATCAGGAGCCACATGACAATGGCAGAAAGGAAAAAGAATGGATACCCGGCTGAAAGAATTCTAAGTAGGTCTGCTGAGGTTGCAAACTCGGGACCGGAAATGACATAAACAATTAAATCTGCTGTTAGATAAAAGAATAATGAGAGACTTAAGGAAAGGACGGATAACAACAAAAACGACTTTTTAAAAATCCGTTTAATATTTTCAATGTTGTGCAGATTCGTCAGAAAGACGGGAAATAATGAGTTGGAAAAGAATATGGGAATAACCAATACGGTTTCAAAAATCCTGTAAGCCAGACCATAAAACCCTACTTCAACAGGAGACCTATAAAAACCTAAAATTATTGTATCGAGTCTGAAATAAATTAAATTAATCACCAAAGTGATGCCCAAGGAAATTGACCCAAAGAACATTTTCTTTGAATAAATTTTGTTGAAATCCGGTTTTGGTTTTAGTGAAAATTTCCTTAATAATCGGTATGCAACAAGAAACAATACGGCGTTTGAAAAAGTGTAGCTAAGTACAAGAAGGTAAAGATTCCTCGTTGGAATAACTGCTATTACCAATCCTAACGTTGCTAAGCTTGAAATAACGCTGGCAACAGAAGATAGATCGTATCGCAGTTTTTTTTGAAAAATAGCATTGGCGGTATTAAAAAGTCCTTGGAAAAAAATTGTGAAAGAGGCAAGAAAAATTCCAAATTTTACAGCCTGACTATATCCTGTTCCGTCTATTTGATTGTGTGGCAGAGGCAAAACCAACAAAATACAAAATATCGTTAAAAATCCAGAGGTTAGAATCCTAAGGGCAAAAAATTTATTAAAATCGGTTTCTATTTTTTTATTTAAAGTCGTTTTTAAAAAGGTGGCGTTGAACCCAAAGTCGGCCAAAAGATAAAAGATTGAGACAAAGGACATAATTTTTACGAATTCTCCATAATCAAACGCAGACAGCTTTCTCGTGATCAAGGCGGTAATGACTAGGGAAACTGAGACCGTAGAAGCTTTGGCAATTATTTGGAAGATCGTGTTTTTAGAGACTGCTTTAAGATTCGACATTATTTAAAGTCTAGCATTTTGGTGCTTCCGAGAATAAACCCCGTCAGAGCTGCAACCAATAAAAAGGGCTGAAATTGCGTCATAAAATAGTGGTCGAACATCGAACCTGTGACAAAGGCTAAAAATAGCGGAATTAGTAATAATTGAAAGATTTCGTTTTTGACGCGAAACATTATATTTAGCGGCCGGTGGATAATTATACTGATTGATACTAGTCCTATAATTCCAAATTGAGACAAGAAGAGAATGACTAGGTTGTGCGGGGGCTGAAAAAGCCTAAGATTAAAACTTTGGAAAAAATAGCTTTGCGCCGAAATTAAATAATTGTTAATGCCAACTCCAAAAATGGGATTATCAAAGAATATTTTTAGGCCTATTAAATTTAACTCGAATCGCTCGACGACAGATTTAGAATATATTGTTAGCCCTGAAATAAATAAGATAGCCAGAAGTGCAAGCGCGAATATAAAAAGCAAAAATCCCCAATTACGGCCCTGAAGAAATTGTTTCGTTTGAAAAAAAATCAGGACGATTAACATTGCACTCGCAGTTCTGGAAAATGACATTCCTAGTCCCAATAAGAGAATTAAAAGGCAAATGGAGTAGATGATTTTAACCGAGTGTATTTTTGTTTTTCTGATAAGAAACAGAATAAATCCGATACCAAAAACTAAAAGTGCGCCAAAAATATTAGGATGAGGAGTGGTCCCGTATGCTCGTAAAAAATCGTGGCCAAAAACTGACCCGAGCGCGATGTTTGGGGTTTGTGATGAAAATTTATATGATCCAAATATTGGAATATCCGGCGAGTTGCCAGCACTAAACTGAATTAATCCAATAGAAACGGCGACAATAAGCCCAGAAACAAGACCAAGAGCAAAGAAATGAATTGTTTTTAGTAAGGATTTTTTTGATAGGCACTGAAGATAAATACATAAAATGGTTAGAAAAAATATAAGGATATTAAACAATCCAAAATATATCAGTTTGGGGTTTTGTGAGAAAAATAACCACTGCAGGACCAGAACTAAGAATAATAGTAGCGAGATCTTCTGGATGACACTGATTTGCGCTCCTTGATAAGGCTGATAACGATATATTATTAGAGCAGAGAAAATTAATATTATGATGTCGGAAAAATGGATGGAAAAAATAAAATAATCAGTTAAAAAACCAAAAACATATGCTTGGGAAGTATCAACTTTAAAACCTGTTTGAAAACTTAGACTTGCGGCAAATAAAAATGTTAGGAGGGCAAAAATGTTTTTAAAGTCTTTAAGACTTGAGAGAAACGATAAGCTTACGGAAACGGCCTTCGCCCTCTGATCTTGTTTCGACATCTGGATTGTCTTCGAGATTTAAATGTATGATTCTTCGCTCAAACGGTTTAAGGTTGGATAAACTTTGTGGTTGTTTGGAAAACTTTACTTTCTGAACGATCTTTGCTGCCAAGTCTTTAAGTTCTACTTCTCGATTTGCTTTCCAGTTATCGACGTCAACAATAATATCTGGAAGCTCTTCATTTGGCATCGACTTAAAAATCATGGTGTGCAGAATGGTCTGAAGAGAGTCTAGGTTTTCTCCGTGTCGACCAATTAAAAGACTTGAATCTGAGCTTGTGACCATTATTTTGATAGTGCCGTCAGGCTCGGTCGTAGAAGAGATCTCCGCACTCAAATTGAGACGGGTGATAATTTTCTCGAGCTGGTCGAGGACTTTTTCTTCTAGGTTTGTATTCTTATCCATTTTTCTTTTTATTCAGAGCGGGTAGCCAGTCTACCAAAGACCCCCAGCCCATGACAAGATACTGCTGAATTATGCCAAACACCGAAAAGATATTCCAATACAGCGACAAGCCTATTGGGAGTGTGTAAGAGAAGTAGCCGATAAGCAAAGGAAGGATAAAAGTCATCTGACCTTGAGCCTGCATTAAGGAATCTGCAAGACTTTCTTTCTCTTTGGGGTCTTTTTTGATTTTTGCTAGTCCTTGAGATTTTGGAATAGCCATCTTTGATTGAACTAGTTGAAATATTGCTGTGATTACCGGAACGAGAAGAAGTAAAACACCGGCCGACTGCCAGTCTGCTGGTTTTGTACTAAGCTGGGTACCCAAAAATGAAGCGTCAAGAGGTTTGTTTAAATGAAGAAACGAAAAGTACAGGCTCTGATTAACTTTATTAATAACATCTAGTGAATTGCCCCCTGCGGAAACAATGGTGCTTAGTACCTGGTAAAGCGAAAAGAATATTGGAAGCTGAATAAGTATAGTAATACAGCCCGTTGCCGGGTTTACTCCGTGTGCTTTATATAGTTCAGACTGCTTTTGTGCGTGAATAGTTTTATCCTTGCCGTGCTTTTTTTTAAGATCATCAAGATGAGGCTTTAACTCGGCCATTTTTCTGGTTTGATGAAGCTGCTTGGAGGTAAGAGGCCAAACAATTAGCCTAATTAGAATGGTTAGGCCTAAAATTGCAAAGGCCAGAGGAAAAGGGAAATTTGCCGCTTCAAATATTTTGTAAAAAAATATCGCAACATTAAGGGTCGGGTCAATAAAAATTTGATTTAAGATTTCCATTTTTTTAATTTCTATAGATATACTGGCAAATATAATAACTTATGATCGGTTTTTTTGCTTGCTTGACGTGACCGGATGAAATCCTCCAGCAAAAAAGGGGTTACAAGTTAGTATTCGTTTACTAATTGCAGAGAGGGACTTAAGACCATTTTTTTCTAGAGATTCAATTGCATATTCTGAACAGGTCGGCATGTAGCGACAGACGGGGTGATTAAAAAAAATCTTTACTAAACCATGATCCGGAGAAAGAGTTCGCTGATAGAATTTAATTAACAGAATGATCGTACTTGTCATAGCTTTAAACATATTTCTTGATTTTAATTACAAAAGTTTTTTCAGTTCTGCTTTAACTGTTTCAAGCGGGGTTTCTTTGAGGTTGCGCCTTACTAATACGGCGACTTCGTGATTGGTGCTTGTTTGAGAGTTTAATTTTAAAAAAGCCGCCGTGACTAATCTACGAGAACGATTACGATCTACGGCCAACGGGCAAGTTTTTTTAGGGACGGTAACAATAAGTTTAAAACCGGATGAAGGACGCGTGTTAACAATAAAAAGTGCTGAGCTGGTGGAGTGGGTAAAGTTGCGAGAAAATTTTTTAAGACTATTTTCGCGAGCGAGCATTTATTTGCGGTTGTGATTGCGTACGTTGACTGTTAAAGATTTACGACCCTTCCTTCTCCTTCTCGAGAGCACTGCTTGACCTGCTCTAGTCAGGGCTCGTTTGAGGAATCCGTGTTTGCGGGCTCTTTTTTTCTTTTTTGGTTGGTAGGTTCGTTTGGTTGCCATAAATTGCGTGGGCGATTATATTCTCTAAATAGCTACAATTGCAAGCGGAAAAAAATCTTTTCCACATTTTAGTTCTGCTTGACTGATTGTGGATAAAAGGAATATAGTTTTACAACTTAAGTTGGATATTACAGACTGTTTGCCCAGCCTTTCCTCCGTAAGCAAAACACCTCCAAACAAAAATATATTTGCGTAAATACCCAGCAAGAAAGGGTATTAAAGTCTGATATACAAAACATTATGGTTGATTCAAAAAAACTTTGGAGTGAAATATTAAAAGACATTAAGTCTGACTTGTCGCCGGCAAATTTTCGTACATGGTTTAGTGCCACCAAGCTTGAAATTAACAGCGAAGAAAAGAATCCCCAGTTTAAAGTAGTTGTTTTAAATAATTTCGTAAAAGAGCAGGTACAGGCAAGATATTTGGACAGTATCAGACAGCATCTTGAGCAAAAAGCTGATCTGGCTGAATTTAGGCTTATTGTCGAGGTTGGAGAGGTAGATAGGCCAAAACAAGAATTAATGACGAAAGAAAATGTTTTTAACGAACAGAAAACTATTAGTGAAATAAAAATCGGATGGGGAAGCTCTAATAATTTAAATCCTAATTTCACGTTTGAAAAATTTGTAGTCGGCAACTCAAATAATTTGGCGTTTGCCGCGGCTCAGGCAGTGTCTCAAAGCCCCGGCAGTGTATATAACCCGTTTTTTATCTATGGCGGTGTTGGGGTAGGAAAGACGCATTTAATGGAAGCTGTAGCTAATGGGGTGTTAGAGAAAGACTCTTCAATCAGGGTTATTTATACAACATGTGAAAAGTTTACTAACGAATTCATTGAGTCAATCTCTTCTAAAAATTCAAGGGGTTTTCGGGAAAAATTTCGCAGGACCGACATTTTACTAATAGACGACATACAGTTCTTGAGCGGTAAAGAGTCTACACAAGAAGAGTTCTTTCATACATTTAACGAATTACAGGGAAGCGGAAAACAAATCATCATGACCTCTGATAGACACCCGTCTTCTTTGGGGAAAATTGAAGACAGGCTGGTCTCTAGATTTTTAGGAGGATTAACGGTCGATATTGGCAATCCGGACTTCGAAATGAGGGTGGCCATAATAAACCAAAAAATTAAAGCCAAAAATATTAATTTGCTGCCTGAAATTGTGGATATCATTGCTTCAAAAGTGGATAAAAACACCAGAGAGTTAGAAGGAGTGTTGACAGGTATCATTTCTTTAGCCTCACTCAGAGGCCAGGAAATTGACGTGGATATCGTTAAAAAATTCTTTGGGATCCAAAGCGAAAACAAGCGAGCAAAACCGATTACACCAAGGAGGGTGATTTCTGTTGTCGGCCAGAAAACAAAAATTTCTACAGGCGATATTTTAAGTAAGAACCGGCAAAAAGAGCTAGTCTTAGCCAGACAAATAGTAATGTACTTGTTGAGGGAAGAGTTTAAGTTTTCTCTGGTTTCAATCGGTGATGCTCTGGGTGGGCGCGATCACACTACAATTATGCATGGGGTTGGAAAGATAAAGTCGAGCCTTAAGACGAACATTATTCTGAGAGAATTGATATTAGAAATTAATAATGCTGTTTAAAAGTTGTACACAGAAGATAAGGTTTTGTCCACAATCTTATCCACAATACCAAATGGTTTTTACAGACAAAGTAAACCCAAAAAGAACCTAAAATTATGGGGTATAATACAAAAATAGCTTATTCTGATAGGATGTTGTTAGTTCTAGACAGAAAATTTACGCCTGGGAGATGCTTAGCAATACACATATCTACAGAGTATATTACTAACGACTACTTGTTATAAATAAAAAAATAATAAAGATATGTCTGACAAAAAAATCGGTTTTTCAGTAAAACAAGAAGAATTCAGCAAGGCCCTTCAGTTGGTAATTAGGGCAATAAGTACAAGAATCACCTTGCCGATCCTTAGTAATTTTCTTATAGAGGTATATGAAGGAAAAATTACTGTTTCATCGACAAATCTCGATATTGCAATTTCAGTCACACTTACAGCTACAGAAACATATATAGGAAAAATAGCGGTTCCAGGGAAAATACTGAGTGACCTAGTATCTACATTAAATCCCGGAACATTAAGCTTGGAGATCATTGATGGAATCGGAAGTTTGGTTTCGGGTAAGTTTGCAGCAAAATTAAATACCGCCCCAACAGAGGATTTCCCGGTAATACCGACAGAGGTGGGTGAAGCACGTGTAAAAATACCAGCGAAGACCTTTTCATACGCAATAGATAAAGTTGAATTTGCGGCTGCGGTGGATGAATCCAGGCCGATTTTGGCAGGAGTCTTGTTTGATTTGAGCGAAAAAGGACTTGAATTAGTTGCAACCGATGGTTATCGACTTTCGCATGCAATGTTTAGCGGCGAATTTGCAACAAAACCAATAAGAACTGTAATTCCGGCACGGACCCTACAAGAGGTGTCAAAACTGGCCGGCCAGAATGATGAAATAGGGGTGTGGTTATCAGAAAATGACAAACAAGCTGTGTTTAAAGCTGGAGAAGTTAAAATAGTTTCAAGAATAATTGAAGGAGAATATCCAAACTGGAGAAAAATAGTTCCTGACAGTTTTAGTACAAGTATTTCCGTAGCTAAAGATGAGTTCGCGCGGGCATTAACCCAGGCAGCGGTTTTTGCAAAAGAGTCCGGAAATGTGGTCAGGCTTGGACTGGGTGACGGTCTTGGTTTGCTGGTCTCTTCGGTTTCGAGGGAAATTGGAGAGGAAAAGAATGAAATTGAGGGTGAATTATCCGGCCCGTCCGGCGAAATCGCTTTTAATTGGCGGTACTTAAATGATTTCTTGGGAATATGTGAGTCTGAAAAGTTTACTCTGGAGATATTAGAGAGCCTAAAACCAGGAAAGTTCACTCTAGAGAAAAACGAGACAGGGGTTGAATTTATGCATATTATTATGCCTGTTCGGCTTCAAGAGTAAGGGTTAAAAGACTTTAAATGGCTTATGGCGGGATTTGAAAAGGCCGGAGGGCTAATTCGTCAGCTCAGCTTTACCAGTAGGGAAAAAGGGGCCCTAGGGGCCTTACAGGTCATTTCTGTGAGTCAGCCAATTATTGATAAATGGGTTAAAAACAAGTTTGGAAGTAGTTTGGTTGTTTGTGTGGTGGCATTTAGTCAAGGGTTACTAAGTTTAGAGGCTAGAAATGGGCTTGAGGTGGTGGAAATAAGAAGAAACTCAAAAGGATTAATGTTGCAATTAAACAAATCTTTGGGACGGGGTTTAGTAAAAAAAATAAACGTAAAGGTAAAAACGGCCTAATTGGAAGACGCAACCGCCTCAACAGCTAGAGATATTCTGTATTGCTGGTTTTCATTTGAAGTTGCAGTGCCCGAAAAAATATAAAAAGGGAAAATAGTTTGCGAGTTTTTGGTCGTCGGAAAGAAATAAGCGACTTTGACTGAATCAATATTAATGTCTTTGTAATTAGTAACATAATAGGATTCTTCTTCGGTCTTTGTGCCTGAGAGTTTTTTAACCTGAAGAACGACCGATTGGTTGTTGGTGAGTTTAGTGATAGCTGTTTGAGTAGAAATAATATTTATAGGGTCCTTTACAGAATAGTTTGAAGTGATAAGGCTAAAACTGATAACTTCTCCTGAATGATCGAGGGTGATAACGCCAACTGAGGTGTCTGGTGTGCGGTCAGTGCCAACAGGTAAACTATTTACTGAAATAAGAATTTTGTAAGTGATAGTGTCACCATCTTCAAATTGTGCAACGGCTTTGTCGGTTTGGTTTGTCGATAGATGAAATTCCGGCCCAGAAAGAGATAATTCATTATTTATAGATACGGATCGGAGAGTATTTTCCGCTTGAGATTTGATTACGTCCAATTGAACCGAACCCGTTTGGGTTTGGGGGTTGCGATAGGTGATAGTGAGACTGTCGATGGTTAGCGTCCTGTTTTGGTCAATAAAAACCTTTCTAACCCCCAGATCAGTCGGCAGTTCTTTAAAGTTGGTTGGGTCAAAGTTAAACACTTGTGCAATTTTGGTTGAATCAATAGGAGTATTATTAACGGACAGATTGGAGGCTTGTGTGGGTATAGAGAACGAACCAATGCTGGTTGCAATTTGATATTTTTTAGGTTTGGAAACGAACGGATCGGCGCCAGGCCTAGATTCAGCAGGAATGACGGTTTTGGAGCCTGTTGGAGTAGTAGGTGTTTTGGATGGGTTGAGAGCTAGGTAGAGAAGAATGAACACAAGAAAAAAGCCGCCGAAGAAAATAAAGATCCAATATTTTGATAATTTTGATTTTAGGTCCGTTAGTGTCATTTTTAGTTTACGGTTGCACAATTTCCTGAGCAATCACGCACATCTTCAGGTATAAAAGGCGGTTCCATTCTCAAACCGCGGAATTCGTAATGCAGATGTGTTCCTCTAATGTCTGGAGGAAGGATATATCCAGTATATCCTTCGTAGCCAATTACCTGCCCTTTTGTCACAACAGACCCGACTTCGATACCGGCTCCAAAAGAATCCATGTGGCCGTAAATTACCTGAAATGGTACACCATTGCAGGTTCCGTTTAAGATCACAGTGTATCCAGTCCTTCCGGTGATCGGATGATTTCCGTCGGGGTCGGTGTATTTGTATTGAACTACACCGTTAAAGCTGGCCAAAAGGCTGTCGGTGTAAAAAGTGGCAATATCAACAGCCTCAAGTGATTGGTGGGAAATATTACCACCAGGACCCTGGGTTACGCGCCCAGTGCCTGCTACCGGCCATCCGGACGGACACTCACTGGCTGGAGTGCCAATAAATACTGCCGCTAAGTCATTAGCTTGGCTTGAAACGGAGTTGATAAAACCACCGCTGACATCAGGAATAGGAGTGACATCAGGGTCAAAAGATTTGAAATTAATCGAAAACTTATTATTTATACTGGAGTCATAAAAGATGGGATCAGAGGCTAGATTTAAGTTGTATGTTATCAGCTCTGATTGATTCGGAGCTAAAGAGGTTGGGCAGTTAATTGCCGGGCTTGTAAGATTTCTGACCGAGCCTGATTTAGTGGTGTGAGTAATAGCATCTGTACAAGTTATGTTGTAAACGGGTTGCGCGCCTGCAGTGATGCTGACTGAGTAAGTCACGGTTTGGGGCAGGTCGAAGTTTTCAAGGTTGATAGTTTTGGCTGGTCCGAGAGATTTTGCATTTACAGAGGCCAATTTTTGAATCGAAATATATGTGTTTGTTGTTTCTCCTTCAGTGGCATCGCCCGGAAGGACAATTTGCTCCGGAAGACTGGGGTTAGTGTATAAAGCTGAAGCTAACAGGTTGTAACTAAGGACAGAAAAAGCGGCGAGCCCTCCGACGGTGGCTGTGGGAATGAGTACGCCTGGGCTTGCGAGTGTTGAGACAATTGCGCTGCCGCCACCTCCTCCTGTTAATAATCCACCAACAAACGAGGCCCCGCCACCAATAAAAGAAGCAGTTGCTCCCGCTGCGCCACCAACAAATGAGGCTGTCGCGCTTATTGCTCCAAATGCTGAGGCTGCCCATCCTATTGGCGCTGTAACAGCACTCCAAAGTTTAGGTAGATTAAGTAAGACATTGTCAACAAACGCTGCATAAGGAGGGAAATGGCTGTACAACCAAACTGAAGCTGTGCCGCCCAAAAATCCGCCTACCATTGCTCCAATTGGTCCGCCAAGAGCAAAGCCTATTGTGGCTCCAACGAGTGCCCCCATAACAAAAGCAGCGGCTTGCGTTAAAAGCCAAAGCAAAAACAATATTTGTAAAGCAATTAGGACTCCAAGAATTTTGGCAATTTGTTTTTTGAATTTTAGAGCGAGCATAATTGCTGCCTGTAAGAGCAATGACGTGCCGCCGGTTGCTGCTCCGACTGCGACTGAAATACCCACTTTTGCGGCGACCTTACCAGCCCCTTTTTTAGCAAATGCTTTTAGAGCACCCTTTGCTCTGCCGGATGAGAATTTTTGAGAAAACTTGAAATACGATTTTTTAGGCACAAAATTGACCGATCTTGTAACTGCTTGGCCCGCGGGGCTTTGAGAATAATAACTGCGCGAAAACCCGCCCATTCTCCAAATCGACCTGCGAGCAGGGTTTTTAAATTGAGGAATTTGTTCATATAGATCCATTTCGCTTGTGTAATTCGCGAGCAATATTGTCTGACCAAGACTTTTTGATTCCCTGTTGCCGAACTCTCGAACGCTTTCGTGAAGCACAGAATATCTCTGCGGGTTTGGGTGCAGAGACTCAACCAAAAAATCCTGATAGCTTTCCTGTTGTCTTTTGGGGTTGGACATGAGTGATGCAAAGGCGTGGTTTTCGGCAGCCTCGGCTTCTGGCGTATTAATTGATCTCTGTCCTTGGGCGTAAACATTTACAGGTTTAAGGATTTCTTGTGAGACCGTATCGATTACAAACCTGGGTATTGCTTCGGCAATGATGGTTTTGTCTTCGAGCTTATTGTCTAAATGTTTTAAGAAAGACTGAAAACTTTGTTCTTGAGCCGTGTCGAGATTTTGGAGGAAGCGTTTTGGTTCGAGAGGGATATTTTTATCAAGATCTTCTTTGGTTTTTGATAAAACCCTTACTGCGATTGCCGGAAGATACACTTGCTGAACTGCTGTGGTTATAGTGAGCTTGTTTTTGGCGGTATTTTTGGCGGGATTAATTTTTAAGCTGGTTGTGACTGCTTTATTAATGATTTCGCTGTGTACAGCTGGTGCATTTTTAGAGTCTGTAAGTGTGCTGATTAGGAGAATTTGGGAAGCAACGTTGGCTTGAGAAATTGCCGGAAAGTTGTTTTCGGAAATAGTATCGACAGCTTGCAGGAAATCTTCAGATTTTAGTAGTTTTCCGGAACTCGGAGCTGTTAAGGGGTCTTGTGTGGCAGATTCGTAGATTTCTGAAGCTAAAACTGGTGAAAGTTCTTGAAAGTCTGCGGTGTGGGTGGTGTAGACAATTCGTGTTGCCACGGCCTTGGCAATGTTGGCAGCTATTCTTTCTTGGTTTGGTTTATCAATTTGACGGGAAAAGATATTTGCGGCGACGACCGGAGAGAGAATAAGGTTTTTAACTGCAGTTTGAAGTTCGGTATGAGTAAGGTTGACCGTGCCTTCGAGTCTTTTAGTCGTGGGTGCGATATCGGACTCGGCAATTGAAGCCGGTGTGGTTTGTGTTTTAAAGTCGTTTGGGAGCGTAAGTTGTGGTTTGTTGATGTTTGAGTCTGACTGGATGGGCCGTGGTGACGCGGGCAAATCAGCAGTTTGGAAAGAAGCCGGCTGGGCTTGCGGAGTGGGGATCTTTAATGTTTCAGGCAGCTCCACTGCCGGAGGCAAAGTCTCTTCAGTGCGAGTCTGTCGAAGTTTTTCAATGATTGAATCGACCTCTTCAAGCACTGCCAGCCCGCTTTTTGGAAGGGTTTTTTGTTCTCCCTTTGTTTTTTGAATGATAGGAGTTGAAGTTTCGGTTGAGATTTCTAATTCTTCAAGGTCGTTTTTTATTAGACCTGCAAAAATTTGCCTTAACAGAATAATGTTCTGACCAATATCGTTAACGTGATATTTATCAGCGATATTTTGGATAACAATAAGTGTTTGCTGATAGTCGGCATCCGGAAATAAATCGTGAAATTTTTGATTAAATTCTTCAGGGGTTGGGAAGCGCGGCGGGTTTTGTTCTGAGCTTGATGTTTCAAAAAATTCCAAAGCCCAATCGGCCAGCCGGAATTGAAGAAGTTGATCAAGGGCGTTTTTGGGTTTGGTTTGTTCGGCTGTCTGTTGAGGCATACTACTTACTTAATCATAAATCTTTTATGGTGTAGCAGGCCATTTCAGGCTGATTTTAGATGATTTCCTGAGTTTGATCAGAGGCTTGTGCTTGAGAGCTGTCTCTATCAATGTTTGCCTGTTCGGCTTCAGCCTGGTTTTGCATTTCAAGTACTTCTTTGGGGTTGCTGGTAACAAGTTGGTGTTCCTCTGGAGAGCCAATTACACGCATAGCGACATGGGAGCTGCCTGCAAAAAACAACCCTTCTCCAACATCTGCGGCCAAAAGCAGATGTTTTTCTCCTTCTGAGAGATAAAAGACTTCGGCGAGTTTGTCGATTGCTGCGGGAGATTGTTTGAGTAAAATCTGCAAACTGGAGTTTGTAACGATGGCTTTGCCGTACTCAGTACCGAGAAAATCTTCAACATCCTGTGTGATAGTGGTCAGGCCGAGATAATATTTTCGGGCGCGCTTGGCAATTGAATACATAAAAGTGGCCGAGTCCGGATATTGCATCATGTACCAAGCCTCATCGACTATTAGTATTCTCTTTTTAAGATCCCTTTTAACTCTGGTCCAAATAAAATCGAGGATGATGTACATTGCGATAGGACGAAGTTCTGCTTCGAGATTTTTAATACTAAAAACAGTGAATGTGTTTCGGATATCCAGATTGGAATATTGATCAAAAATTCCAACCAATGAGCCTTTGACAAATTTTTCAATCCTTTCGGCCAGAGTTTGTGCTTGTGGTTCCTCCATGCCGATTAGGGCTTTGTACAAATCTTCCATCAATGGCGGTTGAAGGGTTTGTGTTTGAGGATCAGCGGTTATGCCTTTGTTCTTGTAAGCGAGTACCAAGGCTCGGTCGAGAATAGCATCTTCAGTGGCAGAAAGCTGTCCCATGATGACTCTGAACAACCCGTGGAGTGAAAGGATTTTGAGGCCCAGCTCGTTTTCGCCTTCTTCGTAAACTCCGGAGAGATCAAATGGGTTAATTTTGGTGTCGGAGTTGAAGTCAAAACTAATATATTCGCCGCCTATTGCTGTACAGAGATTTTTATATTCTTCCTCAGGATCAATAATGATGATTTCTGTTCCGAACATTAGAGAGCGGAGAGCCTCAAGTTTGGTTAAATACGACTTTCCTCCACCGGATTTTGCAAAAATTACCGTATTGGCATTTTCCAGACTAAAACGGTCAAAGATAATAAGCGAGCCGTTGTGCTCGTTGATACCATACATAATTCCTTCATTGCTGGTAAGCGAGCTGGAAGTAAACGGAAAAGTTGTGGCCAGCGAGGTTGTGTCCATGTTTCTGGTCACAAGCATTTTGTCGTGACCGTAAGGCAGTGTGGTACGGAATCCGTCTTCTTGCTGTAGTGTTGCGTGTTTGGAGATGACCATAATAGAGCCAAGCAGGCTCTCGACTTGTTTGGTGATATTTACAAGCTCCTCTTTGGTGTCGGCGGGAACTGTGACATAAAGACCAAACTGGAAGAATTTTTCGGCTCCTTTGACAAGATTCTGCTGAAATTCACGTGCGTCGTCGAGTGCGACCTCAACACTTGGGTCAACGACTTTTCCTCTTTGGATGTCGGTAGAGATCGTGGCTTCCATTTCGCCGATCTTTCGCTTAATGTCATCTAAAACAGCCTGGGCTTCGACAGGATAGTGAAACATAGATATTTCCAGTGTGTGGTTGAAGTTAATAAGCGGAGATAGCCAGTTGGCACCCACATATCGAGGGTAGCCAATAACAAAGAGTGTTTTAAAGTACGTTTCTCCGATTTTTATTGAGTCAAAGTCAACCTCAATTGCAGGCGGGGCGATAATGTCGCGTACTGAAACCGTACCTTGTGCAACGGCTTTTGCCTGAGCAGATGCCAACTGTGGTGCTGTCTGGCCTGAGTCTTGGTTGTTTTTCTTGCCGAATATACTCATATGTTTATTATTTTTTGTGCCGTTAAGGCGATTTTAGTGCATCGAGAGCCTTTAGAATGTCAGGATCGAGAGTGTTGCTGCTGGGAGTTACCTCGGGCTGTTCTGGGGCTTGAGAGTTTTGTGCAGCGGGAGAAAATGAGTTTACCGGAGTTTGATCTGGAATTGGCGGAATGTTGGTATTTTGGATCGGAGTTTCAGTGGTGACAACGGGAGTAGCCGGCTGAATACTTGGTGGCGGAGCTGAGATTGTGGGGTTGTTTTGCGGTGCTGCAGGTGCAAAAGGGGCAGGTTGTAATTCAAGGTTTGGACCCGATTGGGCAAGGTTTGATGTAGTCGGTACGATCGGAGCTAAGTCGTTTGTGCTTGGATCTGCGAGATTTGGAGCAGCTACGGCCGGTGAGACCATTGGGGAGGTGTATGATCCTGCAGCTTCGGTGATTTTTTGCAATCCGACCTCGCTTGGATTGTAAATATCAAAATACAGCTCTATTAACTCCTGAGTGGTTAATTGTTTGGATTTAACTCCTAGACGAGCAAACTGTTTGATCAAATGGTCTCGTTTTGGATAAAGACTGGTTTTGACCAAATCAATAAAACCCTGAAGGTGTGTTGTGTCTTTTTGAACTTTGCCTAAAGCTGCGCCCTTGACGCCTAACTCGAGTGGATTAAAAGGAACAACCACGTAGAATTTTTTCTCTAAGACGTTATTTTGCTGAACAATCGTCTGAATAAACTGCCGGTACTGATAGATCTGGCGCTTGATATCAGGGTTAGCCTGATGGGATTCTGCGTCTGAGATCAGCTGTAAATAATTACTAAGATCGATTTTTTTACTGCGTACAACGATTTGTGTGGTGAAGTTAAGTGAGTTTAATAGTCCGGCGTATGAATAAATAATTGAATCCTGTTCAGACTCGGAGAGCAGTTCAAAATTTATGGCCGCTGTTTGAATAACGATTGCGGCGGAATTATCTTTAAGTATAACAACATCATCGCGAATGTCTGCGATATCTAGATGGTCTTGAGTTGATGATTTGATCGGGGCAGATTTCATCTTTAGTTTTTAGCAGTTATAGCAAATGGATCAAGAAGCTTTCCTTCTGCATCGAAGGCAATTGTATCAAAGTTTAAACCGTTAAATTCTGTCTGAATCGTATAGTGTCCATCAGGCAGTGGTGTGACGGAGACGAACTGACCAAGACCGTTAGTTTTGAAAGCCCTAACAGGAACCCCGTCACGATCAAATACAGAGATTAGTGCTCCCTGGATCAGCCCGCCCTGGCTATTGTAAACAATACCGTTGGGAGTGTTGGAATGTTCGGAAAGGTTGATTTTGACTTCGGCTTTTGGGGCGGTATTTGAAGTCTCTTTTTGGTAGTTAAAGGGTTGGACTATTTGGCCGTGTTTAGGTCGCTGGGCGGGGGTGTGTTCAACATTCTCCTGTGTTTTAGATTGTTTTTCTGGTTTGGGGTGAATATTAGGGCTTGGAGGCGGGGTAAAGTTTTTACTCTCGTGCTCTTTTATTTCTCCTGCCCTGACTGGTTGAAAGTCGCCGACTTTTTTTATTTGTTCAATAGAAATTCCCGTTGCTGGTGCGGTTTTGACGGCTGTGGATTCTGAGGGTTGTTCGTAGCGTTTTTTCAGTTCTTTGCTGATATCAAACTGTCTTTCTCCGAGAATTGGCAGGGTTGCTTTTGAAAAATCAGGCGGTCTGGAACGAAGTTTTCTGATTCTAGTGTCTCCAATGCCTTGAAGAAATTGTACTTTAATGCCGGGGATGGCAATTACATTACCGCCGAAATTTATGTCTGAAGCTATTTGAGCGGCGATTGGCTGGGTGCTGTAAAGAGATGAGAAGTTTGATGACGGCATTGGTGCAACAGTGGTTTTTTTGCCAATATTTGTAAGCATGTGTCTAGACAGCGCGTCAGGTGTGGAGGTATCAACCCCTCCTTCGATCAGGCTTTTGGTTTTTTCGAAATCTTTCCATGCTTGAGTGAACTTTTCTTCTTCCTGCTGAATTTTTGTTTGCTGATGCTTAATTTCTTCTTCTTTGGCTTTTATCTCAGCCTCGATCTTTTGCTGGGCCAGAAGAACTTTATCAAGCTCGGCCAGCCTTTGTTTAGAGGCCTGGTCGGTTGCGGTGTGGTCCGTGTGAGGATTTTGAGGAGCTGTGGATCCAGCAGGGGCAGTGATTGGGTTGTAAGGCAGAACTTTGATCTCGCGATCAGGATTAAGGCTTTCCGGATAGTCGGAGAATTTTATGATCGGAGTAGAAGCTGGAGATGGTTCAGGACGTTTTTGAATCTCTAAGTTGCCGATTGCGTGCGCCTGAATGGTAGGTTTTTGAGTTAGAAGTTCAAGTTTTTTTTGCTTTTCAGCTTCGAGTTTGAGCTTGGTTGCTTCTAATTCCTTCTGTTTTTCAGCCAAAGCTAGTTCTTGTGCTTTTATCTCCTGTTCCCGCACTAAAAGCTGGGCCGGCTTAGGAGTGGCTTGAATAATTGGACGCGAAGTTCGATAAGGTTTTTGGAATGGAGAGAATGGGGATTGATTGGCTTGTTGATTTTGGGGTGGTGGTGCGGCTGTAGCTTTAACGGTCGAGTTAAGACTTAAAATTTGACTCAAAAACTGACTTTCTTTTTGATCGAAGGGATTATCGTTTGTGGTGCGGCGTTGCTTGGCTAAAAGTGTTTGTAAATCAGCATGATTAAGGCGCGGCGAGGCAAGAGGCTGGGTAGTTGTAGGTTGAGGGGTGGTTTGCAGAAAGCTGGTTTCGAGAAAATATGGAATGTGATTATCTTTAATCCAAATTCGCTGGGTTGGGTGAGTAATTGAGCGAAAGAAAGCGATAATCCATTTATCTAGAGACCTGCCCTGCAAAGGGATGGCAGCAAACCCGATACCTCCAAAAACAGCAATTCCACCAAGAATATAAGCAATGCCTTTTGGAAGCGGTGAAAAATAAAAAACAGCTCCGATAATGCCGCCTATGGCAACATAAATGAATTGATGGATGGTAAAAGGGCCAAAAAGTTTGAACTCAAAATTAGTTATGTTCTGCGGTACAGCATGCTCTTCCATATCAAAGGTTTATCCCGCTTTTTTATGGTGCAATAATTAATTAGAGTAAAGGCAGGATGTTATTTGCATAGCGATTTTAGCAGAAAAAAATATAGGTTGCAGTGAAAAGAAAGCGTGAAATTTTTGAAGCTGATTTAGGAGTGGCAAATGAGAGATATTTGTCTATTTTTATTATTTAATATATGAGCTTAATATAAAAACTATGGGACTATCCAATAAGGCTAAAAGTGGTATAATGAGGTATATTTAAATTATGGCAGAACAGAGAGAAGATTCTATTTTAGAAGATCCACAAAAGAGAGCAAATGAGTTGTTTGCGAGAATCCGCGCGGCAGGTATAACTTCGGACGAAATTAGAGCAAAAGCTGATGAGTTTCATGGAGACATAGAGGCCGCGGCAAACTTTTTTGAGAAGGAGCTTGACGGACGTGACGCAAGTAATCCTGGAGAGCGACAAGATCCGAGTATTTTGAAAGATACGGGCGATGATGAAAAAACTTCCAAGAATGAAAATGAGGATGATGATCCTTCCCCTTTTAAAGTGGGGGATTTGGTTGTTGCGGTGGATAAGAACGGAACCAGCGGAGTTTTTATATGGGCCAAACCAAAAAGAATACAGTCAATAGTAGTCGGAAATGACGGAGTTAAATATGCCTCTTTTATCGACGGGGGTAGCTATAGGTTTGATCTGTTAAGAAGTAGGGATGAGGCAATAAACGATATAAGTCAAGCTTATTTTGCAAGCGACTTCGACAATTTTGATGATTCGGCGGACTCGGGCGATTCAGGTGGTACTGATGCTGGTGGTTCTGACGGTACCGATAGTCCGGAAGAGCGAGCGGCGAGGTTGTTTGCGAGATTTCAGGCGGAAGGTATTACAAGTGAAGCTATTAGAGCCAAAGCTGAAGAGCTTGGTGGAGATATGGAGGTGACGGCTAATTTTTTTGAACAATTACTAAATACTCGTGACCGAGAAGGCGCCTTTGCTGCTTTTGGAGCAAAGCCTCCTACAGCAGAATCGGAGTCCAAACCCACGGCCGAAAAAAGTGTCAGTAAGTTGGGAAGAAAGAAAGAGCTTGAGGAGAGAAAGAGTAGTGGGGCCGCCTCAGTTACTGAATTGGCTGAACTCGATGAAATTTCGGAAGCACTTACGACAACACTTGAAACTGAGAGTAGTAAAGATGCTTATAGAACAGATAGAGACAGGATTTATACCAGGATTAAAGACCAGGAGAAAAGAATTATTGAGACTATTCGTGCAACGGACAGTATCAGAATAAACAAAGAGGAACTTTTAAATAGATTTAACGATCTGTCTGGTGCAATTCAAGGATTAAGAGAGAAGGAAGTTAAGAAGGTTGAAGAAAGACAGGAGCTTGATTTGAGAGCAGATGCTTTAGATATTGTTTTGGAAAAAGCAAGATTGGAAGTTAGTAGTGCAATTGAGGCATTTAATCCGTTGGAGATTATTAAATTACGAGCGTTGCAGGATTTGGAAAAGCCCAGCGAAATTCCGGCTAATAGTGATAAAATCCGCCGATTTGACGAGCTTGATCCAGATACTAGACAAACGTTCTCACCAGACATAGATCAATTTAAACGAGAATATGAAGCTTTAAGGAGAATGCATAATTTCGCTGTCGCCGCTAAAGGCAGGGGTGCCAAGGAGGTTTCTGAAGCGTTATCTAGCACACTTAATTACGAAGCTTTGGTTGATATATTGGGTGGTGCGGAAGGGGAAGCTGTAAGAAAGATGGTTTTGGCGAGATATCAAGCAGACTCTGCGGTATTTAAGGCTATTAATAATGCTCCAGAATTAAAATCGGAAGAAGAAGTAAGAAGCAGGTTAAAAAATGAAACTGTTTTAGGCAATGAGGGCAGGGTTTTTGTTGACGATGATTTGCAGGCACAATATGTAGCATTGAGTTCAGATGAGCAAAGTGGTTTTGAGGACGCTCATCAGGATAATTGGACAGTGGGTTTTAAATTTAAACAGCAAATGAAAGAGGTTTTTGTAAAGAGTAAGTTGAACGCAAAATTTTTGGAAAACGGTGTATATAGAGCAAAGTTTGCGGAGATAAACGGTTTTGAGATCGATGATAGTGATTCTGCAAAAAAGGAGGCGTTGACGGATAAAATTAAAGGCTCGAATGAGTATTCAGCAAATAAAATTGCCTTTGAGCAGAGAATGGCTGTTGCTAGAGATTTTTACGAAACGACAATTGCGCCAATTGTCATCGAGCCAATCAAGGTGGCGCCAAAACCTGGAGACGAAGGAACAAAGGGAAAGGCTGGTAAATATTTTAATGACAGAAATTACATTTTTGCGGGTAATTACAAGGACAATGCGCTAATTAAGGATCGCTTTCCGCAGTGGATGATCGAGGCTGGGGGAAATAAGGTTAATTTTGAGAACCAGGCGATTTTTGAACACATATTTTTAAGAGACGGATTTTACAAATATACAGATCCATCCGAAAAGTTAATGGCCTTGTTTGGTTCGAGCAGTCTTGAAGAGTTTAAAAATATTGACGATTTCGGAGAGAAAATAAAAAGGAATACAAATATTGTGACCAATCTTAAAGATGATGTTTATAAAGACGCGGCAGCAACTGAAACTAACGACATGTACGGTAAGTTAGAAGCGTTTGAAATGAGCCCGACAGAAGAGGGAGCCAAAGCACTAATGGATAGCTATTTTGCAAAATCACCTGATGACCGGCGCGAATTTAATAGGCGTGTATTGCAGGCATTGATGGTACATAAGATGAGTGTAAACGGAGTAATAAATGTTAAAGGAGATAATAAGCCGCAGTATGGCAGATGGGGGCCGAGAAGAGTTGAGGACTATTTGCTCAAGCAAGTGCCGGTTTATCTTGGTAAGAGTGAAATGGACCAATTACTTAAAGAACTTTATGGCGGTAAAGTGAAGCGTACTTTTGTTAGTAGGCCGGCGGAGATTACTAAGGCTTTTGCAAGGGAGGTGCTTTCTCCGAAGAATTTATTATTGAATGTGCCAGTATTTTGGATAAAAACCTTGTTTAATCAGAGTAAAGATCAGATAAAGAAGGATTTGTAGTTTTTTTTCTAAAAACCTGGATTAACTTATGTTCTCCGGCGGAAGGGGTTTGCGACTCTATTCCTAGCTCCCGGTACCGATGTTGGACCTGCAGGACCTGAAGTACCTGGGTTTATTGGTGTGGAGGCACCTGCTTGTCTTGAGAGCCTGTCATATCTTCGGTCAGCACTCAATGGATTAAAAGTGTTGTTCAATCTTTCTCCGGCAAAATTATTGACATTTGTTTTTGCTCTGCCGGCAGCGCCTCTAAACGGACTTCCAGCCATTGCCATGCCTGCACCAGCACTAGCGCCGGCTGCTCCGCCGATCATGCCGCCAATTCCACCACCTTTAACCTTAAAGGCGTCTTGAGCGATTTTGGCTGCCGACGGAATACCTAAAAGTATTCCTATACCAATCATTCCCTTTAGTGCGTTACCGCCACCTTCAGGGTTTGTGAAGCCGCCCAATAATGGCGCATTCCAACCCTCGCCTGAGGTTATTGTCGCTTCGCCTGAGGTTATTCCGTTATCGCCTTTACTGACTCCCATAAAGTACGCAGCAAAAATAATCATTAGAATAGTAATGACAAATGTTGAGAGTTGTGCGGCGATGTTTCTTATCCATGGCCCAAATCCCGGCATACCTGGAATAACACCAATACCAATCATCAGTGGCCCAAAGATGGTGTAGAAAAAGACCTTAACATAAGCCATTAGCAACATCATGAATACTCTAAATGTTGCGACTAGTAGCATTATTGCAATGACAGCAACTGCGAGGCCGGCGAGTAATCCTGAGGCAAAATTATTAATTAAGTCAGGCATTACGTCGACCTCATCAAGAGCCCCTGAGATAATATCGTTCGGCACAGAAAATATACCTGTGATATTTTTCAGAAAAAGGTCATTAAACATAAAACTAAAGACACTTTTGTTGTAGTAAATATCGTTCGAGTTTGCTCTGGCCACGTCTTGAGTGGAAAGAATATTAATCATAATGGCGATGAAAAAGTTCATCAGGTCGATCATTAAGCCAACAATGGCATAGGAGAAAGTTACTAGAATTAGACTGACAATTATTTTTGGCAATACCGCTTGAACAGAAGCGACAGAGCTAGAGCTTAATCTTTGGCGGAAGATAATCATAAAACCAATAACGATAAAGAAAATGACATACAAAAGAAGGGTGAGGTTGCGGAAGGTTGTCCAAAGAGCTTGGGTAGGTTTAAGTGCGTCGTAGCCAGTTTGGGCGGCGAGTGTGTCGCCTGTGATTTTTGATTTAAGGTCGGCCAAATATTGCACTCCTGAAGCCGGTTTTTCAGTGTAAAGCATAGAAATGCTTTTCATCAGAAAAGGAATTGCGGCACTGGTTTTGCATGTACCTGCTTCCAGACAGGCTAATTCTGCGTCTGTTGCGGGGAGGCCGGTAATTTGGCGATTAATGCCAAATGCAAGATTGTCCATAAGGCCGAGGTTGAATTTTTGCAGATTAACATCGTCCTCGTCGAGGGCATTTTTGTACTGACAAATTGATTGCTGGTAGGGTTGAACTGTTTCGCCGACTCCCAATTGGGGGTTGGAAATTGCTGAAGTGCCTGAAGCTGCACCGCCAGCGGCTGCTGCTTGCTCGTCACATTTAAAAGGGTCCTCGGCAAATACTGGTTTGAAGCTGAAAAATGTTAGGAGAAGGCTAGCTATTACGATAATTGGCAGGACTAGTTTGAGACGCATTTGTTTGGCAGTAATTAGCTTATTTTATGCTTAACCGATGAGTTTTTGCAAAATTACTCTTTTTTGATTTCAACATCTTTAGGGGTAATGGTTTTTAGGATGATTTCTTTAGCGGTTTGAATGCTGCCTAGGTAACCCGCCCAGACTTGATTGGAACTACCAAAGCCTTTAAGTCTGGTTGAGGCTGTATCGGAAAATTCGCCTGTGTTGTGGGTACTCCAAAAATCTCCTGGGCCAAACAGTCTAAAACCGCCGGTTTTTTTGCGAACTAAGGATTTCCAGGCGACGTCAACATAAGGTATGCGGGCAGAAATTAGACTACCGGTCTTGGTGTAAGCAACAGAATTAGCAACTACGCCTGAGCTATTGTAGAGAAGAATATATTCTTCTCCTGGGCCTTCGCGTCCTTCGGCCTTGGCGGGTTCGGGATTAAAATCTTTGGCTTCTTTGATTAGGTCCTGCGGAATAGTGATTTGCTGCAAGATTTGAGAAAGCGCAGCCAGTCTGGCAACAGAAGGGACACCTAGAAGCAAATCTCTTCCGGGAGTGCAGGATTCGGAAACGTCTTTTGAGTCAGATGTCGAGGAGAGACAGCCTCTTGAGGTCCAATTGGTGACTAGAGGAATTTTTGCCCAATATCTTCCCCAAGTACTCTCCCATTTGGAGTTGGAAACACCTTGGTCTAGCCCCGGAGGTTTGGGTTTGCCCCAAGCTGAATATAGGTCCTTAATTGTTCTGAAATGCTGACCACAGAAGTCGGCATATTCTGCGGTTGCTTCCTCGAGCTTGGTGGTGCCTGATTTGGAGAGCTGATAGACTGTTTCGACATAGGTTTGACGGAGCTTGTCGAGGTTGTTTTTAGGTAATACTTTTATTAATGGTCCATTAAAGTTGCTGAGTTCATTATTGGTAAATTTTGAAATATCTGCTTTACGGTGTGAATCTGTTTGAAATTTCCCCTCAAGGTAGTTGGCCATCGAGCGTGCGTAGGGTAATACAGGTTTGTTTACAACGGCGGAGTTTCCTGAGGCATTGACTACTGCCCTTGGAGGTTTAAATTCGTTTTCGGTTTTGTTTTCTAATTCGAACCAGGTTGGTTGGACATAAGTTGGGTTGGAGCTATCTGGCGGAGCGGGGTAGGTACAGACTTTGGGTGCAGCGGCCAAAACAGGAGGAGCTGAGGCCAAGATTAGTGTGACGGATACAAAAAAACTGAGAATCTTTTTTTGTGGTATCACGGCTTTTGAATTATGACCCGGTATTACTTGGACAAACCGAGTCAGGGTTGTTGAAGTTTAGTTCAAGTACATTACAGCCGGTCATTAGCCCAATTGCGACATAAACTAAATAGATTAGTACCAAGACGACAAGACCGATAACGGCTGTTAGCATGGCACTTCGAGCCTTGCCGGCTTTGCCTGGATCACCAAAAGAAAAGATGTACAAATAGCCTGCGTAGACAAGTATTAGAAAGAAACCAATACCGGCAATTGGTGCGATAAATCCAATAATTTTGCTGATCAATTCTGTAAGCTGCACAATCTGCGGCGGTTCTCCGTCAGCAAAAACCGCAGTGGAAGAACCGATGTTTATGGCAATGAAGGCTGAGATTATTTTGAGGTATTTGGGCATATCTTGACTATTAACTAAATAATAACAGTAATTTGTTTAAAACTTGAAATATCGATTGCTGGATACATTCTCCGGCAATCGATATTATTCAAGAACTAGAAATTTAAGTTCTCGCTTAATTGTTCTTCGAAAAAGGACAGATCTTCCACTTTTTTTCAAACAAAAGCTACAAGGTATGCGTTTAACGATACCCAAAACCTAGTTACCTCCAATTGTTGGAATGGTAAATGAATCTCCAGTAATAATACTGACTCCAAGTATCTGTTGGACAAGCATAATTAAAGCTAAAGCTAGAACTACAACTACTAAACCAACGAGTGAGTGAATTACTTGGCTTCTGGCAGCAGCAACTTTTCCTGGATCTCCGCTACTAAGGATCCATTTGATACCACCGATTAACAGCCAGATGAAAGCGATAAGGAACGCAGCAAAAATAATTGCTTTGATTACGAAACTTAAGATTTGGCCAGGTTCAGCGACGTTAACTCCGTAAGGGTTTACGTTAATTTCGTCAGCAAGTGCAAATGTTGAGGTCAATAAAGTTCCGGCAATCGAAGATGATAAGGCGATTAATTTTTTTATAACAACTCACCCCCTTTCAAGGTTTTAGAATGGAAGCTCCGGACTTGTAACCGGTATTCCGAATATTGTTTCGATTAGTGAAAGGACCGCAAAAGATAGTCCAATAACAACCATTCCAATAATGGCGTAGATGATTTTTTTCTGAGCTGCGGCGGTTTTGGCAGGTTCTCCGTTACTAGTAATATAGCTAATTCCTGCAAGAAGTAAGTAAATAAAAGCTAATAAAAAACCAATTCCCATCAAACCTTTTATTAATAAATTAATGATAGAAACAAGGGAGCCTGGTTCGGTAGGAACTCCGCTTGGACCTCTTATTGCTCCTAATGGATTATTTTCTCCTGAAATTCCACCACTACCACCCCCATCAGTTCCATCGGTTGGGCCTGCCAGAGCTTTTGATACGCCAAGTAAAGGGAAAAAACCTGAAAGATTGATGATCGTAAATATTGCCGTGATAATGGCCGATTTGACTTTGGACATATTACAATTTGGCGTTGTTAATAAAAGTGGCTTGTACTACATACATTATCACAATAGAGAAGAACATTAGAATAAGGCCAACAATTGCATAAATAAGTGTACTTTTGGCGCCAGCAGCTTTTGCGGGGTCGCCTCCGGAGGTTATAAATTTGTATCCGCCGATAATAATAAAAATCACAGCGAGAATTACGCCAAAATAAAGCAATATTTGAAAAATAAAAGAACCAAGATCTCCCACGTTATCGAATTTTCCGCTTTTGGCGGGTTGAAACAACTCTTTTATACTTATGTTTTGAGCTAAATATTTAGCGGAATCCTGCATGTTATCCGATTACGTTGACGTTAAGTAGGTTGGTGGAGACGAATGAAGTAACAGCCCAGGCAATTGAGATGATTACAAGCCCAATGACTGAGTTGATTATCATTGATCGTCCGCCTGAGACTGCGCCTGGGTTGCCCTGGCTCATAATGATTCTTAATCCACCGATTGCGATGAGGATTATTGAAACCAAAAATGCAAACGGAAAAATCACAACAAGCATGGCCGCAGTGATTAAGGTGCCGACGTTATACGCCTGACCGGATTGGTTATAGCCGATTGGGTTGTCGACGTTGACATCGCCGAGAGTGAGAGCAATTTGTTTAAGTTGGTCTGTCATGTTTTAGTAAATTCCAAAACCCGGAATTTGTAAGGAGGAAACGCCAATAATTTGCAGAATTGTGACGGAAAAAATTATGAAGAGGAGGCCGGAAATGGCGGCAATTATCATTTCTCTTCCAGCGTTAATACCGCTTGGGTTGCCGGCAGAGGTGATGATTCTGACGGCTCCAAAGCCCGCCATAATAAATGAGATAATGGCGGCGATAGAAATACTAATAAATAGAATACGGGAAACGGTTTTTCCACCCTTGTCGCTAGTGTCAAAAGTGAAGAGGCCTCCGATGGAGCAAGTTGGATGACAAGGTACGCTGGATTCACCGCTAAATGGGGTAAAGTCGGTGTTTTCTGAATTTGTAAGACCTGCTTGGCAGGCTGCTTGAGAAGAATAAACGTTTTCAAAATCTGCGTTGTTGTCAGAATACATACACCGTTGCGGGTTGTCGACACTGTCACCGCCGACTATTTTCCATCCTGCTTCTGCGTGGACGGGTTGAGGATTAGCTAAATAGGTGAAAATAGTGCCGAAAACAAAAAATGCCATAACCAGTATGGTTTTTTGGGCGAGGTTAAAGATATGCATGGTTAGGTATAATCTAACAATGACAAAGTTGCCTGCCTATCGTCAAGTTTTTTTCCGCTATCTGAAGCTATTGCTGATAAGTGTACTTATTGTGGTCGAAATACTAAATATCAGTTTTATGCCAAATACTTTGGCGCTGGATCTAAATAGCAGTGATGAAATTGCCAAAGAAATCGAAAAATTAAGCAGAGACTTAAAATCCAGTCAAGACGCAACTGTGCCTCTGGAACAGAAACTGAAGAGTTTAAATGGACAAATAACTTCGATACAAACCAAAATAAACAAATTAACAAGCAATATAGGGCTAGCTGAAAAACAGATAAAACAAAAAGAGGCTGATTTGGACAAGCAGAAGAAAATTTTGGCTGCAACTGTCAGAAGTTATTACATTAAAACTTTTGTAGATACACCTCTTTTGACTTTGTTGTCTTCGGATAACGCTACTGATGTCACTCGGGAGCTGACTTTTCGGGCAAAAACTGCAGACAGAGACAAGAATCTAATTATTTCTATTACAGGAGACATTACGGGATTAAAAAAAGAGAAAGAGGATTTAGCGAAAGAGAAAATAAAATCCGCGGGACTGCAGGCTTCGCTAAACAAGGAAGCGGATTTTTATAAGAAAGAGGTTTCGGGGGCAAAGAAATATCAAAGTAGCTTGTCGAACCAGATAGTTTCCCTCACAGCGAGACAGAATGAAATTCTTGCACAAAAACTTGGAAGTTTGAATTTACCCTCTAGTTTAGGAGCTGGTCCTTTATCTTGTACTGACGATAGAAAATTAGACCCTGGGTTTGGTAATGCTTTTGCATTTTTTACATTTGGCATACCTCATAGGGTTGGAATGAATCAGTACGGAGCGTGGGGAAGGGCAAAGGCTGGTCAATCTGCTGAACAGATACTTCAAGCCTATTTTCAGAATTTTGAATTTCAAACTGGAAAAGAAAACGAGACGATAAAAGTGAATGGAAAAAATGAGTTTGGCCAAACTTTTGACAACGAGACTATGAGTATCGAGGAGTATATGAAACACGTTCATGAAATGCCAACAAGCTGGACGGATAACGACTCGGCTGCTTTAAAGGCACAAGCAATAGCTGCTAGGTCTTATGCGTTAAAAATTATGCAAGATAAAGGTTATATTCTTCCAAGTCAGTCAGATCAGGTAATCAAGAAAGAAGTAAATAGTTCGAATTGGATAAACGCAGTAGAGGCAACTAAAGGAAAGATTATGACAAACGGTGGCAGTCCAATTAAAGCATGGTTCGCATCTACATCAGGCGGTTACACCTTTACTTCAGCTGACGTATGGGGAGGAAACACTGCTTGGACAAAGAGGCTGAGAGATACAAATGGTGACATAGGAAGCTTTGATGAGTTATTAAGTAAATCTTATGATAAGGACTCAAAGTGTTTATATGCTGCACAAGGTTATCGATCACAATATGGCAACTCCGCCTGGCTTAAATCCGAAGAGGTGGCCGATATTGTAAACACTTTATTGTTAGTCAAGAGTGACTCTTCTAGTGCTGAACACCTCTACCAGACCGATAAATCAAATCCGGCTGGTACTGACAATTGGGACGCAAATAAAGTCAAAGATGAATTAAAAAGTAAGGGCGGGAGTCCTTATGGTTCTGTATCGAGTGTATCAATTGATTGGGACAAAAGTATTGGGGTAGTCAATACAATCACTATAAACGGAGACGCAGGTAGTCAGAACTTTTCGGGTAGAGAATTTAAAGATAGATTTAATCTCAGAGCTCCAGCAAATATCCAGATTGTTGGCGGTTTGTTTAATGTAGAGAAGAAGTAGGCTTGTTAAATAATTTAGTAATTAGGGTAGAATTGTTGCAATGTTGAAATCGTTTTTTGAAAACCCAGAAAATATAACGTTTGAAGGCCAAGAGGAGGGGGAAAAAGTAATACTTTTTCTAAGGCAGCATTTCGTGGTTTTGCTCAACTGGTTTGTGACTGTGGGCTTAATGGTTCTGGTGCCATTTGTTTTCTTTGGGGCAGTTTCTATGTATGAAATTGATATTACCAGTGTAATTTCTGCTGAATATTGGATTATTGCAACTATTTTGTGGTATTTGATAACGTTTGGAGTGTTATTGGAAAGATTGGTTAGCTGGTTTAATAATACGTATATTTTGACTAACGAGCGGATAATCGATGTGGATTTTCACAACTTATTGTCAAAAAAAGTATCTTACGCGGGGCTTGATAATATTGAAGATGTTTCGCAGGCTGTTGGGGGAATTGCGAGGCTGTTTTTTGATTACGGACATGTGCATATTCAGACCGCCGCTGAACAACGGGAATTTGATTTTAATTCCGTGCCCCATCCAGCTAAGGTGTCACTTGCTATTCAAAAAGAAGCCAGGCTTGAAAAAGCTGAGCCGGCGGGAGAAATAAAGTAATTATGGATCTATTTTTTTCAGGCGGACTATTTAATTTTGAAACGGTATTTAAAGCATTTCTGGTTTTGGGATCGGTGTTTTATCTGGTTTTTGCCTTTTTGGTGCTTAAGCAGGTGAATGTGACTAATCGTACGGTAATCACTGCTGAAGGAAAGGTATTCAAGTTTATCTCGATTCTTAATCTTGGTGCGTCTTTGTCGGTGCTACTTTTGGTTGGAGGCGTGATCTTAAGCGGTATTTAGTTTGTTTTCGCCCCATAATATTTGACCCTCGAGCCTAAAAATGTTATAATGCGCGCTATGGGGATGTATTGCCTCGACGGTTTAGCTCGTTAAAAACTGCAAGCCGAGTGATTCTAAATAACTCGCAAAATATTTTTAGAAAAAATAAATGTCAGCAAAATTTCTGACAAAGTAAACGACTCCCTCGCGGGATTGTTTGCTCCTCGTCCGTCTGCTTACGCTTTTGCCTAAGTTAGGCCGATAAGGACTTTAAGTGGTTTTTCTCCAACGGAGCCGCTTAGGGTATAACCTTTGTTGGAGTCTAAGCGCTCATTTGCTAATTTTGAGAAATGCGGAAAAGATATTATTAGTACTCAATTAATTTTGGGTATTCTTAATTAAATTAGATAGTTTTGCCTCCAGCGCCTGTTAGTGGGTTTGGAGATCAGAATGATTTTTATAAACACTAACTACGCTTGTAGAAGTTTCTTTTCGGATTATTATCGGACGCGGGTTCATAGCCCGCCATCTCCACTAATGGAATTTCTTGAAAAAGGAAAAGACAAAAAGGCTGCTCAACATGGGCGGCCTTTTTTGTTGCTTAAAATTATGCTTAATTTTGTTAGTAGTTGGCTGTTTCCTAAAAAATGCATCGGGTGCGGGAAAAGTGCGACTTATTTTTGTGCAAAATGTATTAAAAAACAGGAGCTTTACCTGAGTCAGCGCTGTATTAAGTGCCGTAGGCTTGGATTAGACGGATTGACTCATCCAAAATGTAAAACAGTTCTTTCTGTAGAAGGAATATTTGTAATTTTTAGATACAAAGGCGGAATCAAAAAACTGATTAAAGAAATAAAATTTCGTCGGGTAAGAAGTTTGGTTGTTGAGCTTTCTGAACTTTATGCAAAAACAGATTCTCGGCTGGTGGATTATTGGAAGAGGAATAATTTTGTAGTTACCTGGGTGCCGATATCAAACACGAAATTAAACAAAAGAGGGTTTAATCAGGCGGAGCTTTTGGGGCGGGCTGCGGCTGCTAAATTTGGCTTAGAAACTGAGGATTGCTTAAAAAGAAACAAGGATACCAAGCCTCAATTTGAGTTGAACAAAAAAGAGAGACTAAAAAATATCATTAATTCTTTTGAAGTGAAGAATAATTTTAAAAAAGGGTCAAATTTTCTGTTAATAGACGATGTAATAACTACCGGAGTGACTGCAAGAGAGTGTGTGAAAGTTTTGAAACGAAGAGGGGCTGGGAAAGTGTGGGTACTGGTGTTGGCAGGATAGCTTTAAAGTTTTAGTGACAGGATGGAGTTTGGCGTGAGAAGGAAAATGGTTTGGTCTTTTTCGGACACGGCAATATCAATAGCGGATGCAATCTGAGGATCTTGGTATTGGAGTCTGTACCCGCCTGTTTTGCTAAAAGCAATGACGCGAGAATTTTGCGCATCAAGAACATAGACTAGATCAGTTGATTCTGCATCAGAATATATTTTGGCATTATCGCCGATTTTTTTGTCTAATCCAGAAGTGGGGAAGCTGGTACCGGAATCAGGAAGGAAGTTGTAGATGTTTTCGGATTTTGTGAGAATCCAGACAGAGCCATCGATACTCATATCAATACCATCACTGATATCGCGTGAAACTGCATCTTTAATGTAATTGGTTTTTGGAGAAAAAGCATTTTCGGTGGGGGTATATTTCCAGACCTGATTATTGCCATTGTCGAGAGTGTAAACATTTCCCCCGAAGGATGCGATACTGCCGATGCCGTTCCAGCTCTGGTCGCTGGCTTTAATGACGGTTTCTGTTTTTGTATCGCCAGCGGTTGACTTAACAATTCCAAGAGCATCTTTATAGGCAAATGTGCGCCCAAGAGACCCGGCTACGAATTGAGCATTTTTCACATTTTCTCCGCCACCAACTATTTCAGTGCTTTTTCTGTCAATATTTACCTGATAAAGGGTTCCATTTTGGCTGTCTAAGATGTTAAGCAGCCTGCCGTCGAGATCTAAACTGTGACCAGTGGCACCAGTTTTTATTAAGTCCAGTTTGAGAAAGTCAGAAATGAGGGTGTCTTTTACATTTAATGTTTCTTCAATGCTTTGTTGAATTTTGGTAAGCAAAATTTTGGCTGATTCATTGTTGGGGCTTAAAGCAAGAATATTGTTTATTTTGCTTTGAGCGGCAACTAGGTTTTTGCGGGCAAGCGGTGGGTTTGAGGTTTTGAGTGGTTGGGCAAGAGTAAATTCTTCCTGTGCCTGAAGAAGTAGGCGTTCGCTTTCGAGGTTTTTTGATTCCTGAGTAATTCCGGCGAAGGCTAAAAATAGCCTGATCATTACGGCAATGATTAGTGTGAGAGTGAGTAGGCCATATATTTTTTTAGTGTTGCGAGGATCTTTGAATCTGTCAATCAGATTGTGATCTTTGATCCTTGATCTAAGCTGGGATTTTTGAGCCGAAGTAAGAAGCGGATCTTCTGAGTCAGATTCTAATTCTTCTTGGGGTTTGGGGTTTAAAACATTTTGGTCAACAGACTCAAGATTGTCATAAGTTAATCTTTCTGTTTTTTTACTGCCAGGGAGCGTAATTATTCTGCAAATACCAATTGTTGTTTTGGATAAAATTTCTAAATCTACTTCCTGTCTTAACGTATTTTCAATGCTGCCGGGTTCTTTGTAATTTATGGATTTGAGAGCATTTTTAAGAACCGGATGATAATTACTGGAGAGTACGATAATGTCGTTTTCCTCCCAAGTGCCTGAGGCGGAACGAATAACTCTTTTTTGAGCTTCGGATTCTTGCTCTGGAAGCGGTGGGTTGTGGACTATTGGAGCAAAAGTAGAGTGTCGTTTGAGATATACCTGTCCGAGATTTTGGGTTAGGGCGTAGATTGTTTGATCAAATACAGTAACAAGTGCTGCAGATTCTGGCTGTAGTATTGAAAGTCCTTCGGAAAACGCTGTTTTAAGTGATTCTAAATTACCTAAAGAGATGTTGGATTTGAGCGTGTTGACGATCGTTTCGAATGATTGTGCTGATTTTTCGCTGATATTTTCAGAGTTAGAATTGGATGAAGCAAAAATTAGGAAAACCGGTTGCCCATTGTGAAGTTCTACCTCACGAAAAATTACCTCGCCCAAGTTTGGCTCGTCCTCGGATGTTATTTTTACTGTTTCAGAAATGACAGAAATATTTTTCACTTTATGTCAGGGCAAGTTTTATAGAGTGTTTATATTTTAGACCTTAAAGACTTGGCAATGTCGCGATCAATCGCGGCTTTTTTTAAAGTTGCTCTTTTGTCGGCGAGTTTTTTGGGTTTGGCAAGAGCAATTTGGATTTTAACAAGATTATTTTTGAAATAAATTGCGAGTGGAATAATGGAAATACTTTTTTGAGTGTTATGCATGGTCAGATGGAGGATTTCTTTTTTGTGCATGAGTAATTTGCGGTCTCGATCGGGACTAATGTTGAGCTGTGAACCTTGGAACGAGGGTATATGGCAATTGACGAGGTAAAGACCGTCAGATAATACTTTAACGAAACTTTCCTGCAAATTACCTCTTCCGAGGCGGAGAGATTTTACCTCGGAGCCCGCAAGAGCAATACCCGCTTCGAAGGTTTCTAGAATGAAATAATCATGATAGGCGCGACGATTAGCAATACGCATTAGGTTTATTTTACTTTATTTTTTCTAGTGGACATTATTTTTTAATACTCATTTCCACGGAGAAGGGTTTTCTGCGATGCAGAAACATTTTTTTTCAACTCCCTTTCCAGGCACGATAAAAATCCCAGCGAGATTTTTCTCTTTCATTTTTTGCGAGCTCTTTTTGCTGGAGTCTATAGTTACTCGCCAAAATTCCTCCAAAAACTGAACCAGTCATTTTTGTCGTCAGTTTTAGCTACGTCCTGCGCATCAGGAGACCTGATGCTAATGAAAAAGCCGAACGGTTTGATTTTACTGTCAAACGGTTCGGCTAGGGGTGTGCGGGAGGATTTTAACTCTGCTTCTGCTCCTTAAGTCTGGCCCAATTATTTAGCCATTCTCTTGGTTCGGTCGGAAGGCTAAGATCTTCGTTGTCCAACGTTGAGGCTTCGGTCAGGTAATGAAGCACTCCTCTGCCCATTTGTCTGCCTTCCGGAAGATGTAGGTCGATGGCGTAGTCGGGCATTTTCAGCTTGAGAGTGCCCTCTCTGAGTTGGTAGACAACCTGCTGAAAAAGTTCGTTACTGTATCTGGTTTTTTCTGATCTGGCCAGATAGGTGACTGCGAAGGCGAGTGTGGCGTAACGTCTATCATCCCGATCAGGGAGATCGAAGTACAGCCTCATTGCATCGCTGACGATGCTGATTGCTGCCGGGTTGGTGACGCCGCATTCCTCGATTGAGTGGACGCGGATTAGTTCCCAGAGGAATGTTTCGGCTTGAATGCCTGAGATGGCGACCTGGTGTGCCCAGAAGATCGCGTCATGTTCGTTGCCTCTGCGAACCTCTTTGATAGCTGCAGAGACACACTGGGCGATGTTGTAGCCATAAGGAGATGTTGATTTGAACCAATTGATTCCTCGTTTGGCTCCGCTTATTAGTTCGGCGTTGAATTTTTCCTTGGGGATTATCGAGACCATTGATGAACCACCTTCCAGTTGGAGTTGTTTGAAAGTGCTTTACCAAAACACCTCTTGCGCGATGTGTGCTTGGGGCAAAATGTTAACACTGACCCCTTTTGATGTCAAAGTAAATTTGTGGATTAGTAAGATGGTTTTAGCGATTGCGTTCGTTGCGCACAAATAAAAATGTTCCCACTACCAAAAAAACTAGCCCGGCTCCTAATACGACCGCTACATTTAGCAGAGGATTAAACAATACTGTTTTGGCATACTCGGGAGTGCCAAAGTAATAAATACTACGCATAAGATCAACAGCATAAGTCATTGGCGACAGGCGTGAAGCAATCAGAATAGGCAGAGGAAGGTTATTGATCGGATTAAAAACTCCAGCTAGGAAAAATTGCGGAAAAAGGATAAAAGGAAAGATCTGATTAGCCGATCTTTGGTTACTTAGGCTTGACATGACCATGACACCGAAGGCGCCGCCAAAGAAAGAGATTAGGAATATAAAAGGAATAAGTTTGACGAGTGCGAAGATGTCTAATGGAATTCCAATGATGAAGCCGAATGCTAAAACACCGACTATTTGTACAAGCGAAATTAATGTTTCGCCTAAAATTTTACCTAGCAGAATTGAGTAGCGGGAAATCGGAGCAATAAACATTTCTTGCGAGAAGTCATTTTGGCGGTCTTCGACGAGAGAAATAATTCCAGAAGCAGTTGACTGAAAAAGGGTTTGAGCTAGTACACCAATAAAGACAAAAACCAGGTAATTGTAGCCAATATGACTGCCAAGATTTGACTGGAGACTGGTTCCAAGGACACCAATGAAGATAACTGGGAAAATAAGGCTAGCGAGAATCCTCGGACGGTCGCGGAATAGTTTAGTAACATCCCTGAATGCAATGGTGAGAATCGCGTTAAGATTGTGCATTTTTGTTGATTATTTCTACATAAGCGTCTTCCAGAGATGGATTGTGAATATCTAGATAAGTTAGAGGTGTTTTTATTTTCTGTAAAAACTCCTGGCCGGTTGATTGGTTTTTGATATGAACAGTAAAAGGACCTTTCCCTTCGTGTTTGATCTTGAGATTGGCAAGCTCTTCGGTTAGTTTTTTACGGTTTTTCGAGTCGAGAATAATGTATTTTTTTATTAAAGATTCTTTTATTTCAGAAGGTGTGCCTTTAGCAGTAATTTTGCCTTGGTCAATAATACAGATGTAATCGGATCCTTCGGCTTCTTCAAGATAGTGGGTGGTTAGAAAAATAGTAATGTCTTCCTTTTTGCGAATGTCTTGTAGATATTTCCAGAGGTTTTGGCGGCTGACTGGGTCTAGTCCTGTAGTAGGCTCGTCCAAAAAGAGAACTTTTGGCTGGTGCATTAGAGAACGAATTATTTCCAATTTGCGCTTCATTCCACCTGAAAGTGTTTTGACCGGCTTGTTCATATCTTTTTCCAATCCGACAACTTTGGCAAGCGCCGTAACTCTTTTTTTATAGGCATTCGGCATTAGAGAGTAGGTGGGCATGAATGAGTAGAGGTTGTAAAGACTGGCGTGGAAACGGATGTTTTCTTCGGCGGTAAGGTTGAGGTCAAGCGAGGGATTCTGAAAAATTACACCGATATTTTGTCTAACTTTTCCAGGATCTTTTTCAACATCAAATCCCGCGATTGTGACATTGCCGGATGTCTTGCTGAGTATTGATGTTAGTATCGTAATAGCTGTGGTTTTGCCGGCGCCGTTTGGGCCAAGAAGAGAGAAAAACGAGCCCTCTTCAACATAAAAAGAGATATCGTCAACGGCGTTTGTTTTTGCTTTTTTGTATTTTTTAACGAGATTTTCGACCTCGATAATATGTTTAATATTTTTTTGTTTTGTGGCCATGTTTTAGGTAATAATAAAACAACTTTGATAGAATATGCAGGCTTGATTTTCAGAAACGATTAGTCAAGGAGGGGTCGCATAGTGGACTAGTGCGGTCGTCTTGAAAACGACTAAGGGTTTACGCCCTTCGAGAGTTCGAATCTCTCCCCCTCCGCCATTAAGTAATAATTGTGCGCCCGGCAGGATTCGAACCTGCGACCCTCAGATCCGCAATCTGATACTCTATCCACTGAGCTACGAGCGCTTGATTTTCCTGAGAACACCTACGGTTTTCTCTCGACGAACTTTTAGCAAAGCTAAATCCGACTAAAGCCGGACCGTCCTACTCTCATTCCCTTTGTAACGGGAGCAAATGAATTTTGTCATTCGTCCTTTCAAAACACTTTAGTGTTTTGTGAGAAATTGCTTTGCAATTTCTTTTTTAATAAATAAGATAAAGAACGAGGGGAATTTTACTCTAAAGGTACTTTTTCAACAAGCTTGTCTGCCATCTTATCCACGACAAAGCCTTTGTAGTCGCGGCGAAAATTCAGCTGTTCTGAAAGTATGTCAATTATTTTATCTTTCTTACTGTCTTCAATTATCATTACTATCGCGGGTCTAAGCCTATTTTGAGTGATGTTAAGAATTGTTTGGTTGTTTCTTCTAGAAAACCAGAAATCTCCTAATTCTGTCCATAAAAAGGCATTTCCATTTGTAACGACTCCAAGTCTAGTTATTTTGTTTTCAACAATTTCCGGTTCAATATAAGCGAGCACATACGCAACAAACCCCAGTGACAAAATAACCAGGGCAACGATGGGCTCATTAACGGTAATTGCGATCAGTCCCAACAAAAAAACGATTATTGCGATATTGATGTAGTACATCTTGGTGCGTTTTTTATAAACACGGGAGTAAGCTTTCCATGATAAAAGGTTCTTGCTTCTGATAACGTCAGATTTGAGTGCCAATATTTCTTCTTTTGTCAGATTTCTGTTTGGGTTGGGGAATTCAGGGATGCTAAAGGCTTTTTCTATGACTCTTTGGCCTTTTTTTGACTTTGATTTTGTGGGCATAAAATCAATTATATCAGCGAAATTTTTATTCGGCTTCAATTTGGTTTACGGCTTCTGCTAAAATACCACACTTGGAGAGGTCGCCTAGTGGCCTATGGCGCTTGCTTGGAAAGCAAGTTTACGCGCAAGCGTATCGGGGGTTCGAATCCCCCTCTCTCCGCCAGACACTCTAAGGAGACCCAATCCTCCTCTCCGCCAAAATTCAGATGAATTGTGAAACAGGGAGCATGAGGTACAATTAAAATAATGATATTAAGTGCAGTAATGTTAAGCAGTGAACACCCAAAAGAACTTGGAAAATTTTATCGTGACGTGGTCGGGTTGAAAATGAATTCAGAAGAAGAGTGGGGGGAGGCGGAATATGGAATGAAACTTGAATTGGGAAATGGAGTTAGTTTGTTTGTATCTTCTCATAGTGAAGTAAAAGGCAGAAATGAAAATCCCTCAAGATTATTTTTGAATTTTGAAACGGAAGATTTAGACACAAAGTTTAATGAGTTAAAGGATAAAAAAGCGAAAGTACTAAAAGAGCCATATGATGTTGAGGGCTATGCAAGAATGGCGACTTTTGAAGACACGGACGGGAATTATTTTCAATTAATTAAGCTTTTCAATTAGGAAGGCGGTGAATAAATAAATGTTTGCAACAGAAATAAACTATTTAGCAATGGTAGTTGCCGGTTTGGTTTCATTTGCAATTGGAGCAGCTTGGTATTCGCCTGTAATGTTTGTAAAAGAGTGGATGAAAGCTGCAGGGCTGGATACTAAAAAAGGTAAACCATCGCAATCCCAAATGGGTCGAATGTATGCGATTGGGCTTATCTGTAATTTAATCGGCGCGTTTGTTCTGGCTAGACTTTTGGTTTGGACTAGAGCTGGTGATGATTTGGTAGGTGCGTTAAAAATCGGCGGATGGGTTTGGTTGGGATTTGTGGCTGTTTGGATGATCAACAGTTGGTTATACGAGAGTAAGCCAATTAAGTATTTTGCAATAAATGCCGGTTATGCTTTAGTGTCTGTTTTGGTGAGTGCAGCGATTTTGACACTCTGGAGTTAACTTTGGATTATTAAAAGGACAGGTTTGATATACAATCGACCTGTCTTTTTTGCGCTCGTAGCTCAGTGGATAGAGCGTCAGATTCCGGATCTGAAAGTCGGGGGTTCAAATCCCTCCGAGCGCACAAAATTTTTTTGTTAGAATAAGCCTGCTTAGGAGAGGTCGCATAAGAACCTAATGTTATACATTAGAAGAACCTTGTTCGACCCATACTGTAAACTAGTTTAGTTTGGAGGGGTCGCATAGTGGACTAGTGCGGCAGTTTCGAAAACTGCTGAAGGATTTTTTCCTTCCGAGAGTTCGAATCTCTCCCCCTCCGCCGCGTTGGAATGGACTACAACCAAGAGACTTTTCTGACGTAAAGTTAAATTGGTTTCCGCCATTCCTCCTTCTCCCCTTCAAAATCAAAGATTTTGTGGGGTCCCCGTTTTCTACTTGTTAGGTTAGTTACAGAGTAGAGAATTGGAGGCGGAGGAATTTTTCGCGAAAGTCTTGGGAGCGAGCAAAGAGGATTTTGACCTTCTGTTTGGAGTATTTTATTTCTGCTTTGGTTACTCCTGCTATTTCCCTACCATCGGCCATAAAAACCACTGGACGGAGTTCGGTGTCGATAATATTTAGACAAATTGTTGAATTGTGAGAGAGTTGGGCGCTGCGCCAGTTGTGGAATAGTGCCGGACAAATGCCTGTTAAAACCATGTGCCTGCTGTCGATAGGGAGTATTTTTCCTCCTGCCGATGCGTTGTAGGCGGTGGAGCCGGCAGGCGAGGAAACAATCACGCCGTCGCAGACTAAGGTTTCGAATCTTACGGTGCCGTTTACTGATATTTCTATTCTGGCGGTTTGGGGTGTTTTGCGCTCGAAATAAAAGTCGTTAAAAGCCAGGACCGTTTTTAATTTTTGATGGAATGAATAAAGTTTGGCTTCCAGCAGATTGGATTCGACAGTGTCGAATTTTCCCGCAAGAATTTCTTCTAAAACACCAGTCTTGGCTTCGTTTAATAAAAAGCCTAAATGTCCGAAGTTGAAACCTGCAAAAGGAATTTTTAATTTGTAATATTTGTTAATAGCGTTAAGCATTGCGCCATCGCCACCCAAGACAAGAATAAAGTCGGCTTTTTGACCGCTCTCAACTATTTCAAGTTTGGATTTTATTTTTTTATATAGGTTTGATGTGGTGGGCAAGCCTTTGCGGGAAACAATTATGGCTTTTAGCATTGCTTAATAATTATTTTGATAATAGGCTAGATTTCCAATTTTGTAGTAGGGAGTTTTCAGACATATTATAAATCTTTTCTATTTCGTTAATATTTTCTTTAATTGAGGTTGTTTCACTGATTGATATATACATTTTTTTATAAATTTCAACCCCAAAAGACTCTAGGAGATATTTTGAAAACGAGGCTGTAAAAGGAACGACAAGCTTGTTTTCGAAAGAGTCAAAGCCTTCCATGTTGATGCATTGACTGAGTTGAGGTATTTTATCAATTTGGTCTCTGCACCAGTCATCAATAAATTTTGTTTCGCCCTCTTCTGGGAGTTTTCTACCAAACACAATATCATCAACTGCAATCGCCAAGCCTTCTTGAAAAAAAGAGGTTGAAACCATTTCAATTGTTTTGGTGATTTTTTTACCGTCCCAAGTATCCAATTCGTCTTTAAGTAAATAAGGGTCCGTCCAAGTGTGGGCTACAAGATGGGTAGTTTCATGGGGGAAGTGGGGGTCTTCTGGGGGGAGCCAGAATCGATAAATAGCCATTTCTTCGAATCTAGCACTTGCTCGGCTGATGCTGTGGTTGGGGTCGGCATTTTGTTTGCCCTCTCGGGTACTAAAAACCTCGAATCTAACTTTTTCTAATAACTTTTCGTCTGTTTGTAAATATGAACAAATCTTTTTTAAGTCATCTTCTTGCGCTTTTTTAAACAGATCGCGATCTTTTTCGTCAAAGTTTTTATCAAAATGAAATATCATATTAATATTTTACTCGTACTCGTTACGTTAAAATCAATTAAAATTCACAACAAAACTGTACATTCCCATGGCGCACAACCCTTGCAATTTTGTGCCGGCTTTTTGTGCAGGAACTTCGATATCTGTAGTTCCGGATGGTGGAAGATTTTTACGATAATTCAAGCTCGGAATTACTAATGCTGACGAACAATCAAAAGTACTTTGTGTAGATACCTCAATAGTTGTAGGCGTATCAGCTTTGGCGGTTGTCACTTTGGGGGAATAACCACCCTTAGCTTGGATTTTGATGATTTGTTTACCGTCAGCCATGCTTACATTGTTTACAGCTTCTGAAGTGCTGCTACACCCAGAGAGTGCCGCTAGTCCAATAATAATTGTTGTGGCTATAAGAATTGTTTTGCCTGGTATTTTCATAAATTCATTTATGTTTTATTAACTTCGTCTAAAAACTGAAAAGCGGCGGAATAATACCGATAGCGACTAGTGCATTAATTAGATTAAAGACTCCGAAAAATATTACAACAAGGCCGGCGGTCTTAAAAAATACCCCGGATTGTGCTTTTTTGTGAATACTTAGTGAGCTGAAACTTAAGAGGGCAAGTACCGGAAGCGTGCCGAGTGCAAAAGTAAACATAATTAATGCTCCGGTTAAAAAACTCCCGGTAGTTAGGGTATAAATCTGCATGGATTGAGTAAATCCACAGGGCAAAAAGAATGTTGCAATGCCGATTAAGAGAGGGGTAAGGATGTGATTGACATTTTTGAGCCCATAAACATGTTTGCCAACTAAGCTTGGGATGGTTGGCTGAAGTTTTTTTGCCCAAGGAAATACATCGAGAAGGTTGATACCAAGAATAAGAAGAACTATCGCAACAATAAAACTAAGAACAATTGTGCCTGTCGTGCCAAGTTGGAATGCCGAACCAAGGGCGCCGATTGCACCGCCAAGAATAAAAAACGATATGAGCCGGCCGATATGAAATAAAATTTGCGGACGTACCTTGTCACCTGTTAAGGCAAAATTGGCAGACATGGACAACACTAAGCCACCGACGACTGCCATGCATGTAGAAACGGAGGCGATAAGGCCGATGATAAACGCTGTACTATAGCTGACATCCGATGCTGTGATTAAATTCACGATGCCGAGTTTTTGCAAGATGATAAATAGTGCAATAAATGCTCCTGCAACAGGAAGGGAAATGCGGAAGTCAGACCATTTGGCTGAATGTTTTTGTTTTTCGAGGGAGAGAGTATAGCCGTGTGATTCTAGAACAACGCTTAGGTCGCGGGCGATGTGTTCTGGTTTTTTGTCGCCAAAGTCTCCAGTCACTTCGACATTAAGATGTTTGAGTGATGCTTTTACATGGGAGACTTCCGATACTTCGTTTAGCTCACTTTCTGTTAGTACTACGCAAGCATTGCAGTGCATACCATTAACGTGGAATGTGTGGGTTTTCATAGGTTTAAATTTTCTTTGTTTTGAGGCGTAATGAATTACCGACGACTGAGACGCTGGAAGATGCCATTGCGAATCCAGCAAAAACCGGATTTAAAAGCCAACCAAAAATGGGATAAAACATTCCTGCAGCAAGAGGTATGCCTACGATGTTGTAAATAAACGCCCAAAAGAGGTTTTGTTTGATGCCGTTCATAGTGAACTTAGATAGTCGGATAGCTTTTACAAGTTTTGAAATATCTCCGTTTAGGAGCGTGATGCCGGCTGTTTCGATGGCCACGTCCGTGCCGGTTCCCATGGCGATACCAACATCGGCTTGAGCTAGAGCTGGGGCATCGTTAATGCCGTCGCCAGCCATTGCCACGATATGACCCTGACTTTGCAGCTCTTTTATCTTCTTTAGTTTGTCTTCCGGAAGTACTTCGGCTACTACATCGTCAATACCGACTTCTTTGGCAATGGCAAGAGCTGTGTTCTTGTTATCACCTGTTAGCATAACTGTTTTGATTCCAAGCTTATGGAGATTTTTTACTGCTTCAATGGCTTCGGGTTTTATAGCATCAGCTACCATAACAATACCTAGAACTTCATTTTTTGTGGCAAGAATGACAGGGGTTTTGCCTCGTAAAGTTTCTGCCTCAATATTCTTTACGTCAAAGGAAAGTTTGAGATCGGAAACAAGTTTGGTGTTGCCGGCAAAATATTCGATTTTTCCAATAACAGCCTTAAGCCCTTTGCCTTTGATGATTTCAAAACCCGAAATCGTAACGGAGCGAATATTTTTCGCTTTTGCGTACTGAGTAATAGCGTAAGCAATTGGATGTTCTGACTTGTTTTCAAGTGAAGCTAGTATGGAGATAATTTTTTCGTCGGTTAATTTTGAGAGGTTTTGAATACTTGTCAGCTCCGGTTTACCGCGGGTTATGGTTCCGGTTTTATCTACGACAACGGTATCAACCTTGTGAAGTTTTTCCAGAGTTGCGGCGTCTTTTATTAAGATGCCCTCTTTGGCTCCCTTGCCCACTCCGACGATAATCGCTGTAGGTGTTGCTAAGCCGAGAGCACATGGGCAGGCAATAACCAAGATGCCTACAAATGATGTAAGTCCGAATGATAATGCGGTGGAGAATCCGAGTAGCGGCGTGCCTATGAGAAGCCAAGCTCCGAGAGTGACAAAGGCTAGTATTAAGACGATTGGCACGAACACGGCAGAAATTTTATCAGCCAAAGCTTGAATGGGCGCGCGGCTTCCTTGCGCGTTTTCGACCATCTTGATAATTTGAGCAAGTAATGTTTCTGAGCCGACCTTGGTTGCTGTAAAGGTAAAAGAGCCAGTGGTATTGATTGTTCCCGCTACGACGGTATCGCCGGCATTTTTTTCGATTGGCATTGGCTCTCCGGTAACCATTGATTCGTCGACAAAAGAAGACCCGTCGGCTACAGTTCCATCGACAGGAATCCGAGCTCCGGGTTTTACCACAATGCGGTCGCCGTGAATGACTAGATTGATGGAAATTTCCAACTCTTTTTTATTACGAATAACGATTGCGGTTTTTGCCTGGAGGTTAAGTAGTTTTTCGATGGCATCTCCGGTTTTAACTTTTGCTCTGGCTTCAAGATATTTACCGAGTGCGATGAATGTGATGACTACGATAGTGACGTCGTAATAGGTGTTAGTAACATTGACATACTGCCGAAGGGGTTCTTCAAAAGCAGTGATTATAAAACTATAGAGAAATGCGACCGAAGTGCCGATGCCGATAAGTGTGTCCATATTGGCTTTGCCGTAGCGGAGAAAACGGTAGAAACCTAAAAGATATGGTTTGCCGACCACAAATAACATGTATGTAGCCATAATCGGCAGGAGATGATGGAAAAATTCCTCAAGGTTTTGTGATGGGGGAGCAACGACTTTGAACTCAGATAGAATATCCCAGCCCATGATAAAAATGCCGATAATCACAAGAGGGATGGCCGAAATTACTTTTGATCGCATGTCGGCAATTTCAATGAGTTTTTCTTTTTTTGATTGATTGAGACCTAAATGTTCAGCGTGATCGCTAGCGGACATGCCCATTTCGCTGGCACTAGGGGAATTTGGTGTGTCGACGGTAGGCATAATTAGTGAATAGCCAAGCGGTTCGATGTGTTTGGAAAGAGCTTCAGGGTTTGTTTTTTTTGGATCAAAAGTGACTTTGGCTTTTTCAGTGCCGTAATTAACTTCGGCGGACTCGACCCCTTCAACTTTTTTAAAAGTCTTTTCAATCATCGACGAGCACGAAGCGCAGTGCATTCCTTTTACTTGATAAGTTTCGCTGTGCATATTATTTTCTCTTAAGCTTGTAGACTTTAAGGATTTCTTCTTTTGCTTTGTCTGTTTGTCCGGATTTGAGTTGGTCGATGATGCAGCTGTCTAAGTGATTGCTGAGTAGTAAGTCTTCGACATTTGACAGACCTTGTTTGACTGCCGATGTTTGGGTAATGACATCAATACAATAAGTATCTTTGTCGATCATTTCCTGAAGTCCTCGGACTTGGCCTTCGAGAATCTTAAGACGCTGGATAATTTTGAGCTTGTTTTTGTCCTCCATGTGTTTCATAAGAAAATAATATATACCCCCTAGGGGGTATTGTCAACGAGGCGATGAGCTGGAAGGAGACAATACTGTCGAGGTATTTCTAATCGAGTTTTCACCCCCCCATATTTTATTAGTTGGGGGGTGGGGTAATACGTTCTAGAACTTGTGATCCAGATTAGACTCGCACAAGTGGTAGAATATTAGGTAAATATGACGGAGCAAATAGGTAGGGTGATGAGATCATTTGAATCTAAACAAGCAGGGACAACGGGGGAGATCGTCTATACAGGTAGAGAGCATGTCAATAGTGTCATAAAAACGCAGTTTGTCGATGAGGAGTATGCCGGATGGCAAAAGATTAAAGACTATCTGTCGGTGTTGCCGACCAAGCGGATAGATATCGACGGTAGACCGAGTTTGATCGTACGGTACTGTCCGAGTGAGACTGTCAATGATCTGACGAACCAAAATGACAAAAAAGCAGTCGAGAGTTTTGATGCTTTTTTTGGCGACCTGGTTTCGATGTGGGAAAAGACTGCCATACCGTTCGAGAGTGAAAAACTAATTAGAAATTATGCCGAAATCGCTTTGCGAGTTATGCCAAAGTTCAGGCAAGCGGCGGAAGAGAGACTGGGTGTCTCTGGCGCTATACCGATTGTCACGGGAGGGGTCGATATCGGATCGCTTGACGAGTTTTTTGACATTCAGGAAAGAGGTTTTGCAATCGAGCCTCCTCAATTGGTGCTGTCTCATGGTGATGAAAATCTCGGCAATATTTTGGTCCCCAAAGATCCGGAAAGTGGCGCTTACAAAGTAATTGATGCTCGTTTTGCCGGTTATTATGATTTAGCTTGGGTGCTGGGAAATATCTTTGCGAGGACGTATTTGTTTAACGCAGATTTTCCAGGTGTGATTGGTTCACCTAATGTGGAGGATGAGAAGGCCGAATTTGCATCTGCTTTACCTAGGCAGACCGAAACGACTGAGGCAATCAAGCAGCGCGTTTTGGACTATCTCAAAGAACATGAGGAAGATGACCCGACCTTAAAACTCAGAACTGCGGCATATGTGGCGAACAATATCGGTCGGAGTATTGCTTTTTTGCGAGACAAGTCCTTTACGACTGTGTGTGAAGAGTATGGTGTGCAACATCTTTTGACAGCTATGTATGAAGCCAAACAAATACTCGGATGAAAATATACTTAATAAGGCACGCCAAGATAGAAACGACTGAGGAGGTCGTCCAAGGGACTGTGGATCCAATTGTCAATGACGACGAAACAATTGCGGGTATCAAGCGGGCGCAGTTGGAGGTAGTCAACCCTGACAATATATATTGTTCAGAGCTAATAAGGGCCAAACAGACGGCAGGATTAATTTTTCCAGATAGAGCAGACGTTGTTTATACACCGCTAATAAACGAGTACGTCAGACCATCGCGGTTTATCGGCGCTAGTAAGGCAGAGCTGGTGCAGTTTTGGGAAGATCATAAAAATGATAAATATGATCCGGACTGGAAGCCTGAGGATGGAGAGTCGTACGCAGAGATTGCAGACAGGGCTGCTTTGTTTCACAAGCTGCTACTCGAAGATAAAGAGAAGGGGTGCAAGACTGTGGCTGTGGTAGCGCATGGAACTTTTTTTAGACATTTAGCATGCTCATTAACGGGAATGTTGGAATGGAGAAGTAATCCGCGAATAGTGATTGATCTGTTACGCAAGTTTCCATGGAATCACTTAGAAGTAAAAGAATTTGAGATATGAGCGACAAAATTAAGAATAAAATCGGCTTTTTGGTTGCTCTCAACTATTTCTAGTTTTGATTTGATTTTTTTTGTATAGGTTTGATGTTGCGGGTAAGCCTTTGCGGGAAACAATTATGGCTTTTAGCGTAGGAATATTGTAGTACTTGAGGTTTTTTTCTGCGAGACTATTTTTTCGTTTTTTACACTTAAGTTAATCTCAGGTAGAATATATCGGCCTGAATAGGCAACAAGGAGAGGTCGCAGAAGAATCAAAAATTTTATTTTGGATTCTTGTTCAGCCTTTTCGACTAAAAATTTTGGAGAGGTCGCATAAGAACCTCAAACTAAAGTTTGAGAACCTTGTTCGACCTGTTAAGTAGGGTGAATTATTAGGAGAGGTCGCATAGTGGCCTAGTGCGGTGGTTTGCTAAACCGCTGTAGGGAGTTAATCCTTACCGAGGGTTCGAATCCCTCCCTCTCCGCCAGACACTCTAAAGAGACACTAACAGTTTCTCTTGTAGTGGGTACAATATAAAATATAAGACAGAATAATCAAAGAAAGGAATATTTATGAAAGGATATTTGACTAATATTGAGAAAGCGACACTGGAAAATACTGATTTTCGCAGAGTGCTTTATACGGGCAAAAATAGCCAGTTGGTACTGATGTCGATAGCTGTTGGCGAAGAAATAGGGGAAGAAGTTCACACACTAGATCAGTTCATTCGTTTTGAGCAGGGTACAGCCAAAGTAGTTTTGGACGGAGTAGAACAAGAGGCAGGTGCAGATTATGCGGTAGTTATTCCTGCGGGATGTGTGCACAACGTGATTAATTCTGGAGATAATGAACTAAAGCTTTATACAGTTTATTCTCCTCCTGAGCACCAAGATGGAATTGTCAGACACACCAAAAAAGACGCCGAGGAGCAGGAAGAACATTTTGACGGTAAGACCACGGAATAATTTTGCCACAGGATGAGGGAAGAAATAATAATTCTCGTTGATAAAGACGATAAGCAAATAGGTACTGGCGAAAAGATGGATATCCATCGCGCTGGGAGGCTGCATCGTGCGTTTTCGGTTTTTGTATTTAATTCCAAAGGTGAAACATTATTACAGAGAAGAGCGTTAGATAAATATCATTCTGCCGGACTCTGGACAAATACCTGCTGCTCACATCCGAGAGTAGGGGAAGAAACAATAGCTGGGGCAAAAAGAAGACTGAAGGAGGAGATGGGGATTGAATGTGAATTGAGAGAGGTTGATAGTTTTGTTTACAAAACGGAATTTGAGGGACTGTTTGAACACGAATTTGATCATATTTTTATAGGCATTTATGAAGGAAATCCGATTCTTAATAAAAACGAGGCTCATGATTATCTTTGGATTAGTATGGGTGATTTGAAGAAAGAGATTGAGAGAAGTCCCAACAAATATACATCGTGGTTTAAGATTGCCGTTTCCAGGACGGATTTTTCAAAAATCCAAATATAAAATTAGTTTTCGTTTTCCATTAATAGGAGTTTTCTACTTCGTAGAAACAATGTTTTTTGATTTCACTGTTCACTTCAGCTCTTTGGCTTGCTAGCGTCGAGCTCCTTGCCTCGCCGTCGCTCGTCAAAAGGCGTTCACAGTAAAATCGTTAAAGGAAAGTATGGGTTGAGTAAAAAGTAAAAAATAAAGCTGATTAAGGGAAATATTGAGAGATTTGGGCAAGAAAGGGGGCCCGGTCGGAGGTTAATCCGAAACGGGCCCGAGGGACGGGTAACGCTGGCAAATCCAAGCATAATGGAGAAGTCCATTAGCATTGAGCAAGGTGCTTGGTAAGCCTTTGTTCCCACTATTGGGGTAAGTAAGACGCCTCTTTTTAGGAGGTTGAGGTGCAAGCGGGCGCGTTTATTAGGCGCAAACCCTCCCTCTTGGGGACGGAGTGGGACGTCTTAGAGTCGGAGCACGAGAGCCGGCGAAGGGCCGTTTCCGTACAGCGAGTTCATCAGGTTCGAGAGCCAGCCACTGTTTTGGCTGTCGGCGCGTTTGCCGGCGTTGCTGTCGAAGCTGATATGGTGGAGGAATTCGGACTTACTGAGTTGCCTGTGAGTCGCGAAGGCGGATGTGCGACTGGCGCTGGCGACGCGGACGAATGACTTGTGTGCGATGAGCGGATACGCGGATCCTGCTCCAAAGCGCTTGAGCGACGAAATCATGGCCGTTCCGGCTGAGGCGATGGCCCTTCGGAAATACGAAATCGAGGTTCTGACGGCGCCGACGAATGTGATGAAGGCGGCGTGTAGTCGACCGAAGATCGCGCTGGTGACAGCATGCGTCTTGCGCGAGGTCGTCGTGGTGTTCGCGGACAGCAGCGTGTCGCGGGTAATAGTCACGTGCGATGCACGTTTAAGCCCGGATCGTTTGCTTGTCCCCGAAGTGTCAGTAGTACGAAGCCAAGTCGAGCGGGCTGCGAGCGAGTTGGGCGGGCTGTTGCCCTTCCGCGCGCGGTGACCGTACATGCCGAGGTCTTGACGACGGACGTAACGAGGGTCGGCGCATTCCACGAGAGTGCCAAGTGTGACGACTCGTAGGAGTACGACGAAAGCGACGGTTGCGGCAACGAATGCCCAGAAGCCAGGTTCGGCTATGAGCGGGACGTTGACGGTCGAGACAGTGGAGCCGACGACTTCCGTGAAGTTAGCGACTGTGGCGATTGCACCATCGGTGCTGCCGCGGATGTCGGGAAGGTTCACGCTATCGGCAGAGGTGCTAGCCGTAGACGGCATAAGCACTGTCTGCGAGTTGTCGGCGGGGCTGAGTTCGGAAGCCGAGGCGTGACGCCACTGGCTGCCGATGGTTGCGAAAACAGCGAAAGCGGCGATGATGGCGACGAGCCATGCAAAGCGTTTGCCTCCGACCGTTTGGGCGATCTCTTTATTACTCAAACGGTGCCCCTTTGTTGGTTTTTGGCCTACCCTAGGAACTTTGCCAAAACAGCGAAGACAGCAATCAGTGCGAGAAGCACTGCAAAGCGTTTGCCTCCGACCGTTTGGGCGATCTCTTTGCTCAAGTGGTGCCCCCTTCGTCGGTTATGGTTTATCCTAGACCTTTTTTCCTTGCCTAGAATTCCCATCCCTTCCTGATTCGTGCTCGGTTAAGATTTTTTTCTAATTCCTCCTTAGTGATTGAAATGTGCAGCAGAGATTCTTATTTAAGGAAACACTGCTTGAGGTTAGTGTACAACTGATAAAGGCTTTTGCAAAGCCGTTAAATTTTTGGGTTATATGGGCTGCTGTGATATATTCCTTTAGGTATGCAAGACCAGGTAAGCCAGGTAAAGGATAGGACGGATATAGCTGAAGTTATCAAGGGATATGTTCAGCTAAAAAGCTCGGGCAGAAATATGAAAGGATTGTGTCCGTTTCACGGGGAAAAAACTCCGTCATTTATGGTTAATCCTGAAAGGGGAACGTGGAAGTGTTTCGGCTGCGGCGAGGGCGGAGATGTATTTACTTTTTTAGAAAAAATTGAAGGATTGGATTTTCCAGAAGCTTTGGAAAAATTAGCCAAAAGAGCTGGGATTGTACTGGAAAAGAAATTCAGAGGTCAAAAAGACACACAAAAAGAAACATTGTTGTCGATTAATGAGGCTGCCAAAGATTTTTATCACAAAATATTACTAACACATCCAGTGGCTGAGAAAGCTCGAAAATATCTAAAGGAAAGAGGGTTAAAAGTCGAGGATATAAAAACTTTTGAGCTTGGATATGCACCGAATTCTTGGGATTCTTTAATAAACATGCTGATAAAAAAAGGATTTTCGCAGGCCGATATTGCAATGTCGGGACTGGTTGTCAGTAAAGACAGGGGAGGATTTTATGATCGGTTTCGCGGAAGGGTGATGTTTCCCATTCGTGATATTGCGGAACGGTTGGCTGGATTTTCGGGAAGGACTTTAATGAGTGATCCAAAAGAGGCAAAGTATGTGAACACTCCTGAGACGCCGATGTTTTCGAAGCGGAACTTATTGTATGGAATACACCTTTCACGGAAGCACATTGCCAAAGAAAATAGTGTGGTACTGGTCGAGGGGCAGTTTGATATGGTCTCTGCGTATTTAGCAGGAACCAAGAATGTGGTTGCAACCGGCGGAACGGCTTTGACCGATGGGCAATTAAGAGTAATTAAAAGACTTACCGAGAATGTTTTGATATGTTTTGATTCGGACACAGCGGGAGATACAGCTTCTAGACGAGGGATAGAGTTGGCAGAAAGCGTCGGTTTGGTAGTTAAAGTGGTTACCTTGTCAGGAGTAAAAGATCCTGATGAGATGGTAAAAACTAACTTGGCTGGGTGGAAAGAGGCGATAAAAAACGCGCAGGGAATATATGACTACTATATAGACTGGGCATTTAGAAGTTTTGATAGGACAACAAGCGAGGGAAAAAGAAAAATAGGACAAGAGCTATTGCCAGTGCTGTCGGGAATTAGTGATGAAATTGTTAAAAACCATTATGTAAAGATCTTAGCTGAGCGATTGGACACCAGCGAGGACGTAATAATGCGCAGTATGAGTAAAACAAAATCCAGATCACTTGATTCTCTGAGCGACTTTTCCAGAGGCGAAGAAGTCGAAGCTAAAAAAGTCTTAGATAATTCGAACTTGCAGAAATCCGGACTGGAAGAATACTTTTTGGCACACTTATTGCAGATTGGGGATTATTCTTGCGGACTGACCGTTTGGCCGGAGATCGGAGATATAGAGGACTCGGAGATTAAAGAGATTTATACACTTTTGGTTGAATATGAACCTTTTAGAAGTGCTGGCAAGTTCCATAAGTCCGAGGATAAAAAAGAGTATTTCGACCAATCAAGGTTTATAAACAGTTTGCCGGAAAACCTCATCATAAGAGCTGATAAGCTGTGTTTATTGGATCTTTCTGAAGTGATTGATGAGGCTCATGGTTATAATGTCTCCTTGGAAAAGTCAGCGGTTCAGCTTTGCACGCTTGCATTAAAAGCAAATTTGGATACAATTACACATCAGTTGAAAGAATTGGATGCTTCGGGTAAGGTTCACGACCTTGCGACCTACAGCCGGAAGTTCACCAGATTATCTAAAAAACTAAGGTCAATACAAAAGATCTAAAAATATGGCTAAAATTTCCACACCAAAAAAACAACCCAAAATTGCAAAAATTAAAAAAGAGCCAAAAGAAGCAAAAGTGGCCAAAATAAGCGCTTCAATAAAAGAGCCTAAGGCGCCAAAAGTTCCTAAGGTTGCAGTTATCAAGCCGATTAGATCAGCTTTGGAGGAAAAACTGAAACTTCAAATCCGAAAACTAGTTAAAAAAGGTAAAGATAATGGTTATGTGACTCAGGATGAGATATTTAAAGTTTTTGAAAAGCCTGAAGATCATATTAAAGATTTGGATCAGCTGTATGCAAAATTGATCGACCTTGGGGTTGATGTTTTTGACACGATTGAAAAAGTAGAAGGTGCGGAGGAAAAGACTGACGAAGTTGTTGTTTCTGAAGATTTGGGTGTTTCTGATCCCGTAAGAATGTACTTAAGAGAAATAGGAAAAGTACCTTTGCTGAAATATGAAGAAGAAGTTGCACTGGCTAAAGCTATTGAGGCTGGTTCAGCTGCAGCTAAACAGAAACTAATTTCTTCTAATTTAAGACTGGTTGTGTCGATTGCCAAGAAATACGTTAATCGCGGACTGACTCTACTGGATTTGATTGAAGAAGGGAACATTGGACTGATGAGAGCGACAGACAAGTTTGATTATCATCGCGGTTTTAAGTTTTCTACCTATGCTACCTGGTGGATAAGACAGGCTATAACGCGTGCAATCGCTGACCAGGCAAGAACAATTCGTATTCCTGTTCATATGGTAGAGACAATTAATAAATACGGTCGTGTGAGCAGAAGAATGATGCAGGATTTGGGGAGAGAAGCAACCGCGGAAGAAATTGCTAGGGAAATGGAAATCGAAGTTACAAAAGTGCGTGAAATCATTAAAGTGAGCCAAGTACCAACGAGTCTTGAAAAACCAGTCGGAGAAGAAGAGGATTCAAGATTGGGTGATTTTATTCCCGATGAAACTGCTTCGCCGGACCAGCAAGCATCAGCAGCTCTACTTAAAGAACATATTGCGGAAGTTTTTTCTACGCTGACACCAAGAGAGGCAAAGGTATTGGAATACCGTTTCGGCTTGGAAGACGGAAAACAGAGGACTTTGGAAGAAGTTGGAAAAGAATTTGGGGTTACACGTGAGCGAATTAGACAAATCGAAGCTAAGGCTATTAGGAAATTAAGACATCCGTCTCGGGCAAAGAAGTTGCGGGATTATGCGGAGTTCTAAACCTGAAGGGACACCAAGGTTTCCCTTCAATTCACTCTAAGCAAAGCTTAGTTTTGATAAAACAAAAACGATCATTCTTCCCTTCCTTAAAAGAAATCGAAAATCCTGTTGAATGAGGAACTTAGCATCAGGTTTCCTGAAACGCAGGCTTGTAGCTCAAACTGACTGAAGTAATGAGCCTAGCCGAAATTACGAAGGAATTTGAGTGAGAACCTACTTTTCGGAGGTCGTGAGCTCTTGAGTTGGGTCGGTGATTTGAAGAGAATTTAGATCTTTATCAATGTCTGTCGTTTCTGTGGATTCAGACATTTGTGTGTCTGTTTGAGTTTCAGAAGAAGAATTGTTGGTATCAAGCTGTTTTATGTCATCATTAGAAACTTTGGAACTAGAGCAAGCGGCGAGTGTGGACACTAGAGCTATTCCGATAAGAAGTTTTTTGGTAGTCATTATTCTTTTTTAGATCTTTCTGAATCGTCTTTAGTAGTCGGGTCAGATACTTTCTTCATTTCATTAATTGAATTACGAATTGCTTTCTGGGTTGCGACGAGTTTTTGGTGAGTCAGTCTTATGGAGTCTTTGAGTTTTGGAAATTCTGTGTCAATGTTGTCTGTGGTAATTGAGTTGAGAATATCGGTAGAAGTGGTGATGCTAATTAAGACTTCAGCTAGAGTACTTTTGGCCTTGTCTAATTCAGTTTGGGCTGCAGCGGTGTCTTTACCTTCGGTTTTTAGGATTTCTATTCTGGCTTGGACTCTTTGGATAATGTTGTCAAGATTGTCTGCGTGTTTGGCTTGGCGTTCAATAACTTTATTTGCTGTTTCGGTTCTTTTTTCGACGAATTTTAATTTAATTTCTTCTTTTTTAGCCTCAACTTTGTTTTTAATTTCTTCGCGTTTTTCTTCAATATTCGATCTTATTTCTGCTCGTTTTTCCTGAACTTCAGTTGAGCGATTTTCACTTTCATCGCTAGCTATTGCCATCGAAGGGCTTAATAAAGTAGAAATAGTGATTGCTGTGATAGCTATATTTTTGAACATGTCTTGCATTATACAGTAAACTGGAAAATCGGGAAAAAATGAGGTTTTGCAAACGGGTGTCAGAGTGGTAGAATCTTGAAGCTAATTATCGAAGTTAGCGCATAGTCCTCGATAGCTCAACGGTAGAGCGCCCGCCTGTTAAGCGGTAGGTTCTAGGTTCGAATCCTAGTCGAGGAGCTGATATATTTTGATATAGTTTTTGGCCTCAGGATTGACTTTTTTTGCATATAATATAATTGACTTGTGGAAGGGAAAATGAATACAAATATAAAAATCGCAAGGACAGTTGGTGTGTTATTTATAATAGCTACCGTCGTCAATATTATCGGCACTAGTTTTATTGGTTCAGTCCTTAATTCTCCAAACTGGCTTAGTCTAGTCTCCTCAAATGCTGTAGATATAAAGACAGGCTCATTGTTAGTCTTTCTCTCTGCACTCGCCTCGGTGAGTATTGCTATCTGTCTTTATCCGATTCTAAAAAAATATAATCCATACCTTGCTCTAACTTCAGTCGTTTTTCGCACCGTTGAGTCTGTTTTTTATATTGTCTCCGCTGTTGGGTCATTGTCGCTTATTGTTCTCGGACAAGAATATCTAAAGGCGGGGAGCCCCAATAATTCATATTTTCAAACCTTGGGAAATTTCATACTTACAGCTCGTGATGTATCTGGCTTTATTTTTGCCGTCATCGCTTTTTCTCTAGGTGCCGTTGCTTACTACCTAATTTTTTACCAAACAAAACTGGTTCCACGTTGGTTGTCAGTTTGGGGTATTGTCAGCTGTCTCCTACTTTTAACTGCTGTATTTAGCGCCTTATATCACGGACCTGCCTTTGCTATAGCTGGAGTGACAATGATTTTGGCCGCTTCTATTGCTCTTCAGGAAATGGTTCTGGCAGTGTGGCTGATAGTCAAAGGATTCAATCCATCTGCGATCGCTTCTCTGTCTGACAAATCAGACGCGGGGAAAGGAAGTAAAAAATGAATTCAAACAGAGATACCACAAGAAATCTGGAAGATGTGAAAGTAAATGTAAAGCTCAAGATTTCAGCATTATGGATAGCTGTAATGTTTTTATATGCATATGTGGATATTTTTTCATTGATGAAACCTGGGATTATTGAAGGAATAATGGATGGGAAAATGTTTGTTTTTCAGATTAGTCAAACATTTTTATTCTTTACCACGCTCTATATAGCCATCCCCAGCGTGATGATTTTCCTGTCTTTGGTGCTTAAGCCAAAAGTAAATCGCAGTACTAACATCATTATTAGCATATTTTATATTGTGACCACGCTTGGTGCTTGTATCGGAGAATGGGGGTATTATATCTTTGGAACGATTATTGAAAGTTTACTGCTATTCTTGATTATTTGGTATGCCTGGAAATGGCCTAAACAAGGAGCATAAGTCGATTCCATCTTTACCTCATTGGTTTTTGCTCGTAAAAAGTATTATATCAAGTTCCTATTTTGTGAGAAATTGTTGAGTTTCCTTCAGTACATAATCGGGGAATTCAACTATTTCCAACCAATCGGCAGTTCTAAAATCATTCCACTTAGCGAGCCATCTTTCGCTAAAGCTACAGAATGGCTTTGCCGACTATTTTCTAGAGGATTTGTTTCAAAGCCTTTGTATTTTTTATATTTTCCTTGTAAATTTTCTCTATAATTTGATTGTGATGGATAAAACTAATAATTATTGGTCTTATTGGGATTTTGTGGTTCCGTTTCGGTGGGGCAATAAGAAATTATTGAATAGAAAAATTGGTTTATTTCTTTTTCTTGAGTTTTTCATTGGCGTAATACTTGCGATAATTATTTTTGGTTTATTTGACTTAGATAACGGGTTAACGAGTATGGGAAGAATACCGATTACTTTGGCTGATTTGTTGGCTATTGTGGCTTGGTTTACGAATGCCTGGGTTTTATGGGTGATTTACGATAAAAAATATCAAAAATCTTAAAAATTCGAGTACCTATTTCAATAATGCGGTTAACTATTCTTCGCGAAGCGAACATCCTAGTCGAGGAGCTAGGTTCAAGATTGTGACTCATAAAACTCCTCGCTATAGCTATAAGTGTTATATCTTTTCGTTTTGTGAAATAATTATTTTATGGACAACACAATAAATCCAAACAAAGCGTTGTGGGAGAAAGGCGATTTTACTGAAATTGCTGCTTTCATGCGCCAATCTGGGGAAGCACTTGTTAAGTCACTTGGGATAGCACCGCCAATAAAGGTCTTGGACCTTGGTTGCGGAGATGGCACTACCGCGATTCCCCTAGCTCTTTTGGGAGCTGAGGTTGTAGGGATTGATATTGCTAAGAATCTTGTTGATGCCGGAAACAAGCGAGCTCTAGACTTAGGTCTCAGCCGACTAACATTTCAAGAGGGAGATGCATGCAATTTGCAGGGAGTCAGTGATCATTCGTTTGATTTAACCATCTCTATATTCGGCGCCATGTTTGCTCCCAAGCCTTTCGATGTAGCCCGTGAAATGGTTCGGGTTACAAAATCAAGTGGTCGCATCGTGATGGGTAATTGGATCCCGAATGATCCGACTTCGTTCGTATCACAACTGTTAGCGATAAGCGCAGCATTTACACCTCCACCACCTGAAGGATTCATTAGTCCAATGACATGGGGTGTGGAAAATCACATCATCGAGCGTTTTAGTCAGGCCGGTGTGCCCAAAGAGAAAATATCCATGGTCAAAGACACATATTCTTTTGTGTCGAATGATAAAAATCCGGAAGAATTTGTAGAATTATTGGAACGATTTTATGGGCCAACAATGAATGCTGTTGCAGCGGCTAAGGAGAGTGGAAGAATAGAGGAGCTACACAGCCAACTCTTGGAGCTGGCGAAGAACCAAAACAAAAGCACTGACGGCGGCACTTCAATACCTGCTACCTTCATGCGGGTGACTGTTAGTCTTTAAGCTTGTCCTTTTTGTGTTTTTGATTGGTCTGGTTTTTATCTATGTGTATCTTTTACAAATTAAAATCCAAGTTCAGAGTAAGAGCCGGAATTTAGCTGTGAGTTAATTGCCTGATTAATTCCTCCAATAATTGCATAAGTACTCCAGATGCTGATGATAACGGAAAGGATTGTTAACACAATTGCGATATATCCGATCGTGTGGGCTTTGGGATTATCGTCCTTGAGATATCGGAAAGCCGGCCAGAGCCCAAGAGGAGGTAAAAGGAAGCTGATTAGGTAGACAATAATTTGCCGATTGATGGAGAGGTTTTGTGGTTTGCGACGAATGGGTTTGCCACAATTTGGGCAAAAGTAGTCGGTGGTTGTAACAGGGGAATTGCAGTGTGGGCAGATATTAATCAAATTATCCATATTTTAACTCTAACAGAGACGAGGGATTGTAGAGTCTTTTATTAACTAGAATATAAAGTTTTTAGTGATTAATGGGAGTAATATAATAATTAGTAGATAGATATTGAAGATTGGGGGTGAATGAGTATATGAAAATGTTACACATGGTAGCGTTTTTGCTTACAGTTGTAGGTGGAGTTAATTGGGGACTGGTGGGTTTATTGGATTTTAATCTAGTAAGTGCAGTAGTAGGTTCAGTTCCAATGGCTGAGAAGGTAGTTTATATCCTTGTTGGTGTCTCAGCAGTTTATTTGCTAATGACACACAAGAAAGATTGTAAAGCTTGTGCTTAACAGAAACTAATTTGATTTAGGGCAGCCGTTGTTGTAGTGAAGATTATGACTGTTATTTAGTGTCCGCCATTAAAACCGAAGAATATGGTGGAGAGATCGATGTTGGCTAGATGCAGGTACCATTCATTCCAAAGCTTGTAGGCGATAACTATTGTCCAAATAATTTTCCAATGTTTTTTATAGGTAAGATAAGCTGCTTTTTCGGATTTTTGCTTCCAAATTAACAGTACATAGATAAGCATTAGAGGCTCTAAAAAGTTTTGAAAGTAGAAAAAGATTGATTCGTTGCGGGTGATAAAGAAGAGAATTTGACCGATTATTCTATATATAAAAAGAATTAAAATCGTTTTACGAATATGCCATCTCAGACCCAACAGGAGCATAAAAATGTATGAAACAAAGTCAGCTGATTTGTCGACGGTTTGATAAAAATAATCGGACATTCCGAGGCCTTGAAGCAAGTCTCCATCGATAATATCGAGGAAATAATTACCCCATAATCCAATAAGTGGAAAAATAATCATTGAGGCAGGAACTAAAATTTTGAGTGAGATTATTAGAAAGGTAATTATTTCAACATTCATTTGACGTTTAAAGCCTTACTCCGGATTTGTTGAATGAGTAGAATTTTTTCATTCCATCGTAGACGGTTTTGGATATGTTTTGAATCATCTGAGCCATTTGTTCAAAATCGTCGCCCTTAGTCATTACGCAGAGGACATAAGGATGGTGAGGGTAATAGATAATTCCGCAGTCGTGAAGCTGTTTGACCTGTTTGTCCATGTCGGATCTTTCGCCGAATTTGTGAGCAACCTTGGTGTTCGGCGGAAGTTGTTTTGTAAGTCCCTGGCTAAAATTAGCTTGTAAAAGAATACTTAAAGCTTTGGCACTGAACTCTTCATTTAAATAAGTTGAATTGTATAAAATTCTAAAAAATGAAGCATAGTTTTTAACTGTAACGAACTCAGCGTTGGGATCGTTTTCCGGAATCACAATACCAAGGTCAAAGTAGGTTTGGTTGGTGGTTTTTTGGTCAATATTTTCCATTAGCAATAGTGTTGCTTCATTGTCGGAATTAATAATCATATGTTCAATTAGTTCTTGGATGGTGTAGTTCTGTCCCGGTTTAATATATTCGATGTCCTTAAAATGCTCTGAGCTGTTGGTGTTTTTGTCGGCTGTATAAACGATTTTTTTTTGAAGAAAATCAGGATTTGTTTCAGCTTTTTTGAAATATGCCATCATAAGAGGAAGCTTGAAGAGGCTTGCCGGAGTAAAAAATGTGTCAGAATGTATACCAAAAGTAGCTCCGCCGTAGCTAAGATCTCTGAAGTACACCCCGATTGGGTTGTAATTACTGTGCGAAGTTTTTTCGTTTAACAGGTTTTCTATGTCTTGTTTGATGAGACTTACTTTTGGGTCGGATTTGTCGATTTCGAGGTCAAATCCATAGATTGGATTGATTAGTTCTAAATTATTAATACCTTTGTCTGTGTTTAAAGGTATAGGTGTTTGCGATGAAAAGAATTTAGCTCCGGCAAATAGTCCAATAACTAGAAAAAAAATTCCTGTGGCGAGATAAGAGATCTTCATAGTGAAATGTGGGTCGATTATACAATTTTTATCCTAGATGTCGGAAATTTTTTCCACCAGTTCGGGTGACCAATGGCGAACTATTCCTTCAGGCATAATAACTGCTCTGTTTGGTTCGAGTTGGGTAATAAATTCTTCGGTGTGGCTGACAATTAACATTGCCCCAATATAACTCTTGATTGCTTCAAGGATTACTTTTTGTGAGACGACATCAAGATATGTGGTGGGTTCGTCGAGGATGAGTAGATTGTTGTTGCTAAGCATTATTAGGGCAATTGAAAATCTGGTTTTTTCTCCACCAGAAAGAGTAGAAATTCTTTGATAAATTTTATTGCCTGTGAACATAAATTTAGCCAAAAAAGGACGAATTGAAAATTCAGACATGCCGCTTACTTCAGTCGCGGTTTCGCTAAGAGTTTTTTCAAAATCGAACGTTTCAAACTCTTGGGAGTAGTAGCCGATTTTTAGGTTGTCGTCTTTGGTAATTTCACCAGAATCTGGCTTAGATGTTTCTGTCAGTATCTTAATAATTGTGCTTTTACCAGCACCGTTTGGGCCGATTAAGGCTATTCTTTCGCCGCGAATTATAGAAAGAGAAAAGTCAGAGAGAATTTTGGTTTCTCCATATGTTTTATTGATTCCTTTGATGCTGATTGGAATTTCGCCAACATTGGAAGGAGTGGGAAGGTTGATTTTGAGTTTTTGAACATCTTTTGGCAGTTCAGGCAATTCTTCTTCTAGGCGGTCGATACGTTTGGATAGGACACTTTTTTTGCGTGAGAACTGAGAGTAGAGAGTAAGGCTTTTTTTGAGTTTTTTGATATGTTTTTGTTCCTGTTCTACGCTTCTTTTAAGTAGATCATCGTTTTGTTGTTTGGCGACTAAATACTTCGAGTAGTTGCCTTTGTACTCATCAACTGTTCTGAATTGAGGATTAATCGAGATAATCTTGTCGATGTGTTTGTCTAAAAGTTCTAAGTCGTGAGAGATCATGAGGAGGGTTTTTGGGTAATGTGCTAAAAAATTCATAACCCAAGTTTTGCCCTTGGCATCCAAAAAGTTTGTGGGTTCGTCGAGTAAGAGTACGTCTGGTTTAGCCAGTAGAGCTTTTGCCAGACAGAGTTTGGTTTTCTGGCCGCCAGAAAGCTTTTGCGGCGCCATTTCTAATTCTAAGTTTTCCAGTTCTAGGCCGAAAAGGATTTTTGATAGTTCATGATCAGGGTGGTTGTTGTGTGGATCGATGTAGCTTCTGATTGTTTTGCTTTTTTCTAATTCGGCATCTGATTTGATCTCTTGAGGAACGTATCCAACCGTACCGATTACGGTAAGTTTGCCCTCTGAAGGTTCGATTTGGCCAATAATGGCCTTGAGAAGAGTGGATTTGCCGCTACCATTGGGCCCGACGAGGCCGGCTTTGATGTTTGTACCAACTAAAAAATTAGCATTTTCGTACAGGTTTCCAAACTGATGTCCAAGTGAAAGATTTTCGACTTTAATCATAATGCGGGTTATTATGCTCTATGAAGACTAAAAAAGACAAAATTTGTTTTATGGTTTATTATTACAGTCGATGAAAAGTTATTTGCTTTATATTGCATGGTTTTGTGCTTTGGCGGGAACGGTTACAAGTTTGTATTTTAGCGAGGTGCTAAAGTTTGCGCCTTGTGAGCTATGTTGGATACAGAGAATTTGTTTATATCCATTAACGGTTATATTGTTGATTGCGATGCTTAGACGGGATTATAAAGTGTATTTATATGCCTTACCGCTAACGATAATCGGGGGATTGGTGGCTTTTTACCATGTGCTGCTTAATGCTGGAGTGATTGCGGAAAATTTGGCGCCGTGTCGGCTTGGGGTATCTTGTACTACTAAGTATTTTGAGTTTTTTGGATTTATAAATATTCCTTTTTTGTCTTTGATGGCGTTTCTGTTGATTGGAGTTTGTATGGTTTGGATTGCAAAGTTGGAAAATAAAAAAACTAAGAACAAAAAAACGTTAGAAGTAAGAGGTAAGAAAAAAATTAGGGTAAATTAACAGAAAAGAGGTTATGTTTGGTGATGTTTCGTATTTCCATTGAGTGGGTGTGAGTGGTTTTAGTAGTATGTTTCGTAAATTAAAAATATCGGCGAATTATTTTTGTCGTAAATTGTATGCAATAAAGTACGGAAAATAGTAATTCGTAAATCGTCCGTGGGGGTTAGAACTAAAATGTTTTTTCCGGCTTGAAGTTGGCTTTTGATTAAGTTATTACTTAATGCACCACGTCCGTCCCAGTCGGCGCCTGCAAAAAAGTAGTTTGTGAAGTGAGTTTTTTTAATATCGAGTTTTTGATAATCTGAAGGATTAATGTGGTTGTAGTAGAGGAAATATATATAAGGATTCCAATAAGCGCCTGAGATAATTATTGGTTCTGTATGAGGTTGGAGATATGTAAACAACTCCTTGTGGCCATATCCCCAAGCTTGTGAAGTCGTTTTTGGTGCGACTGCGTGGTATTGAAACAAATAAAAACCAACAGATAAAGTAATAATTATTATTGAAATGCTCTTGATAATTCTTTGCTTTAAAAACGGTAACATTCCAAATGCGCTCAAGAGAGATAAATTAAATGAACCCAAGGAAGATCTGAGTGCGTGAGGAGTGAGGTCGGAAAAAATTGCCGACAATGGAAATATTGCGCCAAGAAAAATAACAAAGATTGACTCCTTTGAATGTTTGCGGATAAGCAGGAAAAGGCCGGTAAGGAGGAGCGGAATTTGGAAATAATACAGGAGGCCGTGATTGGTAGTGCTGTGGCGAGGCTGGTGAGGGTCGCCTGTGGTGAACAAAAAGTTAAAATCTAAGTGGCGAAGGTAATACTCGAAAAGAACGTCTGTCCAAGCAAGTTTGTCTTTAAAGTTGTTCGGTATTACTGACAGATTTTGGTATTTAGCGTAGGCTTTGACAAAATCCGGATTTGTTTGTGGAGTGGTAATATCAATAATTGAAACTTCTTCGGAACGTTTGAGTGCTTGGGGTGTAAAAGCAGAGTAAATAATAGGTAGAGTAATTATCAAAAAGAAGATAACTGCAACTGAAATGGTGCGTAGATTTTTGAAAAGTAATTTGAAATAAGCGATCGAAAAATAAATAGCGATTAAGGGAATAATTATTCTAACGTGATAATAAAAGTAGAATGAGAGGCCAAAAATAATAGCCGCATATATGTAATTGCGGGGTTTTTTGAGACCGGAATATAAGAAATACAAACCAAAGGCATATAAACTAATAGCGGAATTGGCTTCAAAAGCGGCTCTTGAAAATTGCAAATGCCAAGGGGAAATGGCCAGAAGAAGTGCAGAAAATAAAGCAATTTTGTGTGAGTATCGTGACGAAGTAATTTTTTGGGCCAGCTGTGATGTCAGTAAATAAATTGCAAATACTGCCAGTATTCCCATAACGGCGGATGGCAATCTAATCGAAAAATCGTTGAGTCCAAGGATTTTTACAAAAGGAACGGTTAAATAAATTTGACCTGGTAGTTTGTATTCTCCAAATGCTTTAAAGAGAAGCGGTAAAGGTTCACCCCATTCGTCCTTTCCGGTCTGAGAAATTGAATAGGCGTTATAACCGATCGAAACTTCGTCCCAGTATGGAGAAACTGGATTATTTGCAAGATTATAGAATCTCAGCAGCGCAGCAAGGATGAGAATTGCTGTTAGGGTTTTGTGGCCTTTTAATAAGGAAAATATTTTTTTTATGTGTTTGTGCACTCTTATGGAATAGTTCTTAATGATTATATTGTACTTTTGTTATCAGAGGTATAATTACTGACATGATTAATATATTTAAACCCTCCAACAAAGTGTTCGCACATTGCGATGTGCCATGCGGTATTTATGATCCAAAACCGGCTCAAATAGCAGCTGCAACGGTATTAAAGATGGTTGAGAAAATCTTAGCCTTGCCAAAAGAAATGGCACCGTCTGATATGAATAGTTTTGTGAGAATGGTTACTACGAAGGAAGAACATGCCAGAATCTGCAAACAAGAAATATTGACCTTGTGGACTGATTTTTTCAAACCGGAACATTTAGAGAAGTTTCCGGATTTGCATAATAAAGTTTGGAATACGGCTAAGTTAATTTCAGAAAACAAGCAACATGCCCATTTGGATGCAGCACAAAGATTAGTTAAGGCAGTGGATGAGATAGCTGAAATGTTTGAAAAAGCTAAGGCTGCGGTGTAAGAGAGAATCAAATTTTAAATTAAATGAGGTTTTTGGTTGAGGGGAGAAGTATGGAGCCTGATTATTTTCAGGGTGATTTTTTGATTTCAGTTAGTTTTGGGTCAATTAAAGTAGGTAGCGATGTGGTTTTTTGTGATCCAAGAGGTGGAAATAGAAGGCTGTTGAAAAGAGTGGTGAATAAAAAAAATGGTAAGGTTTTTGTCATGGGTTTGAATGAAAGTTTTACTACTGACTCGAGAGAATTTGGGTGGATAGAAGAAAATATGGTTTTAGGAAAGGTGATTTTGCGGTATTATCCGCTTTTTGGTCGTGGTAAATTTTGGTTTTGGTAGTGTAGAATTCTTCGGGTATTATGGCTATTGGAATATTTGATATAAAACACATTATTGAGTCGGTTGATCCCTCGCTGAGAAGTATAGTTGGGGTGGGATTGGTTTCTTTAATAGTATTTGCTGAGTCGGGTCTATTGGTCGGATTTTTTTTACCAGGTGATTCACTGTTGATTTCGGCGGGAATTTTAGCTTCAACCGGACTTATCGATATATATTCTCTGTTAATTTTTGTGTTTTTAGGAGCGGTAATTGGAGATAATGTTGGGTATACGACCGGCAAGAGATTTGGAAAAAAATTATTTACCAAGGAAGAGTCTAAATTTTTTAAGCCGGGGCACTTGCTTAAAGCACAAGAGTTTTATGAAAAGCATGGAGGGAAAACCATAATCCTAGCCAGATTTATCCCATTTGTCCGGACTTTTGCTCCGGTTGTAGCAGGAATAGGGGACATGAATTATAAGACGTTTTTTCTATATAACTTGGTTGGAGGTTTTGCTTGGGCAGTCGGTGTGACACTACTAGGTTTTTTCCTAGGTCAGATTCCCGGTATAGATAATTATTTACTGCTAATTATTGCAATAATTATCTTTGTCTCAGTTGCACCAGCTGCTTGGCATATTTTAAAGGATCCTGGCAGCAGAGAGATAATAAAAAAAGGAATTAACGGAACAAAGAAGAGAATAGTAAAAAAATAAAAGATGCCTAATTATTTTGGCGGCATTGGATTGTTAAAAAAAACTGTTCGTTTTGTAACTAGAAACAAATGGCTGGTTTGTTTGTTCGTAATATTTTTGTTTCTGACTCTAATAAGTGCGGTTCACGAAACTTTTCCTGACGAGTACGATAATATTTTGGGGGGATACTATATAAATAAAGGAATATTGCCTAACGTTGGATTTTTTACTCATCATAATATTGGAGCTTATTTTATAGCTTCAATTAGCACATTTTTTACCCAGCAATCGTTCGTATTATTCAGACTGTTTTTTGCTTTGGAAATTTGGATGGCAATTTTAATGACTTACCTGCTTTTTAGGAGTAGTTTTGGTGAAGTAAAGAGCCGATTTTATTTGTTGTACGCCGCGATCATGCTTGTGGGCTCGACATATTGGTGGGGGCAGATGTTTTTGTCTGAGACTTTAATCTCCTACCTTCTGATTCCTATTTATGGTTTAGTGTTATTGAAAATCTTTCATAAAAAAGGATGGAGGCTGAAAGAATTGGTATTGGTTTCAGTGCTCTCATTTTTGTCTTTTTCTGTTTCTTTAACATATATATATATCTTTGCGATTATTTATCCTTTAATTTTGGGGCTGTATATTTACGGCTTAAAAAAGAAGCTGGATTTTAGAAGAATATCGTTGGCAATATTAATTTTAGGGTTACCTTATGCGGTTTTTGGAATATATCTACTAGTGACAAATAGTTACACCGAGTTTTATTTTCAGCAGTACTACTA